>JAHHRI010000043.1 GCA_020025875.1 Alphaproteobacteria bacterium | reverse complement strand
ATATAATGGTGTTAATTTTAATTTAAACCTTAAGTGAGCATTGGGGGACGAAATTATTTTGACATTTATGATAATGTCAATTACGATAAGAAAAATTTAATTGGATTGGGGAAAATTTTATGAAAATCCGTAAAGTGTTGTACCTGTTGCTGACGGTTGTCTGTGCGGCGGAGAACGCATGGGCTGCCAATACTGGGAATTTGGCAGAAACAATTTATCATCACGCACATTTTCGAAATCGGCGAGCATTGGCGCAAATGGTCAGAAACGGTCATTCGCTGGACACGATAGATGATCGCGGCAATACGGCGCTGTGTATGGCAATGATACATAAGGATGAAAAGGCGTACCGCTTGTTGCGGCAGATGGGTGCCAATACGTCCCATTCCTGCGTTAAGCGCTTGGAAGCTGCCGTCAGACCGGTTCAAAATGACAAGTTTGTGTGGAATGTGGGGCCGACGACTTATCTCGGCGCCGCGGCTTTAATCGGCGGCACGGTGGCCATTGCTGCCGGCAGCGGTGGCGGCGGATCTAAAGGAAATAATGATATAGGATCCGGCAACGAGGGCGGTAATCAAGGGGATAATCAAGGGGATAATCAAGGCGGCAATCAAGGCGGCAACGAAGGTGATAACCAAGGCGACGTTGAAAGCGGCCATAACGTTGAGCCGGTCTATTTTCAGACCGAAGAATACAAACAAGGTCATTTCCTGCCGCAGATAGGCGCGGCAGATGCTTATGCGCGCTTTTATACAGAAACGGACAAAGGTGAGCTGATTTCTTCTCTGGAACCGGTTGCCGTCGGTGTGGTTGACAGCGGTGTTTATGGTGCTCACAAAGAGTTTGCCGATACAGATATCGGCGGTGTCAATTATGACTATGGCCCTTGCTCTAAAAGCGGCAACACCACTAATTGTTGGCAATGGGCAAAAAAATATGAAGTTGACGGGCAGACACTTAGAAACGTCACTTATCTGAAACTGGACAGCGGTCATATATACATTACCCGAATAGGTAAAACCGGCAGTAAAGAGGAGTATGACAAATGGGCGTCTGCTTATGAAGAGGGGTATGACTGGACCGAGAAAAAAGACAGCGAAACTTCTTTTTACCCAAACAATACATCTGATGCCGCGCATGGTACTCATGTGGCGGGTATTATTGCCGCCGACAGAAATGGCGCGGGTATGCACGGCGTGGCATTTGAAAATGCTCAAATTATCGCAGCACGCTGGGATTTGATGTCGTCGGTTTATGCACCGGTCAAAGATGTTATCGATATGGGGGCAAAGGTGATCAATTTTAGTTTGGGGATAGATTCGACGCCTGAAACCAACGCAACCAGCATTCAGAATTATGTGCCTCAGCTGGAGGATTATATAGATAGCGTGCGCTATCAGGTTGAAAAAAATGTGGTGTTCGTTTTTGCCGCCGGCAATGAAGGTCAGAGCCAACCGGGGCTTCTGAACGGGCTGCCGCTGCTTCCGGAGTTTAAAGATAGTCTTAAAGACTTGTTTGTAACCGTTGTTGCTCTGGACAAGGATAATAAATTGGCAGACTATTCAAACGCTTGTGGTGTGGCGCAGAACTATTGTATTGCGGCACCGGGAACAGATATCTGGTCAACCGTCAATAAGGAAGACACGCTCGGAATGATGAGCGGCACCTCCATGGCGGCGCCCGTGGTTACCGGCAGCATTGCTTTTTTGATGGGGGCTTATCCCTATATGCAGCCGCAAGAGGTGGTTAAGCTGATCTTTGAAACCGCCGACGACTTGGGAGATGTCGGAGTGGACGCCGTTTACGGAAATGGGCTGATCAATTTGGCAAAAGCATCTTTGCCACAAGGGGAAATGGAACTCCCTGCCGATGGCAACGTTCAAGGGCAAAGTGTGTCTGTTCGGTCAACGGCCATGACCGTTCCTTCGGTTTTTAAGAGTGCGCTGACGGAAAAAATGAAACGTTCCGTTGTTGCTTTGGATAAGTATAAACGTCCCTATGCGCTGCCCATGTCTTCTTTTGTTAAGATGACACACGGCGGAGTGCGCCATTTCAAAAACGATTTGTATGCTTTTTCCCGCTATCAGCCGAAGCGGCAGGTGGCAATAAACAGGCAGCTGGCTTTTTCTTTCGCTCCGGCAGTGTTGGCAGATTCTCCGAGCGGAATCGGCACCGTGTCGGCGGAATATGCGCAAGCTGAACATACAACCGGATTCTATTATACAGAAAATACGCTTTATAATCATGAAACTTATTTTGATAAGGCCTTGTCCAATCCGTTTATGGCCATGAATTCGGCTTATGGCTTTTATCGTCGTTACCGTCCGGCGACCGACTGGAGCGTGGAAATGGGTTTTTCCACCGGCGAAAACGGGCTTTATGACGGCAGCCGCGAAAATAATGATCGCGATTTTGATAATCGGGTTTACGGTTTTGATACCGAAGCAACGTACAATGTAACGGATCAGCTGTCGCTAACGGCCATGAGCGGTCTTTTGTATGAAGACGGCGCACTGCTCGGCATGAATGGTACCGGCGGTTTTAATATTGGCGATTCAAATACTTATTATACCGGACTGGCGGTAAAATGGTCGCCGATGAAAAACTTGTTTTTTAGTGGTGCCTATTATCAGGGGTGGACCGATGCCGGTGGCTTTGCCTCCAACCTGATGCAGGTTGATCGTTTGGTAAGCGATAGTTTTGCCGTGGACGGACATTATCGTTATAACCAAACCGATGTCATTGGCTTGCAAATATCTTCACCGCTTAGAATCGGCAGAGGCAAGCTGAAATTTGACTTGCCCGTCGGGCGTGACAATTATTCCGATGCGGTTTACCGTGAGCGGTTTAGTGCCAGCCTCAAGCCGGATTCTCGGGAATATAAATTTTCGCTTTATAATGATCGGGTAATTTCCGATGATATGAACTTTAAGCTGCAGTTTGATATGCGGCTTAATCCCGATCATCAGAAAAACGCCGAAACCGATTATCGGATGATGTTGGGCTTTAACTGGACTTTTAATTGACGGTTGTTTGAGGAGCGGCGCAAAACCGCTCCTTTTTATTGAGAAACGGGGTGAAGCATTTTCCGTACTCGGTTGATGCGATATGCGCGGTATTGACGGTGGAAAGATTGGTCTTTGGGCAGATCTTTCCAGTTGGGCATATCCGTTGCCCGAATGGTTTGCAAAATTTCCGTTACCTGTCGGATAAGGAGGGCGTTTTTTTCAAAAAGTGCCGTTTGTGCGGCAGAAACCGGTTGTTTGCGGCTGTGCATATCGGCGCGGCAAACAGCGACGAAGTTTTCTATATCGGTGTGCATAAGTTCTTCGCAGAAATCAACCAGCATATCAATTTGCGTTTCCAAAACGGTCGACAGTTTGCCATAATGCCGGCAGGCAATAAGGGCAAAGTCGCGGTAGCGGTTGGGGATTTTCAGCCGGCGGCAGATTCCTTTGATGAGCTCCGAGGCGTTTTGTTGATGCTGCTGATACAAAAAAACATTTTCCGTTTGTGCGGGGTTTTCGCCCATGAGCTGCAGCAGAATGGCGAAACGAACGAGGGCGTTGCCATCGGCAGCCTGATTTAGAGCCGCTAAGGTGCGGTCGCCGCAGTTGTCGTTATGTTTGGGCGTTGCCCACAAGTGTTCCACTTCCGGCAAGATGATTTTAAGCGCGCCGCAACGGCGAGCCACATTGATAAAATTGGGAAAATGCGGACAATGCAAAGCTTTTTCCAGCTCTTTCCAGATGCGTTCCGGAGATAGATGGGAAAGTTGTCCGCTTGCCGTCATCTGTGTTACCAGAGCAAGCGTTTCCGGTGCGGGGGTAAAACCGAGTTGAGCGGTAAAACGACAAAGGCGGAGAATCCTTAAAGGGTCTTCCTGAAAATGTTGGGCATTAATATGTCTTAAAATGCGCTTTTGAATATCTTGCTGCCCATTGAAAGGGTCGATGTATTCTCCGCTTTGCGGATTATAGGCAATGGCGTTGCAGGTAAAATCGCGACGTTTGAGATCTTCCTCCAAAGTGACCGTGGGGTCAAAAATAAAGCGAAAATCTTTATGCCCGCAACCGGTTTTGATCTCTTTGCGTGCCAGTGCATATTCTTCTTTGCTTTCGGGGTGAAGAAAAACGGGAAAGTCTTTGCCGATGCGGACAAAGCCGAGAGAGAGCATTTCTTCCGGTGAGGAGCCGGTGACCACATAGTCGTAATCTTGCGGTTGTCTGCCACATAGTTTATCACGAACACTGCCGCCGACCTGATAAATTTGCATATTTTTTCTCCTGACTTTGTTTTTTTAAAGACGGCCATCAGTCATGCGCTGGCTGCGGTTGGCGGTTGTTTGCGAAAAAAATGTATTGTCGGTTTTCCTTTTTGCCGCCAGAAAGCTTGGAATACAGATGTTTTTTTTGGGGTTCATACATTCTTTTTGGCCTCTCTGACCATTTGTTTCCAGTTGTGCGGTTTGACGACTTTGACATGAGACCCCCAGCTGTATAGGCATCGATCCAATTCCAGCACGCCGCCGGCCTTAAAACGGACGGTAAGACTGCCGTCGGCATTTTCATAAACCTGTTGGTGAGGATGAAAAATATAATTTTTGGCAGCGGCGGCAGCCTGCACGTCAAAAAGCCACTCATTTTCGAAAGCGGTTTCGCTAAACAGGCCAAAATTTTCACAGCAATGTTTTTCTAGGCAAAAATCGCTGCTACGGATAAAATAGTCATCGGTTTCTCTGACGTCAACAATATCATTTAGACCGATATAGCGAAATTGATGTTTTTGCTCCGTATAGGCCATAAGGTAGTGTTTGGGGCCATAGATAAAAGCATAGGGGCATAATGTTCCCCATTTTTTGGTGTAGCCGCTTTCTTGCCAACACAGACGGATTTTGTGGCAAGCGGCGACGGCGTGTCTCAGTCGTGCCAGATGGTGGGGATTGATTTCTACTTTTTGTACCGGACGGAACAGGTATCCCTCGGAAGCCTGCATAATTTCAAGGTCGGTTTCTATCCGGCAGCACACTTCCGGTTTCATCATGGCTTTGAGCTTGCTTAAAAGGCAGGCTAAAATGCGCGATTGTTCACTAAGCTGCATATGTTTTAAAAACCGCAGCGCATTTTGCAAGGTAGATACTTCTTCTGCCGAAAAACTGATATAGTTTTTTAGTGCACCATACGGCAGGTGCCAGTGTTTGACGCTATGTTCACCGATGGTTTCGGTCAGCTGAGGGAATCTCTCGCGGATAAAGTTGCGCATTCTTTCCGCGGTGCGGCGAGAGACATTGAATTGTTGCATAATCTCGGCGATAGAGATTCCTTCGGCGCTTGATTGCATACGGATAGCAAGGTCAAAAATGTTGTGCGTTTTTTCGTATGCCATTGACAAGAAATCCTTTGCTGTTTTAGGGAAGCAGTTTTTCATTCATGTTGCAAGCTGCCGTTTTTCCGGAGGCGAGGGCTTCGACAATGGTAGAGCTGCCGTTTTTGCAGTCGCCGGCATAGACGATGAAGTCTGAGTCGGGGTGACGGCGTGCGGTGCTGCCGATTGCTTTGATCACCAAAGAAAAACCGGAGCGGGCAATGGTGGTGTCGGGTATTTCTTCCGGTTTGCCGTGGTTCAAACGGTTTTTAGCGGTGTATAAGGTGAGCCGCTTTCCGTCCGTGCCGATTTTTTTGACTCTGCTCATGGTTGTCAGATCGACACCGGCATCAAGCAGCGATTTGCGTTCTTCGTTGGTGATTCTCATGTCGGAAACACGTCGACGGACAAACATTTCGACATTTTCCGCGCCGAGATTGCCGGCGGTTAAGGCGCAGTCGACGGCGACGGCTCCGCCGCCGATAACGGCAATGTTACCGTCAACCGCATATTGTTCGGGGTGGCGAAGATAGTCGAGGTACGAAACGGCGAGATCTTCTCCTTCAATGCCGAGATCAATGCCTTCCGGTTCGCCGGTGGCAACAATTACGCCGTCAAAGCCTTGTTTAAGAAGGGTGGCGGGATTGTCAACGGGAGAGTTCAGGCGCAGTTCGATCATATTGGGATCGTCAATAAAACTCCAGTCTTTGGCAATGACTTCGGAGGGCAGCCGGTTTTCGGGAATGAGATTGAGCGCACCGCCAATTTTTTCGAATCCCTCAAACAAGGTAATGCGGTAACCCCGCCGCGAAAGTTCCGCCGTGGCGGCAATGCCTGCCGGACCGGCGCCGATGACGGCAATTTTTTTACCGTTGGCTTGCGGCTTGGGGTGAACAGCCGTTTCTTTGGTGCGGTATTTTTCCAAAAGGGTTGCCTGAACCCGTGGAATGTTGATTGGAAAATCCAGATGGGCACGGGTGCAAGCCTGCATACAGAATTTGTCGGGGCAGATCAGCCCGCAGGTTTGTCCCATCGGGTTGTCGCGCGCAATGGTTTCGGTAGCACCGATAAAATCGTTTGCCTTGGCCTTGGCGATAAACTCCTGCGGGTTGCAGTTGACGGGGCAGGCCTTCATACATGGTTTATTCTTACAACCCAAGCAGCGATCCAGTTCGGCGATGAGCTGGGGGCGAGTCAGGTATAGTTTTTTGTCAGTCATTTTAACTTATCCGAAATTAATTATGGTTTATAATTTACGCCATTAGGTAGGGGGGAAGTCAAGTTTTTTCTGGCGGAGGTTAAAAATGTTGAAAAAAATATGGCGATGGATTGCCATGGCGGCAATGTCGGTTGTTGTTTATCTGGCTTGTCTTTATGCGGTGCAGGATAATTTGATATTTTATCCGGACAAGTTTTATGCCGCACCGAGCGAAGTCGGTATGTCGGAGTTTGCAGAACAGCCGTTGGTAACTGCCGACGGGCATATGATTATGTCTTGGTATGCCCAAGGAGATGCCGATAAGCCGGTCATTTTGTTTTTTCACGGCAATGCCGGTCAGCTGGCAACCTTTGCGCCGCATTTGAAGGCGTATATCAAGGCGGGATATTCGCTGTTTATGCCAGAGTATCGCGGGTTTGCCTCAAGCGGTGGTAAACTTTCGGAAGAAACAATGTATGCCGATGCCGTTCTTGCTTGTCAACATCTCAAAAACAAACTCCGCCACGACAAGATTGTTGTTTTTGGCTATTCGATGGGAACGGCGCCGGCTTCGGCAGCGGCAACCATGTGTTCGGCCGATGCTTTGATTTTGGCTGCGCCGTTTTATTCTCTTGAACGTGTGGTTGGCGACAAACCTGTTCCTTGGGCAAGGCTGGTGCTGAAAAATCGTTTGCCATCCAACCATTTTGTTGCCAAATATCAGGGGCCACTGCTGGTTGTTCATGGGCGTGCAGATAAGCTGATTTTGCCCTATCACGGGCAACAACTTTTTGAATTGTCACCGGCAGCCGACAAAGAGTTTCGTTTGCTAGACGGGGTTGATCATAACCGCTTGTTTTTTAACGACATCCATCACCAAGTTATGCTCGACTGGCTGAACCGTCATTTTGCCGCCCAAGGCAAAAAAGCCCAACAAAAAACTGCTGTTTCCTTATAAGGGAAACAGCAGTTTTTTAAATCAATCGGCCGTTGGCGCTACTTTTTAAAAGAAACGCCTTGATCGACTTTCTCGTCAACACTAAGTATGCCCATGGTTACTTCAAGCGTTATCACTAAATTGTAATAATCGATGTTGTTACTGGTTTCGATAAAATCCCATTTGGCATCCTTTAGGCGAACTTTGATGTCCTTCGGATCAAAAAACGGTAATTCGTCGTAGATAACACCATTGTCAAACACGCTTGTGTAGTAATCAATTTCCATAGATATATCAAAGCCACTAAAGTAGATCATGTAGTTTGTCTGACAATGAATAGCTTTGAGATATTTTTTGACGTCATAATAGCTGTAGGAACCGGCAGAAATAAATTCCGCACTCTGCAGATTCAAGTCGGAAGGCTGACCGTGGAACGTTGCCGGAGAATTTGAACGTAGCATAACTTTTGCCGGAAAAAAGGCTGTGTGTGAATCTGTAAAGCTTTCACCCGTAGACATTTTTTGCGACACCATAAAGCTTGCCCAAAATCCATAATCTCCATTTTCGAATTTTGCACGATCGGCAAATTTTTGCAAAATTTTGCTCTTGACAATATAAGGCTCGCTGGCAGGGCCAAGCTCGCGCCTTAGTGTCACTTCCGCTTTCACTTCGTAGGTTTTGTCGCCAAAATCTACCAGAATCGAGTGATGATAGATACGTCGCGCATATGCCACATTGCCGTCAACATAGGAATCCAGCTCTTCAAAATGGCTGCTGTTATTCCTGATGTTTTTGTAACTATAATGCGGCATCACCTGACGAGTTACGCCATCGTCATAAACAGGAACTTGATAGTGCAACTGATAGAAAAAAGAAAATTCGCGAAACTTAACCTCATACAACAAGGTTGAGTCGGTTATGCTGACGAATCCCTCTTTTTTATCGGTAAAGCCTTTCTTTTCGATAGAAATTTCCTGTTCACCCATATTCCACCCTGTCACGGTAAGAACTTCGGTTACATTTTCCAGCCGATTGTTGAGAGTAACCGAGACTTTGTTGTCAAAGGTAGAGCGGGTTGTCCCGCGAACCATAATCCAACTCTCGTAGCTCAGCTGTGTGCCTTCTGTTCCGACTTCGGCCGTCACCTCTCCGGTTTGGCCTTGGTACACTTCACTTTCGATCACTTCCGGCAAAGTAGGTTCTAGGTTGTCCTTGTTGCAGGAAGTGAGCATTGTCGTTGCGGTTAAAACGGCAGCAGCTGCCGTTACAAACCATAAATTTCTTGTTTCCATATAAAAAAAGGTTTTAAGAGTTAAACAAACTGTTGATTGTCTTGATAAGATTGTCTTTCTGCTTTGAACTGTTTTTTTATGAAATGAAAACGGCACTTTTTGAGCCGATGAGCCGATCTTGACGGTGATGTTCGGTTCTCTCAGATAATAATAAAAAGTTCAATAGTTATAGACAATAATTTGTTGTAAACTTTGCCGTTTTGCGTCCGGCAGACATTTTTATAACAGCTTGGGGATCCGCGGGGAGAAAAGCTTTTATCATTTAGCTTTCCTCCCCGCCCCACATAGAGGGCCCCGCCCTTAAAGGGGATATCTATCACCCGATCATATTCGGATAACGGGCGGGGATTAAAGACTTATTGATCTCCACAAGATAGAGGAGTATATCTTAGTGACGTTCCTGGTGCTTCAAATAGACATTCTTTTTCTACCTTTAGATACATCTCAGGACAGTCACATCCCCATACTCCACAGGATGTGGTTGCACGTATTTCAATATTCTCCTTATATGTACTTTGATTTATCGTTCTTAAGGCTCCTGTTGAATCTATAGAGCACATAATAGAATAGTTATTATTCCATTTCTCTTGATGTGTACAATGCCAACCCTCATGGTCATTATTTATATACTTATAGCTATTCCACATTTTGCACCATTTATGGAAGGTCTTATTATTTATGTTAATAGATGCGCCATTTCCTGCCTTAAAATCTGTTGCATTTATCTCACTCCCCGGAGTAAAAGATATAGATCGTGATCTATTGTGACGATTGTCATATAGATTCCAAACCAATCTACCCGAAAGCAGAACATTCATCTTGTGACATCTGTGGTTATAATTCTTATCATGTCCGAGGTGCAAATTTGTATAAACATCTGCCTTATTGCCCGCGGACGGACCGCTAAAGTAGATTGTTGAATTGAAACTTGCATAGCGTTGATCACGTTTAGGATATAGGTAAATGTCATTGGCTCTAAACTCCTGACCGGCATTGAGTTTAATATCCGCAGCCGTACTATTCTTCTGTTCGTTATCTACTTGAAACTCCAGCGTCCCGGCATCAAAACTATATCCATTCGATGAAAAATATTTTTTGAAAAGAGCATTAGACAACTTAACGATCGGATCAAAAGAATTGGGCTGATTAAGCTCTGTATACAACCGAATATCGTTTTCAAATGTCACTTTTTTATTGGCGGCACTGCTTAGATTGGAATTGTGCAGGTATATATGATTTAAAACCTGTGTATTGTTGGCAAAGTGCAGTTCCACACCATAAAAGTGGTTGCCACCCCATTGGATATTGTCTCCCATATGCTTGTTAATATGGCTGCTGATGGGATTGGTCGGCAGAGATGCATTGGGATAGGTGAGAACCGGCACAACCGTTTTTTCCGGATCCTTGCTTCCACATGCCGCCGCGACCATCTCAAAGTCCGGAGATGTTGTCATATTTCCGAAATAAGCTCCGGAATACATATCATGAGCACTTGTACACCCCAAACCACTCTCATCACCGGTCAACGAAAATCCGTAGTGATATTTCCATTCGGTACACCAAGGACGAACACTTAAGTCCGTGTTATCACCATAACCATGCTTATAATCATGTGACGTATAAAGACTCGTATCAATTTCATTACAATCTTTCTCAGGCATATGATCTAAGGGGTCATACGTGCTTTCTTTTTGGCACATCAGATAAGGATTATATGGATGACCGGGATTGTAAGGGTAATTGGGGTCATATCCAGGGTAATTAGGGTTATACCCAGGGTAATTGGGGTCATATCCAGGGTAATTAGGGTTATACCCAGGGTAATTGGGGTCATATCCAGGGTAATTGGGGTCATATCCAGGGTAATTGGGGTTATCACCCGGAATCTGATAGTATGAGCATGATATACATTCTGCCTTTGTGCAGATTTTTTTTGCTTGAGGGGTGCAAATCCCTTTTGCTACCACGACATTGCTTGCCAAAATCCCTTTTGTTGCACCTGTTACCGGAATTTCCTCACCCACCGCATAGGTCTGCTCGGCTTCGGGGAGTAACGCCTTTTCCGCTTCCGTCAAAGCCCGATAGTGTACCAGACGGTTGCCTTTTTCAT
>JAHHRI010000042.1 GCA_020025875.1 Alphaproteobacteria bacterium | reverse complement strand
ATTGCCTGCTTTCTGAGGGAACCGATTATGACACGCTTTGGCGGAAAGCTTAAAGAAGATTGCCGATCGGGAACGCTTATTTATTCCAACAGCTTTTCAATTCCCGACAAACAGGCGATTGAAATAATCAAACTCAGAAACTTTTACATATTTAACAATATTTACATATACAAAATCTGAAAACGGCTTCTATTTGCCGATGCAGAAGCTGCCGAAAATCTTATCTAAAATCTCGTCAACTTCTATGCGACCGGTTATTTTGCCTATTTCGCGGGCGGCTAGCCTGATGTCCTCTGCCGCCAATTCGATGGGCTTGGTCAAATTAAAGCACGCCAAACTTTTAAATACACTGTTCAAAACTTCACGGTAACGGCGGCGGGTAATCAAGAGGCCGGAGGAGGCGGTGAACGTTTCGGCAATTTGCCCGCTGATTTGAGACAACACCCCCTCCAAACCGGATTGGTATTTGGCAGAAATAACCGCATATCCCGAATCAGAGAGTTGAGAACGCTGTTTTTCCGTCAATGTGTCAGCCTTATTGACAACATAAATTATCTTGTGTTTACAATCTATTTCCAGTTTTTCAAAAGGTGAAAAGTCAACTTTTCGCCCATCGGTCAAAGCAATAATCAGATCGGCGGAAGAGGCTTTGTCATAAGCTATTTCAATACCTTTTTTTTCTATCTGCTCGTTGGTTTCACGCAAACCTGCCGTATCGGTAAAGATAACCGGATAGCCGTTGATGTCCATATAAATATCAACGGCATCACGCGTCGTACCGGCAATATCAGACACAATAACCGCTTCGCGGCGGGCAAGCGCGTTGAGCAAACTGGATTTACCCGCATTGGGCTCGCCGACAATCACCACCCGAAACCCCTCGCGCAAACGCTCCCCCGCATTGCTTTGTCCGAGATGTTCGGCAATTTCGCCATTCACTTTAAATACAGTGTTCTCAAGCGCCGTAACCAGATCGTCTGGCAGCTCTTCGTCGGGAAAATCAATATATGCTTCAAGATGGGCAAGAATTTCCACCAATTTTTCCCGCCAACCGTCATAAAGATTTTTCAATCCCCCTTCCATTTGTCTTAAAGCATATTTTTGTTGTTCGTATGTTTCCGCATCAATCAAATCTGCCAGACCTTCGGCTTCCGTCAGATCCATTTTTCCGTTATAAAAAGCACGTTTGGAAAATTCGCCGGGATCTGCCAAGCGAAAATTTTCCAGCTGGCCGAGGTTTTCGAGCACCGCGGCAATCACCGCGCGAGAACCGTGAGAGTGGATTTCTACCGTATCTTCCCCCGTAAAAGAATATGGCGCCTTGAAATAAAGCACCAACACATGGTCAAGCACCTCTCCTTTGAGATCGTGCAAAGATGTAAAATAGGCGTGGCGCGAAACAATACCTTCGGCTTTGAGCGGGGTCAAACGGCAAATGGCGGTCAGTGCCTTTGAACCGGAAATGCGAAAAACGGCAACGCCTGATTTTCCGGCGGCGGTCGACAGGGCATAAATGGTGTTATCGGTCATAAGAATTCCTTTGCTCTTTTAATATGATGGTATAGCGGTAAACAAATGATCTTGCAAGTTTTAAAAAAGGGCTTTTTTAAGCCTTGTCAGAGCTTTTTTATTTAATCTTAATATTTGTATCATAATGTATCAGAAAAAGCTCTCTGCGGCTTTCCTACGGGCTCATTTTTTTAAAGGAGATGTTAACCATGAGCAAAAAACTGATCATATGGGATTTTGACGGCGTTATCGCCGATACCGAAAAACTCTGGGTGGAAAACCGCCGTCAATTACTGAATGAAAAATTTGGTCTCAACTGGGATTTTTCCACCGCCAACCGCTTCCTCGGCGGCAGAAGCGATAAAACCAAAAAAGAAGAACTCGACCGACTAAACATTGTAACCGACGAATCTTTTTGGCAAGAAGCTATGGACAGAGATTATGAGCTGCTTAAACACGACATTGAACCAACCGAAGGAATCGAAAAAATATTCCAAAATACCCACTTTACGCAATGTATTGCCACCGGCGGCATCAAAGATAAAACAACCGCCAAAATAAAAGCCGTGGGCATCGGCAGCTATTTTAGCGAAGATAAGATATTTACCGCCGATATGGTTGAACACGGAAAACCCGAACCCGATTTGTTTCTCTTGGCTGCCAAACGCATGGGTTTTGAAGCAAAAGACTGTATTGTCGTAGAAGATTCGTTAGCCGGCATGACCGCCGGATTGAAAGCCGAAATGACGGTTGTCGCCTTTCTCGGTTTTGAAATGAATCAAAGTGCTCAATATTTGGAACAAGTGAAGGCGTTGGGTGTTAAACATATTTTTCGCAGCATGAATGAAATTGAAAATTTCATATTTGAAAAATGATAACAGTAAGCTTTTTTCTCTCTGTCTTAAGCGTAAGTTGACCGCCATCATAATGACGGAAACAAGGCACATTTTCAACGAGTGTACATCCTTTTAAAGAACGAGCATTTCCCCATAAAAAAATCCTCCCTGACAAGGAGGATTTTTTTCATTTCGATTTTTTCTAACTTATTCGCACAACCGTAAAATAAGCAGCCTCATACTATCGGCAACGTCCTTTGTTTTGGTAAGCCGGTCAATCCAAGCATCGGCGCATTTTTCGGCGCATTCGGCTTTAACTTTGGCCTCTTGCAGGTTTTTTGACGTATAAAGCGCCTCATCGGCAACAATCTGCGGATGACTTTCGACTATTTGTTTAATTTTATCGTACGGGCGCTGATCATAAATACTGAAAACCATTTTGCGATACCGGTTATATTCTCGCCGTCTTTTTCGATACTCGGCACAAAGTTCGGCATTGCGGAGGAAAGTTCTTTGTTCTGTTGCCTGCCGTTCATAAAAAGCGACAGAATCTTGCAGAACGGAGATTTCTTTTTCGCAAGCAGCCAATTTGCGCCGTAATTGTTTTTCTTCCGTAAATGCTCCCGCAATTTCCCTTCCTTCCGGTGCGTAGCGTTTTATATCAAGACGCATACCTTTACCGGCTTTTTCCAGAGAAAAAGCAATGTAATCGGAATAAAAAGCCTTATCCTCACCGTTTTCTTTCAAGCAGCGGAAACCGTTGTTTAATTCTCGCAAAACGCGAAGAACATACTCAGACTGTCTGTTGTAAAAACGATAGTCCGTCAACGACAGAAAAATCACCGAAGGCATACCGTCTGCCAGCGCAAGCGCAAAATGCCATTTGTGTTTGTAGAATACATGAGAATAAACAACCGCCTCCGGATTATCTTCGGCGGCATAGTCAATGCGGGTTTGATGATCGGCGTCGGCATAAACCAGATAACTCGTCCGGTTAGTATCTGCCAAAGAAAGCCGATTCACTTCATTTTGCAAAACATAAAGCACCTCTGCCGCATCTTCGTAGTCAACCGTCTGCTTTGTTTCTTCCGATCCGCAAGCAACAGCCATACAGGACATTACCGCACACAAAATCAAAATGTTTTTCATCTCTCTAAAGATTTAAGGTTAATAATAGACAATAAAATTCAATTTGTGTTGATTATAAACTTTTGTAAATTTTTGTCAATAAAATCGCGGATAATTTTATGGCCAATATGGCTTAAGGTTGTGTCTTATACACCGTCAACCTGCAGCTTTCGGAAAACATCCAAAAAAACCCCGAATAACTATCGGGGTTTTTGGTATTTTTTTAAGAATTCATATTGCTGAAGAAATCCTGATTATCTTTGCTCTGTTTGAGCTTGTCGAGCAGAAACTCCATACCGTCCGTCATTCCCATTTGCATCAGCACACGGCGCAATACCCACATTTTTGTCAAGATGTTCTTATCAACCAACAACTCTTCCTTACGGGTACCGGAACGGGTGATGTCAATGGTCGGAAACAGGCGTTTGTCGGTTAGCTTACGATCAAGGATAATTTCCGAATTGCCGGTTCCTTTAAACTCTTCAAAAATAACTTCGTCCATGCGCGAGCCCGTATCGATCAGTGCCGTGGCAATAATTGTCAGCGATCCGCCTTCTTCCACATTGCGGGCGGCACCGAGAATCCTTTTCGGGCGCTGGAGAGCGTTGGCATCGACACCGCCGGTCAACACTTTGCCCGAAGACGGAACAACCGTGTTGTAAGCACGTCCAAGGCGAGTGATGGAATCGAGCAGAATAACCACGTCTTTTTTGTTTTCAACCAAGCGTTTGGCTTTTTCAATGACCATTTCGGCAACCTGTACATGACGCGTGGCCGGTTCGTCAAACGTGGAGGAAATCACTTCTCCTTTTACGGAACGTGTCATATCGGTAACTTCTTCCGGACGTTCATCAATCAGCAACACCATCAAATAAACTTCCGGATGGTTGGTTGAGATGGCGTGCGCAATGTTTTGCAGCATCACCGTTTTACCGGTGCGCGGCGGAGCGACAATCAGCCCGCGCTGCCCTTTACCTTGTGGAGCGACCAAATCTATAATGCGAGTGGTATAATCTTTATCGCCGCATATAACGTCAAAGTCGAGCTTATGAGTCGGATAAAGCGGGGTTAGGTTATCGAAGTTGATTCTTAGTTTTGACTTTTCGGGATCGTCAAAATTAATACGGTTAATTTTGGTTAGGGCAAAATATCGTTCGTTATCTTTTGGTGCGCGAATTTCTCCTTCGATGGTATCGCCCGTGCGCAATCCAAATTTTTTAACCTGTGCCGGAGAAACATAAATGTCGTCGGGACCTGCCAAATAGTTCGATTGAGCCGATCGCAAAAAGCCGAAACCGTCTTGCAAGACTTCGATGGTACCTTCGCCGTATATGATATTGTCATCGGAGGCAACTTTTTTTAAGATGGCAAACATAAGATCCTGTTTGCGCATGGAGGAAGCGTCTTCTATACCGAGAGCTTCCGCCTCGGTTAATAAATCCTTTGGGGATTTTTGTTTTAAATCGTTTAAATGCATGAAATGTCCGTGATATGGTTGGAATTTAAATTGTCTTATTGTGTAGAAATGCTGTATGGAAACAGTCTATATGACGATTTTGTTTATAAATCATAAAGTGATGCTTGTCAAATATTTGTTAACGGGAAAGTTTTCAACACTTGCTTTGCCCAATCATATTATTTTTAAAAAGGTTTTTGTAGGTTGTATATCCTTGGGCAAATCGTGGATTAAATTTTATTCACAGATTTATCCTGTTTTTAATCTTTTGTTAATAAATTTGTTAACTAAATTTTAAGATATCGTTTCTTTGTGTTTTTGCCACGAGTCAGCTTTGTAAACAAAAAAATTTACGATTTGTTAATAAATATGCTTATCCAAAATTTTAACATCGGTTGATAAAAGTTATCTACCTGTTAGTATCTTGCTTTATTAAATTTGAATTATCGGGATTAATTAGTATAAATATGGCATAAATCCCGTTTATGCACAGGGGTTGTTAATAAATTCAGGTTTTAGAAGAAATGAGACTGATTGCAATTACCGGTTCTATCGGTTGCGGCAAAACCACGATCGCCCGCATCATAAGAAAAGAAGGTTACACGGTTTTTGATGTAGACGCTTGGGTTAGACGTTTATATTTTAACAAAGAGTTCATTAACCGCATTCGCGAAGTGTTTCCCGAAACGGTTGAAAACCATACGGTCAATAAGCGCAAGCTGCGAAACATCGTATTTAACGACAATGCCCGATTAAAAACGCTTGAAGATATGACTCATCCTTTTTTGCGTCGTTATTTGAAATCTGTCATTTGCCGCAACAGCCGATATAATGGTTTGTTTTTTCTCGATGTGGCATTGCTTTTTGAAATGGGCTGGGAAACCTACTGCGATCGGGTGATTGTGGCTGATGTTGACTACAATATTCAAAAACAACGGGTGATGGAACGCGACCGCGTCAACGGCGAAGATTTTGACAAGATTAATAATGTGCAGATGAGTAACGAAAAGAAAAAGCAAATGGCAGATGTGGTTATTGACACCGACAAGCCGATCAATTTGTTAAAACTGGAAGTGGTTGCCTTGTTAAACGAACTGGAGAAAGATTGAGATGAACACAGGTTTGCGTGAAATCGTGTTTGATACGGAAACAACCGGACTGTCTCCCGAAAACGGTGATCGGTTGGTTGAAATCGGCGCTGTTGAATTGATTAATCATATCCCGAGCGGACGCAGCTATCACCAATATATCAATCCGGAACGAGGGGTTCCCGAAGAAGTGGTTGCCGTACACGGGCTGACGGAAGAATTTTTAAAAGATTATCCCGTGTTTGCCGAAGTGGCGGCGTCATTTATTGAATTTGTCGGTGATGACGGCATTTTGGTGGCGCATAATGCATCGTTTGATATTAAGTTCATTAATTTTGAACTGAAAAAACTCGGACGTGCGGAATATGAGTGGGATCGGGTGATCGATACGCTGGAAATGGCGCGCAAGAAATTCCCCGGCGCAAAAAACAACCTCGACGCATTGTGTAAAAGATTTAATATCGACAACAGCCACCGCACAAAACACGGCGCCTTGCTTGATGCCGAATTGCTTGCCGATGTTTATTTGGAACTGTTGGGAGGTGCCGAGCCGAGTATGTTGCCCAAGCAGGAAAGCGATAATAATCAGCAGACCGGCAACGGCACGTTTTTTGCAGCCGAGCGCAAGTTAAGACCGCTTAGAGTTTTTCCGCCGACGCCGGAAGAAGAAGCGGAGCATTTGGATTTCTTAGAGCATAAGTTAAAAAACGCCCTGTGGTTGAGCGAACCGTCAACAGACGATAAAAAACAAATGTGATCAAATCAGCGTGCGCCA
Source organism: Alphaproteobacteria bacterium (assembly GCA_020025875.1). Lineage (GTDB taxonomy): Bacteria > Pseudomonadota > Alphaproteobacteria > RF32 > CAG-239 > JAFUYI01. Next base: position 4,355 of record JAHHRI010000042.1, on the reverse strand, counting down.
AGCAGCGAAAAAGCAGAAATGGTATCACCCATACCGACAAGTGTTTTCGGGCGGTCAACAATAATGGTCGGAACCGCAATGATGTCAAATCCGCGGTATTGGCCAATGCCACGGTTGACAAATTCGGAGTCGCCGAGTGTGCGCGCCAGTTCTTTTAAACCGTTTATGCCGCAGCCGCTGACAGACAAGCCGATGGCAGCGGTAAAATCTTTATAATCCGTCAGTTTTCCGAGCGTTGCTTTGGAGGCCGCCGCAACAGCTGCCAGCACCATGCCTCTTTGGTTGGCTTTAGGGGTTAGGACAAAATCGGAGTTTTGTATTGTGACATACAGCCCAAACATATGCAGCTGTATGCGCGGACAACCGGTTTTTTGTTTGATTGCCATAAGTGCTTCCAGCATATCTGCCGGTTGTTGATTGAGGCGAATCTTGTCGGCAATGTCCGAGCAACCGATAGTATCTAATAAGTCGAGCGCTTCTCTTTCGTTAAACCCGACAGAATCGACAATCGGCATAATCTGACGAATGATTGCTTCTCGGACGGCGGTATCCTGAGTGGAGGCTATTTCCAAATGTATCAGCGGTTGCGGTTGCCATTTTTGGATAATCGGAATTGTTTTTTTGAGCAATTCGACACCGTTGTTATGTTCGCTCAAAGCCTGATAGCCGGAAAGAATGATATAGTCGGCTTTGTGCCGGCAAGTATAGTCGACAAAATGCGGATCAATCTGCAGATTAAACAGCACCGGATCGTATGTGGCGATAAAACGGTTTGATTTGGGGCAGATAAAAGTTTGATCTGCCAATTTCAGACAATCACCGCGATCAAATTCGATAATCCAGTGTATGGAAGTTTCTTCGTTTTCGCGGGTAATGGTGTAAGCCGGTTTGAGTTCACCGTTTTGGTCAAAAGAAAGCAAACGTTGGCGTTTGAAAAACTGCTGCGATTGCAGTTTACCCAAAGCGCCGACATGGGTGATAATTCGGTTAATACCGGTCAAAGACATGGTGTTGGCAATAATTCCCGCCTGCGCGCCCATTTGCAGATTTTTGGTGCCGAACTCTTTTTTCATCCAGCTGTAGACTGCTTTATCTTCGGCAATCCACTCCTCGGCAATGCCTAAGCTAAAACAGCGGAATATACCGCGAAAAATATCCTTCGGGCTAAAGATGCCGTGGTTGGTGTCGTTTTTCAGTTCGTCTGCCGTGAGCCCGAAACGCTCTATGTATTGTTGTAGCTGCAAACCGCTGATTTTGACAACAGAATCGACATTGACGTTAAACGCCGTAACCAGCGTGTCGATTTGGTTCATCTGGGCCAATGTTGCCGGTGCATTTTCATATTCCCGTTGCCATAAGTCGGCAATTTGTTTAAGGGAGGGCAACATCTTTCAATTCCTCGGTTTTCATCAAAGACAGCGAATATGCGCAAATTTCTGACAGAAAGCGGTTAAATTTCAGTTTGGAATCGGTTATCAAAAACCATTGGTTGAGCGCCTCATCGGTAAGCAGGGGTTTGTTTTCCGGACGAGAAAGAAGTTCAACCGCAAGGGCAAATTGCCCTTCGTCTACATAATCTCTCATTTCTTCCAATGTTTTTATTTCCATATTTTCGCGACTGTCGGACTGCGGAGTGGAAATATGGATATATTCGCTTATTTTGCGCAGTAAGCGATCTTTCCAGTTCCCTTGATGTTTGAGGTCGTAAATCATACGCCGACTGATGCGGTTAAAACTTTTGTTTAGGCTTTTGTTTGCAGGATATTGACGTGAAGAATTGTTGTAAATATAGTTGACGGCGGTTTCAAGATCTGTTTGGTCGGCTGCCAACTGTTTTAACATTTCTGCTTCAAAGCGCACCGATTGTCCGGCGGCGGCATTTTCGCGAATCATGAGTGCGGCGGTGAGTATGAGGGCGCCGCTGTTGGATATTTTTGCCAGTTTTTCGGTTCGTTTTTCCAGCTTGTCGAGCCTTTCGCCAAGACTGATAACAGCCGAAGAATCGGCTTTGATATTCATATATTGGTCAGCCAGCGTTTCCATTTTGCCGACTTTGTCATGCAAGCCGTTGATCGAGTTGGTAATACTTTCGGGAATGATATATTTTATTTCGGTTATTTTTTCTTGCGGTTGTTGGGCAACCGGTGTCGGAGGTGTTTGAATTTTCGTTTCTCTCACCTCGGGGATGACAGGGTGGCGGATTTGTTGCTTGTCGTCGTTGATTTTTTGAGTATTGACGCCGATGCTTTCCGTCATAAATGTTTGATAATAAAACAAGGCGGCCGTCGATGCCATCAGGATGAGCAAAACGGCGGCGACGAAGCGTAAGACGCCAACGAAGCGGATCTTCTTTACCGAGGTGTCGGTTGTTGATCGGGTTGGTAAAACCGGTTCACTTTTGTCCGCATTGGCAGATTTATCTTTTTCCATTGCTTGTTTTTCCTTTGTAATATTCACTTCTTTGATATATAGTAGCGGTCAAAGGTTAAAAATTTGTCAAAGATAAAATAATGATTGTTTTGGGAATAGAAAGCAGCTGCGATGAAACGGCAGCAGCATTGGTAAACGAAAAAAGAGAGATTCTTGCCGAAACGGTGCTTTCGCAAGATGAACACAAAATTTACGGCGGTGTGGTACCGGAAATTGCCGCCCGTTCGCATCTTGACCATATAGACGGGGTTATTGAACACACTTTTCATAAAGCAGGTATCGGACCGGAAGAAATTGATGCCGTGGCCGCCACTTCTGGACCGGGGCTGATCGGCGGTGTGGTTGTTGGGGTAATGGCCGCCAAAGCTCTGGCTTTTGCTCTCAACAAACCTTTTATTGCTGTTAATCACTTGGAAGGACACGCACTTGTTTCCAGATTGACAAACAATGTCGAATATCCCTATCTGCTGTTGTTGGTTTCCGGCGGACATTGCCAGATTTTGGCGGTGAAGGGGGTGGGCGACTACCAACGTTTGGGAACCACTATTGACGATGCCGCCGGCGAGGCTTTCGATAAAGTGGCAAAAATGCTCGGATTGGGTTATCCGGGCGGTCCGATGATTGAAAAAATGGCGGAAATAGGCAACGAAAACCGTTTTGTGCTGCCTCACCCTTTAAGAAACTCAAACGATTGTAACCTTTCTTTTTCCGGATTAAAAACGGCGGTGCGCAAAATTATCGAATCTTATGATGAAAAAGGCAATATCGAACATGTGATTCTGTCAAAGACAGACACTGCTGACATTTGTGCCTGTTTTCAAAAAACGGCAGCCGAGTGCCTAACCGAAAAATTGGATCGGGCAACCGATATTTTTAAGCAAAAATATCCGACGGGAAAACATTTGGTGGTTGCCGGAGGAGTGGCGGCCAATGGTTATTTGCGCCGGCAGTTAGAAAAGCTTGCGGCCGAAAAAGGGTTGGTTTTTGCCGCTCCCCCGCTTCGCTGGTGTACCGATAACGGTGCCATGATTGCTTGGGCGGGAATGGAGCGTTTTCTTAAAGGGCTGAGCGACAATTTGGATTTCAAACCCAGACCGCGATGGCCGCTTGACGAAACGGCGCCGAAAGCTGCCGGCGCAGGAGGTGTCAAAGCATGAGAGAACAAAAAGAAATTTTGGAAATATTCGATATTTTTTCAGCCAATGATCCGGCTCCTAAGAGCGAGTTGGAATATTCTAACGCATTTACCTTGTTGGTAGCCATTATGTTGTCTGCCCAAAGTACCGATAAAGGGGTTAACAAGGCAACAAAAGAATTGTTTAAGGTGGCGGATACCCCGCTCAAAATGGCGGCGCTCGGCGTGGAAGAACTGAAGAAATATATCAAAACCATCGGGCTTTATAACAATAAAGCAAAAAATGTGATTGCTATGAGCGAAATTCTTGTTCGGGATTATGATTGCGAGGTTCCCGAAGATCAGAAAAAGCTGGAAAGTCTGCCCGGCGTCGGTCACAAAACAGCCAATGTTTTACGCAATGTGTGGTTTCATAAACCGACAATGGCAGTGGATACGCACGTTTTCAGAATTGCGCATCGCCTCGATTTCAGTCAGGGAAAAACGGTGGCAGCGGTGGAAAAAGATATGCTCAAACAGCTGCCGGAAAAATATTTAATGTATGCCAACCATTGGTTGGTTTTGTTCGGACGCTATGTCTGCAAAGCTCAAAAACCGGAATGTGAAAAATGTTTGGTCAGTGCCTATTGTCGTTCGGCAGACAAAAGGATATGACACGTTTGTCCGAGGAGGTGCAAAGGCGGATTTCTCTACCGTTTTAAATACACCGTTCAAAATAAATTTTATCTGTTTTTTCAATATAAAAGCATATTTTTTTCTTAATATTGCTAAATATTTTTTAAATAAGTAA
>JAHHRI010000041.1 GCA_020025875.1 Alphaproteobacteria bacterium | reverse complement strand
AGAAACTGGTGCCAACTAAGTGACTCGAACACTCGACCCACGCATTACGAATGCGTTGCTCTACCAGCTGAGCTAAGTTGGCGTCAGGAGGTAAACTATAATAATATTTCATTAAATACAAGTCTTATTTTTACAATGACTGCACAATTTTTATAAAATGATTCCCTCGTTCGACAAAGTTTTTATAAAATCCAAAACTGGGGCTGGTCGGAGAGAACAAAACAATGCCGCCGGAAAGACTTTTTAACTTGTCAAAAGCCAGCTGCGTAGCGGCTTCCAATGTTTCCGCCTCAACCGTTTCATAATCGCAACGCTTAACCGTCTGTCTCAATATTTCGGCAATTTTAGGACCTGTTTGATACAAAGTAATCACCATTTTTACCCGATCGTTTCTGTTGACCGCCTCGGCATAAGCATGATAATCTTGCTGGTTGTCCTGCCCGCCGGAAATCAGAACCAAATTGCCGAAAAAGCTGTCTATCGCCCCGATGGCGGCTTCCGGCGCGGTAGAAATGCTGTCATTAATAAAAACAACATTTTCTTTCTCTGCCACCTTTTGCAAACGATGCGGCAGCGGCTCAAAATTTTTCAAAAGGTCAACCGCGCGTTTCATGTCAATCCCCAAATAATCGAGCACCGAAAACACACCTGCCAAATTGTCCATATTGTGGTTGCCGCTCAATTTCAATTCTCTGATATCAACCAGTTTTTCCGCCCCTTTGTACAATATGCCGTTTTCGGCATGAAAAGTAGCGTCTTGGTTATACCAACGGCGGTTTTCGGCATATGGCTCCGTATATTCAACCAACTGCGGATTGCGCCCATTGGCAAAATAAACGTCCCCCGGTTTTTGATGGGCAATCAGATGAATTTTATCTCGGCAATAATTTTCATGCCCATGGTGCCAGTCGGTATGTACATAAAACAAATTGGTAAACATGGCAATCTGCGGTGCTGCCGTCAGATCCGCGGCCTGATAGCTCGAAAACTCCTCAACCACAAATTCATATTCATCGTCCAACAGTTCAATCATCGGGCGTCCGATATTGCCGCCAAGTGCCGTTTTGTGTCCTGTTTTTTCCAAAATATAAGCCAACACGCTCACACTGGTGCTTTTACCTTTAGAACCGCTGACACCGATAACCCGACAGCCCTTTCTTGCCAAAAATTCGTTCAAACAAAGATCGGTTACTGAAGTGACGGCAATGCCGCGCCGTTTGGCCTCTGCCAGTTCTTCGCGATAAACGCTCACCCCCGGCGAACGAATAATCACCTCAATTCGGTTTAACGAAACACCGATTTCTTGACCGCAAACAAGTTCATAAGAGCGGCAACATTCGGGTTTTTCAACCTCGGTGTCATTAAACAACAAAATCTTATCGGTAATCCGGTGGTCTGTGAGATAACGAACAACCTGTTGTCCTTCAACGCCCAAACCCCACACGGCAATTTTTTTGCCCTTCAAATCGCTAATTCGCATTTTTGGCGTCCTTTCTTACGGAAGCGGTCTTAGCGCTTTTTTCTTCTTTCTTTTCCTTTGTTTCGGCTTTTTCCGCCGCGGTTGCGCCGCTCTCGGACTGTTGCGGACAACGCATACAACAAAACGGTGCCTGCATAATGTCGCTCATTCCGCCGCCACGGTGAACAACCAACTGATTGAACGGAATTTCAATTCCTTCTTCACGAAAACGCCGATCAATTTCGTAACGCAGTTCGCTTGGTATTGACCACCCGCTCCAAACATCGCTGGTATAACAACGCAACTCAAAATCCAGACTGCTGGCGCCAAAGTTCTGAAACAAAACATAAGGTGCCGGATTTTTGAGCACTTTCTTATTGCTTTTGGCACATTCCAGCAAAATATCGCTGACTTTTTTCGGATCGGTACCATAAGCCACACCGACGGTCACCGCGCGTCGCGCCCAGTTGTTGCTGTGTGTGAGGTTGGTCACCGACGTCGACAGCAGTGTCGCGTTGGGAATAATAACGCTCGATTTTTTGAATGTTTCGATCTCTGTCGAACGAATATTAATCTGTTTAATCCGTCCTTCTTCGCCGTTGATAATAACCCAGTCGCCCACTTTGACAGGCCGCTCAAACAACAAGATAATACCTGAAACAAAATTATTGACAATGCCTTGTAAACCAAGACCGATACCGACAGAAAGAGCACCGGCAACCAAGGCAACGTTACTTAAATCGCCCCCCATCACCGCAATGGCCAAAAACATGGCCAGCACAAAACCGACAAAGCCGAAACCAGAGGCCAAAGAATGACGGATACCGTCATCCATTTCCACATGGGATAAAATATTATCAAACAACTTTCGCCGCATGATTTTGATCAGGCTGAGAGAGGCAAAGAAAACGCCGATACCCAGCAAAATAGAAAGCAGCGAAATTTCAACCCCGCCGACTTTGAAGCCAAACAAAAGTTTCCACATACTTTGCAGCAAAAGATCCGTCGACATCCCCCACAGGGAAAGCAGCGCCAACACCGTCAGCACGACAAAAATCGGGTTCAACACCACTCCCAGCCAAAAGTCCAGTTTTTCAATAAGCTGTCGTCTGACGCGCAGTGTCTTTACCCAAAAGTTAAACAGCAAAATTCGTTTCAGCAACTCAAACACCGACCGACGGACGATATTAAAAGCACCAATCACCAGCATCGAGAGCAAAAAACGATTAATGATAAAACCTGCCAACCGCGGATAACCGAACGCAGAGGCGCCAACCACCGCCACCGCAAAGACGGAAGCCAAAAAGATAACGCGAAACGCCGTGCGTGTTTTGGCATCGGCAAAATCTTCATCATCACCCACATCTTCCACCGCATCGCCGGCCGTGTCTTCTTCCCAGAAAAAGCGTTTGACCATCAACACCACGCAAAAGGCCTTGACCGCACTGTTGATCAACGACAAATAATAAACCAGTTCCACCGTATAATTTTCTTCACTGGCAATATGTTGCAGCATATTGCTCACACCAACCACAAAAAAGCTGAAGTAAAAGGCGGAGGTAATCTTTCTTGCCTTGGTATCATCCATATTAACCAAACGCCACATTCCGTTATAAGGGGCAAAAACCACCCTGATTACGGTATCTGCCAAAAAGATGTAGAGAGTGTAATAAAGCACGCTGGAAAGAACTTGCCCAAACAAGCCGACAATCAGAATTTTGGTGTGAATAATCCACACCAAAAAACTGCCGAGCAATACGGCGGGGATAATGCCATAGGCGCAAGCCACAAAAAAAGCAGCCATCACTTTGGTAAAATAAGGCGGCGGCGTCAGGTTTTGTTTATAACCGAGATGCCGAATAATCAGCCTACGCAACATATAGCCGACCGCCAACATGGCGCAAATTGCCAACAAAACGGTAAACACATTGGAGTCGACCGCCTCTTTTTGCTCATCGGTCAGCGCTCTGTACCATGTCACCGGCGACTTGATGATGTCAAAGCAAAAATCCAAAAATTGCCCCGTGGCCTTCAGCAAATTGCTGGGATAAATCATCGGATCCTGATAAATCAACAGATTGCCGAGCAGAGCCTGATTGCGAACGACAACAATCAGCGCGGTCAGTTCGTCAATTCTGTTGATCAGCAAGTCGTTTTCGGCAATTTTACCTTTTTGATAAACGGCTTCCTCATTATATTCTTTTCTTTTTTCGGCAATAACGGGCAGTTCTTCTTCGCCCTCCTTGGGCATTTCGCCAAGAGAATCAATCCGCCGATTGATATTTTTTAACCCCGTGTCCAACCGCGCTTTGTTTTCTTGCAATTTGGAACGCACATCACCCAAAAACGACACATATTTGCTGATTGTGGCGCCGTCCACCTTGCCCGATTTCAAAACATCTTCCACGCTGTTTAATTCCTTGGTCAGTGTGGAAAAGTCAACGGTGATGGAATCCGGCGAACCGATAACGAAAGTTTTGGCGTCAACTTTTTTGTGTGTTCCTGCTGCCGCGGGTGCGCTGAATATCAAAAGCAGCATCAACATCAACAGTTTCGTCCATCCGCATATTTTTTTCATTTCGTCATCTCCCGTCCCCATTCGTTGCCGGATCAATTTTTACCAAGCCAATTTTGCATAATTTTATAAGCGTTGCCTGCCACCCCAAAACGCAAATTATCCGCTGCCGACCAAAAACTAAAGCCATTGCCGACCGAAACGTCTTGACGTAACCGGCTGACATAAACTTCGATTTCTCCTTGTACGTCGTTTAAGGTCACATAACCGCCCTTAACGTTTTTATCAAACACAATCACGCCTTCCGTTTGTTTCATCAATTTACGCACTTCTTCAACATCAACTTCTTTGTCGCATTCGGCATTCACATAAACGGCATTGCCGATAAAGGCGGGAATAAACGCACAGTTGGCGTGTACTTTGACATCGCGCCCCAAAACCTTTTTGGTTTCGGCATTAATCTGCCATTCAAGCTTGGTTTCTTCGCCGATAAATTCTTCCACCTGAGGAATGACATTAAACGCAATCTGCTTGCCAAACACTTGCTGGCTGTCAACCAAGCTGTCGTTCATAAAAATTTTGCGTGTCTGGTTAAACAGTTCGTCCATTCCCTCTTTTCCGTAAACCGAAGTTGACGTATAGGTCGACACAACCAGTCTTTTAATTGCGCAAGCTTCGTCCACGGCCTTCAACGGAAGCAAAATCTGCGTTACCGCCGCCGACGGCACCCCGACAATGTTTTTGACGGCGGTTGTCATTTGCTCATCATTAACTCCGGCGACAACCATCGGCACTTCCGCATCGGCAAAAAAAGCGCCGCTGCAGTCAATCACTTTGCAACTTTTGGCTGCTTTGGCGGCATAACGGCGGGTTATTTCCTCAGAAACGGCAAAAATGGCTATTTCCGCCTCGGCAAAATCAAAATTTTCCAAACTGCCGACATCAATGTCATCATCTTCACCGAAAGATACCTGAGTACCGAGCGGTGCTTTGTTTTCCAACGCCGCCACATCTGTCGGTTTGTAGCCGCCGTCTGCCAAAAAGGCCAAAATTTCTCTCCCGATACTTTCACTGACGCCGACAACTGCAATCTTCTTCATTTATTTTCTCCGTTTTTATACAATATCGCCTGTTTTATTAAAAAAATAGTAACATTTTTGTAAAATCCTATTCCAATTCGCTCAACCGCCGCGCCTGATCTTCAGCCATCAGGGCGTCGACAATCTCACCCAGCGCATCACCGGCAACAATATCATCCAACTTATACAAAGTCAGATTAATTCGGTGATCGGTCACTCGTCCCTGCGGATAGTTATAGGTACGGATACGCTCCGAACGGTCACCGCTGCCCACTTGCAATTTGCGCCGTTCGGAATATTCGGCGTTGATGGCCGTTTTTTGCTGGTCATAGAGCTTGGCACGCAAGTGATTCATTGCTTTTTCTTTGTTTTTAAATTGCGAACGGTCATCTTGGCACTGCACGACAATCCCTGTCGGCATATGCGTGATTCGCACGGCCGATTCCGTTCGGTTAACATGCTGTCCGCCGGCGCCCGATGCCCGATAAACATCAATCTTCAAATCGGCAGGGTTGATATACATATCAACTTCCTCAATTTCCGGCAACACGGCAACCGTCGCCGCCGAAGTATGCACCCGTCCCTGCGATTCGGTAACGGGCACACGCTGCACACGGTGAGCCCCCGACTCAAACTTCAATTTGGAAAAAACATCTTTACCGGTAATTTTGGCAGAAGCCTCCTTATAGCCTCCCAGCCCGTTTTCGTCGGCATCCAACACTTCAAATTTCCAGCCCTGTTTTTGTGCATACCGCTGATACATCTCAAACAAAACCGCGGCAAACAGCGCCGCCTCATCACCGCCGGTGCCGGCGCGCACTTCCAAGATGGCGTTTTTTTCGTCTTCTTCGTCTTTTGGCAGCAGCAGAATTTTAATTTCCTTTTCCAACTCCGGCAGTTTTTCTTTCAATTCATAATATTCTGCTTCCGCCATTTCCCGCATTTCTTTGTCCATGTCGGCATCTTCCATCATCGCTTTAGAGTCGTTTAGCTCTTTTTCGGCTTTGCGATAATGGTTAACCGCCTCAACCACCGGCCCCAATTCTGCCAATTCTTTGTTCATTTTCACCAAATTTTCCGGCGTGATGTCAGGCGACGATAAAAGTGACGAAATTTCGTCGTAACGGTTAACAACGTTTGCTAAATTTTCGGCAAAACTCATTTATTTCACTTCCTCAATTAATTGATCCAACGCAACATTTTTCTGTTCACCGCTGTCCAGATCTTTGATGGTCACTTCGTTTTTCGTCAGTTCTTCAGATCCGATAATCACGGCTTTGCGCGCATGAGATTTGTTGGCTCTGATCATCCGTTTTTTCAGGTTGCCGCTGTAAGCTTGTTCAACCTTCAGCCCTGCCAAACGCATTGCATGAGCAATTTCCAATGCTTTGTCCTCGGCTTCTTCGCCAACCGGAATAACCGCCACCGGTCTTTCAACCTCCGGTTCTTCGCCGAGCAACATTGCCAAACGCTCAACCCCGCACGCCCAACCGATACCGGCCACCGCGCCGCCGCCCATTTGTTCGACCAGTCCGTCGTAGCGACCGCCTGCCAAAACCGTTCCTTGCGCGCCCAGCTTGTCCGTTACCAGTTCAAACACCGTGTGAGAATAATAATCCAGCCCGCGTACCAACCGGTTGTTAACCCGATATTTGATACCCAGCCGATCCAGCCCGTCCAAAACCTTGGCAAAAAAGGCTTTCGATGCTTCGTTCAGGCTGTCGGCGTAAAGCGGCGCATTTTCCACCACCGCCTTATCGCATTCTTCTTTGGAATCGAGCACCCGTAGCGGGTTACGTTCAAGCCGAACTTTACTGTCTGCGGACAATTCGTCAAAATGCTCTTTCAAATAAGCCACCAATTTTTCCCGATAGGCATCACGGCTTTCCGCATCTCCCAAAGAGTTGACTTCCACCGTCACCTGACCGGCAAGCCCCAATTTTTCCAAAAATTCATAAGCCATGGCAATCACCTCAATATCGGCTTGCGGGGTATCGGCACCGAGCAATTCCGCACCAAACTGGGTAAACTGGCGCTGGCGACCTTTCTGCGGGCGTTCATAGCGAAACATCTGCCCGTGGTAATAGAACTTAACCGGTAGATTTTGCTGCATTCCGTTGGAAACAAATGCGCGCACCACACCTGCCGTCCCCTCCGGACGAAGCGTGAGGCTTTCGCCGCCGCGGTCCTCAAAGCAATACATTTCCTTAGTGACGATGTCGCTGGTATCTCCGAGATTGCGGGCAAACACTTCGGTAAATTCGAAAATCGGTGTTTCGATTTCTTCAAAACCATATTTTTCAGCCACTTTTTCGCCGATTCTTTCTACCCGTTTGGTTTTTCTTTTTGCCGCACCGTACAAATCGTAGGTGCCGCGCACACATTGCAATTTTGCCATAACTGTCCTTTCCTAAAACACAAAGAAAATAGCAAGTCCCCGCCTGCTATTTTCCGATTAAAACCTATCTTTCGGCTAATGTTCTGCCGATTGTACAAACGGATCCAATGCAACGCGCGTCTTTTTGTTCGGTTGAATCACCGGTGTCAATTTGCCGTTAACATAAACTTCAACACCCTTGTATTTGCCGGCGGACAAAATCATGCCCTCTCCCTCCGGTACCCGATAAGTTTCCCCCGGGCGCATCACTTTGTTGAAATAAACTTTTTTATTATCTCGCACTTCAATCCAAGTGTCTTCTTTGGTAATTTTAATTTCGATAACCGCCGCCTTTTTTTCTACGGTAGCCGCGCTTTCCGCCGTTGTTTGTCTCACCTGCGGTTCGATAAAGCTTTCTTCTTTCATCACCACTTGTTCGATCGGTTGCGCCAATATCGTCGGTTCTTCCGCTCCTGCCGCCGGCAAAGCATCTTCGGCATCATCAGACGGCAAAACCGTTTCCGCCACATCGGCCGCCGGAGAAAAATATTCGATTTCCCCCGCCGCCTCATCTGCCGCTTTTTCGCTGACGACTGCCACTGTTGTCGCCGGCATCTCGTTGTCGGAATGATACCACAACGACCACAACCCGCCGATCAGGAAAAGGGCAGCCACGCCGCCGATAATATAACGCTTGTCCGGCACGCTGGCTTCCGCCGTCAAATCTTCCGTCATAAACAGCCGTTTTTCTTTCGTTTCATCGTTCAGTTCTTCGCGAAACAGTTGGGTAATGCGGGTATTGTTCAGCCCCAGATATTTGGCATAAGAATTGACGAATCCGGCAGAATAAGGCAACGGCGGCAGTTCCACATAATGACCGCTTTCAATCGCTTCCAGATACACGCGTCGAATGCACAGCACCTGCGAAACATCTTCCAGTTCCAGCCCTTTTTTCAAGCGTTCATGACATAGCAGATTGCCGACTCTGTCTGTACTCTCCTCCGATTCGGAGATGATTATTTCGGCAGCTGCTCCACTTTCGGTGGCATTTTCGTTTTTTTTATCGGATTCTGCTTCCTTTATCACAATCTTGTCCTCTGATAACATCTTTTGCTCATATTTTTCAAATTCGCTTCATTCAACCACACTTTTTAATAAATTTCAATACCGTGATCATAAGCATACGCAATTAATTGCGGACGCAGGGTATTTCTTGTCGATTTTAACAACAGCCGCATATAGTCGGCAATTTCTTCGGTATTGACCGAACGCACCATACTTTTCACCCTCTCGTAAGAAGCGCCGTTGCTTGAGAGATTGCGATACCCCAGCCCGATCAATGCCAAAGCCTCGATCGGATTACTGGCCATTTCGCCGCAAACCGAGCAATACACTCCGGCGGCATCGGCCTTGTCGATAATTGTTTTCATCACGTTAAGAAACGGTGCGGAAAGCACATCATAGCGCTCCGACAGCTTTGGATTGCCGCGATCGCAGGCAAACACGAACTGCGCCAGATCGTTGGTGCCGACAGACACAAAATCTGTCTTTGGCAAAATATTGTCCAGCTGAAAAACGACCGAAGGAACCTCAATCATCAGCCCGACATTGACTTTTTTCGGCACCGGCAGCCCGTGGCTTTTATCTTTTTCCAGCTCAATCATCAATGTTTCTTTGGCATCTTCAAATTCTGCCAAATCGGAGATCATCGGGAACATCACGTTAAGTTCCTTACCCGCTGCGGAAAGCAGAAAGGCGCGGATCTGTTTGCGCAAAATCGCGCGCCGATCCAAGGTAATTCTGATCGAACGCCAACCGATTGCCGGATTGGCTTCTCCGGCATAGGCCCAATAGGGCAAAAGCTTGTCCGAACCCACGTCCAAACTGCGAAAAATCACTTTTTTGTCACCGCAACGATCCATCAAGTCTTTGTAGTAAGACACCTGTTTTTCCACATCGGGCATGGTGTCTGAAGTCATAAATGGAATTTCCGTACGGTATAGCCCGACACCGTCACAGTTGGTTGTTTCGATATAGTCAAAGTCCATCGGCAACCCGACGTTAACATAAAGCCCGATGTCAACCCCGTCCGATGTTTTCGCCGGCAGGTTGCGAAGTGCCGCCAGCTTTTTCCGCAACGCCTCCCGCTCAACGATTCGCTTACGGAAATCGGCCTCAATCTGCTGCGACGGATTAACATAAACAAACCCCTCGTTACCGTCAATCGCCACCGTCTGCCCGCTCTGAATTTCTGACAAAATCCCTTTTATTTTTGCCAATACGGGAATGTTTAAGGCTTTGGCAACGATGGCCACATGCATGGTCGGCGTGCCGTCTTCAAGAATCAGCCCGCGGATCCGATTATAGTCATAATCCATCAGTTCTGCCGGCCCCATCGTTTGGGCAACAATAACAATGTCTTTTGCGCCGTTTTCCGGTTGTTTGTTACAATTTCCGCTAAGATAAGACTGCAACCGATCGGCAACATCGCGCAGATCGTGCAAACGTTCGCGCATATAGCCATCCGCACTGGCAGACAGCCGATTCCACATATCTTCGTAGGCACGTTCCACCGCCGCTTCCGCCGCCAACCCTCCTTTGATGTTGTCGGCTATCTTGCCATACCAACCCTTATCTTTGGCAAACATTCGGTAAGCATCCAAAATATCGACATGCTCTCCCAGTCCGAGTTTGGTAGAATTAAACTTATCATCCAGATCTTCGTTCATCTGATGATGGGCAATTTCCAGCCGACGCAATTCTTTTTCCCGATCTTCGGCAAAAATATTGGTCACGGACTGACGGCGACGGTGCATAACGGCAGCGCCGATACCATACCCCTTGTTTAAGCTCAAGCCCTTGATCCGTTCTTTGGTTGACAACCCTCGTGCTTTGATCAACGATTTTTTATAGCGTGTCATTTCTTCGGAAGAGAGAATTTCCACCAGCACCATCGCTATCAGCTCCAGCAACTCAATATCTCCCTCGGAGCGGTTGTCTTCTGTCGCGTTATAAAGTGCCAACACCCCGATGGTGCGATTCCATTGCAACACCGGCACCCCGATAAACGAATTAAAATCCTTTTCTTCCAACAGCTCCGGCTTGGAAACAAACTTCGGATACATCCAAATATTGTTGATCACGAGCGACCTTTTGCTTTCCGCCACCTCGCCGGCCATACCTTCGTTATAGCGCAAACGCAAACGATGGGAAGAAGCCTGCTTAAAACCGTAAGCGGCAAACAACTCCAGATAACTGTCATCGACACCCACATAACAGGCGGCGGCGTCTGCCTGCATTTTGGCGGCAATGGTTTGTAAAATGCGTGAGAGCTTGTCGGAAACGCTTGCCGAGGTTTCCATAATCTGCCGCAGCTGTTTGAGAATGCCGAGGGCCTGTTTAATCGCCGGTGACTGCATAACATTTTCCCATCTGATAAAAAAACACCATGCTTGTTTATATGCTTTATCCGCCTTTTCATCAAGCCAAAAATCGCACGCCGCCGGCATTTTATGCCGAACAAGATAAAGGTTGACTCTTCTGTGCGATTGCCCTACCCTTTCGGCTTAGAATATTTTTTTTATCATGTAAGCGAAGGATTTTAAAAAAAATGGCAAATAACTACATACGCGGACAAAAAGACACCCGCCCTTGGGGCACATGGGAAGTTATAGACAGCGGCGAAACTTTCTGCGTCAAAAGAATCAAAGTAACCCCCGGATCAAAAATTTCGCTGCAACTGCATCACCATCGGGTAGAGCATTGGATCATTGTCAAAGGCACGGCTTTGGTAACTTTGGGTGACGACGTTTTGACCAAAAAAGCAGAAGAACATATTTTTATCCCGATTGAAACCAAACACCGCATTGAAAATGCCACCGACAGCGATGTCGAATTTATCGAAGTTCAGACCGGCGACAATCTCGACGAACAAGACATTGTCCGCTTAGAAGATATTTAC
>JAHHRI010000040.1 GCA_020025875.1 Alphaproteobacteria bacterium | reverse complement strand
ATGATTTTGACCGCTCTTTGGTTTACAAGGGACTATCCATGAAAGAACCACGGAGTTGGCACATGGTTCGGAAGAGACGCATGGCGGAAAGGAAAAGTGTTGCCAAGCCTGCTCCTAATGCTGACAAGAACAAGTTGTCGATTCTATTTTTTATTTGACTCATCATCAAAAACAAGTTATTAAGAAGCTCTAAAACCGAGAACTCTCATCTTTTCAGAGAGATTTAAATAACAATAATAAACCGGAGAAACAATATGAAACGTACTTATCAGCCTTCCAAATTGGTCAGAGCTCGTCGCCACGGATTCCGTACACGCATGGCCACACAAAGCGGTCGCAAAATTTTAGCTGCTCGCAGAGCCAAAGGGCGTGCCAAACTTTCGGCCTAATCAGGTTCAGGCAAATGCCGGTTTTTTTTAAGCTAAAGAAACGGAAAGATTTTGTCCGCACGGCAAAATCGGGAATATCGATTCCTACCCACAGCATCGTCATACAGGCCGTTCTTCGTCAAGAAGAATCTGCCCAAGGTGCAAGAATTGGCTACACAACAACCAAAAAAATCGGCAAAGCTGTTGTAAGAAACCGCTGCCGTCGGCGTTTGCGCGCCGCGGCAGCGCTGTTTTTCGGCGAACTGGCTCTGGCAAACGCCGACTATGTCCTGATTGCCCGCTACAATACCGCCCGTGTTGATTTCAAAGAACTTTGCCGAGATCTTCAATACGGCATAAAAAAACTTAACCGACAATTAAACGGAGAAACCGCCTATGCTCAAGAGGATGATCAAACTCCCGTTTCTGCTGGCGATTAAATTTTACCAGAAGATCATTTCTCCGCTATTGCCCAACAGTTGCCGTTTTCAGCCCAGCTGCTCACAATATATGCTGGAAGCCATAGAAATTCACGGCATTATCAAAGGTTTGTGGCTCGGCAGCAAAAGGCTTTTGCGCTGTCACCCTTGGGGCGGCTCCGGTTATGATCCGGTTCCTCCGAAAACCTCTCCCGCAAAAAAACGATAAAAACTTGCATTGGCAGCAAATACTGCTATATTCGTGTGAACAATAAATTTTTTAGGAAAACGACGACAATGAACGATGATATTAAAAGCTTTTATGCAGCGATTATCCTGTCGCTGGTTCTTATTTTCGTAACCAATCACTTTTTTTTCCAAAAAGACGAGGTCGTCGTAACCTCACCGGTCAGCGTCAACCAGCCGGAAAACAAAACCGTCGCTGTTGAAAAAAGCAAAGATCAAAACAACATTTTACTGCCGACGGAAAAAGCGGTTGATGCCAACCCTCATACCAAAATCAACACCCCATCGCTGACGGGTTCTTTCCGCACCCGCGGGTTTCGCATTGACAACCTGTGGCTTGAAAAATATAAACGGACACTTTCTCCGGACAGCCCCGACGTGGAACTGCTGATGCCTGCCAAAACAGCCAACCCTTATTATGCCGAATTTGGCTGGCTGTCTGCCGATCCCTCGCTTCGCCTGCCCGATGCCCAAACTTTATGGACCGTTAAAGGACATGAGCTGACGGAAAAAAGCCCCGTTGTTTTGGAATGGGACAACAATCAGGGACTGAAATTTATCACCCAAATCTCGGTTGACGAAAACTACCTGTTTACCATCAACCAATCTGTTGAAAACAACACCGGCAAAAATATCACTCTTTATCCTTACGGGTTGATTGCCCGCTCGCCTGCGGATACAGGCAGCCGCGGTGTCGTTCACGAAGGTATGATCGGCGTCATAGACGGCACTTTGGAAGAAATCAAATACAACGACCTGAAAGACGAAAACAAAGAATTTACCACCACCGGCGGCTGGCTGGGCTTTTCTGACCGCTACTGGTTTTCGGCGGTTATCATTAATTCGGAAAAAGAAAGCCGAGTCAAATTCAGCAAAAACGACAACGGTTTATACCAAACCGATTTTGTCGGCGCACCGGTAACCGTGGTTTCGGGTTCTGTCGGCTCCGATCGGGTGATGTTCTATGCCGGTGCCAAAGAAATCAAATTATTGGATAAATACACCGCCGAACACCGCATTCCAAAGTTTGATCTGGCAATAGACTTTGGCTGGTACTACTTTTTGACGAAACCCTTTTTCTACATCCTCGATTTTCTTTACGGCATTATCGGCAACATGGGTTGGGCCATTTTGTTGTTTGCCGCCTTGCTCAGACTGACGATGTTCCCGATTGCCAACAAATCTTATGAGAGCATGGCAAAAATGAAGAAAATTCAACCCAAGTTGAAAGAACTGCAAGAAAAATATACCGACAAGGTAAAACTCCAGCAGGAAACGATGGAACTTTATCGGCGGGAAAAAATTAACCCTGCCGCCGGCTGCCTGCCGATGCTGATCCAAATTCCGGTCTTTTTCTCGCTGTACAAAGTTTTAAATATTGCGATTGAAATCCGGCACGCACCTTTTGTCGGTTGGATCAAAGACCTTTCGGCACCCGACCCGCTGACTTTGTCGGTGATGACTCATTTGCCGATTCCCGCTTTTCTTGATATTGGCATTTGGCCGATTATCATGGGATTGACCATGTATATACAACAAAAACTCAATCCGACCCCGACAAATAAAGATCAGGCGCGGATGTTTGCCCTGTTGCCGCTCATCTTCATGTTTATGATGGGACATTTTGCTTCCGGTCTTGTTATCTATTGGACACTTTCCAACCTCCTTTCAATCATTCAGCAAAAAGCGATTGCCAAAAAGAACGAAGGAAAGTAAGCGATGAACAACCTCAATCCGGAATATAACCGTGAAGAACGGGAAGCGGGGCGCAAACTCCCCGGCGCAGGTTGCACATTTGTGCTCGGTGTTGCCTCTTTAAGCCAATTGCCGCCCGATGATCAAATGGAAGAAATAGCTTTTGCCGGACGCTCAAACGTTGGCAAATCCAGCCTGATCAATGCGCTTACCGGTCGCAAAGGTCTGGCCAAAACGTCCAACACTCCGGGGCGCACGCAACAACTCAACTATTTTAACTTGGCAGACAAACTGTTTCTGGTTGACCTCCCCGGCTACGGCTTTGCCAAAGCGCCGGAAAAATTAGTCAAACAATGGCAAAAAATGATTTTTGCCTATTTGCAGGGACGGGTCAACTTAAAAAGGGTGTTTCTGCTGATCGATTCCCGCCACGGTATCAAGAAAGTTGATCGCGAGATTATGGAAATGCTCGACAAAGCAGCCGTCACTTACCAAATTGTCCTCACCAAGAGCGACAAAATTTCCACCGACAGCCTGATCAAAATTTTCAAAGAAACGCAAGCGGAGATACAAAAACACGCCGCTGCCTATATTGATATTATCGTCACCAGTTCGGAAAAAGGTTTCGGCATTGAAGAACTGCGGGCAGAAATCTGCAAGCTCATCGGATAAAACTATTTCTTCCCCAAAGACCTGATTTTCAGGTCTTTTTTCTTTTGTTAAAAAAGCTAAAACAACTGATGAAGCTAACAAAAAACGGCAGAGCCAAAGTTACTTTCAAGAAAAAAACGTACGGTTAAGACTTGCGGTGCAAAATATCATGATTGGGACAGCAACAAATGGTTTTACATTAACCGACAAGGGTAAAAAATAGACGGTAAAATATAACTTGTCGCCAGCCGCAAACATAAAGCCGAAAAAAACGCTTTGTCAGACACTTCTTACATTTTACGAAATTTTCCATAAAAAAAACTCCCTTGCGGGAGTTTATATAATGGCGCGCTCGGCGGGATTCGAACTCACAACCTTCTGATCCGTAGTCAGATGCTCTATCCAATTGAGCTACGAGCGCATCTTTTTCATTTCACAAAAGCTTTAATACAGCTTTTTGTTTTTTTTTGCAAGCAAAATTTAAATAAATTTAATTTTTTCTGTTAAATTCTGTTAAATATCGCTCTCAATCTAACAACACTAATTTGTTGCTGACAAATTTATCTTTACAACAAACGTAGAAAGTGTAAAAAAAACATTAAGTTACAGATTTGAATCATATATTGACAAGGTGGCGGATGATATGAAAAACATTGCAATGAAATTATTGGTCGCATCAACGGTTGTGCTTACTTCCGCCTGTGCAAAATTAGATTTTCCCTCGTTGATTGGCGAACATTCATCAGAAAACGGCAAAACGGTCATCCGCAACGATTCATACAAAGATGCCCAAGGCGCCCATACCGGCACTTTTGTCGGGCAGAAAACGATTGCTTTCGGCCAAGAACTGGAACAAATCAAAGTTTCTCACCAAAACAATCGTGAAGAATTGGCGCAAATTCAGCAAATCATCAGCACCAATACAACCCAATACAACAACACCGTCGGCTCAATTGAAAGCAAGCTGCAAATCGGCACCACACCAAACGACACCAACCTCCGCAATAGGCTGCGACAGGCGCAAAACAATGTACAAACCATATCTGTAAACACCAATGCCTTGAATAGTCTGTCGATTAAAGCGGCTAACGATGCCGATTCTGCCACATACCTCGTTGACTCGATTCGCGCCGCATTTAACCTCTCCGGCGCCGATGACAAAGACCACCGCCGGCTGCGCAATCTTTTGAATAAAGCCGAACAGCTGCTTTTAACCGTCAACCGCACCGGCGATGAAATCAATGGCGATTCGGCACACCGGCAGCAATATCTCATTTCTGCGCAAAAGCAGTTAGCTCGCCTGAGCGCGGCAATCCGTGTCGGTCGTTTTAGCAATGACGCGCCTGTGCCAACCCCCCGTCCGGCTCTCTTTGGCAAAAACAATGCCCTGCAAACGGCAACGATAACCAGCAACAAACCTCTGTTTGTCGCCAAATTCAAAAATGATAACTTTAGCTACAAAGAAGGCTTGAGTACGGCCGTAAAATCTGCCGTTAAAAGGAAAAGCAATACATTTTTTGAAGTTCTGGCCGTATCAGACGCTTCATCGGTAAACAAAGCGCAACGGCAAGCCCATAAAATATTTAAAGAAATCACCGCCATGGGAGTTAACTCCGACAATATTAATCTGAGCGCCAAAACCGATGATAAAACCGATGGCGCGGAAGTTTGGATTTTTGTTCGCTAGTTGTTTATTTGCTCAAAAAACATCTAACTGCCGGCAAAAAATTGTATGGAATTTGTGCTTACTCTTTTCCCAGATTTGTATCTTTATTAATATAAACAGCCATAATCACGCCAAAACTGGCACAAACCGACAAAATGACGGTTCCGCCGTAAGAAATCAACGGCAGCGGCACCCCTACCACCGGCAGCAATCCCAACACCATCGCAATATTGATAAACACATAAAGAAAATAGTTGGTTGCCAGCCCGACAATCAGCAATTTTCCGAAATAACTGGTGGTTCGCAGAGCAAAAGCATAGCTATAGGCAAGAATAATCATATTAATCAGAATAATGACTACGCCGCCGATCAATCCAAATTCTTCCGACAACATGGTAAAAATAAAATCTGTATGTTTTTCGGGCAAAAAATTAAGATGACTTTGTGTTCCTTTCAAAAAGCCTTTACCGAAAACACCGCCGGAGCCAAGCGCGATTTTAGATTGCATAATATGATACCCCGCTCCCAAAGGATCACGCTCCGGATCAAGAAAAGTCAGCACCCGCCGTTTTTGATAATCGTGGAGAAAATGCCACCCTATGGGCATCAGAATTGCCACCATGCCTCCCAATGCCACAAACTTCCATACCTGCACGCCGACAGCAAATAAAATAACGCCGGTGGTAAATAAAAGCATCATTGCCGTACCGAGGTCGGGCTGTGCCATAATCAGCACCGCCGGCACCAAAGCCATCAACAACGGCGTTACAATACCGCGAACGGTTTCAATACTCTGGAGCGTTGTGGCATGAAAATATTTTGCCAACGCCATCACCAATGCAATTTTCATTAATTCGGATGGTTGCAGCTTGATAAATTTCAAATCAATCCAGCGGGTTGCCCCCATGCCGGTATAACCTGCCACTTCAACCACAATCAGCAAAATCAAAGTGGCAAAGTAAAACGGATAAGCATAACGCAAAAACAGCTTAATATCGACCATAGATGCAACAAACATCACCCCAAAACCCAACACAAAACGCAACGCATGGTTAACTGCCCAGCCGTCCCAGCTGCCGTTGGCTGCCGAATAGAGCATCATAATACCGATTGCCGCCAACAGCGAAATCAGCACAAAATAGGTCATGTTCAGATAGCGAAGCTTTTCCCTAAAGGTAAGGTTAGGGTTATGCAGTCCCAACTTATAGGATTTATACATTACTTGCCATCCTCCTTGTTAATTTTTAAGGCCTCATACAAAAGCTTGGCGCCGATCGGCGCTGCTGCCGAAGAACCGCCGCCGCCATGTTCCACCAACACCGAAACGGCATATTTTGGCTTGTTGTGCGGAGCATAACCGACAAACAGCGCATGGTTTCGATATTTCCACGGCAGATCGTCTTGTTTAACAATGCCGCTTTGGCGTTCTTTCATGGTAATTCGGCGCACCTGAGTGGTACCTGTTTTGCCGCACATTTCCTGCCCGTCAAAGTTAAAGCGCGAGGCAAAAGCCGTTCCTCCAGAGCGATTGACAACCGCGCACATACCTTCTTTAACCCATTCGATATGTTTTTTGCTCAAGCGCATATTCCGAACTTTTTTCCGGCTTTTTTCATCAGATTTAATAAAGGTCGGCTTAATTTCCAAACCGCCGTTGGCAATTCTGGCTGTCATCACCGCCAGCTGCAAGGGGGTTGTCATAATATAGCCTTGTCCGATACCGGCAATCAACGTTTCGCCGGTCTGCCAAGCTTCGCCAAAACGCTCCATTCGCCACTTTTTATCGGGTATAAGCCCGCTTTTTTCGCCGCCGAGTTCAATTCCCGTCGGCAGCCCCAATCCAAAACGGCGCGACATGGCGGCAATTTTTTCAATTCCCAAGCGTTGAGCAATATCGTAAAAGAAAATATCGCAAGAATGCTGCAAAGCCTCCACCACGTTCAACGGTCCGTGCCCATATTTTTTCCAACAGTGAAAAAAATGATTGCCGAGCTGCATACGGCCGGAACAATGCACTTTGCTGTCTTTGGTAATGATACCGTCCTCCAATGCCGCCAAAGCCACCACCATTTTAAAGGTAGACCCCGGCGAATACAGACCGGCAACCGCTTTATTTAAAAGCGGGCTTCTTTCGTTTGCCAGCAAAGCATCGTATATTTTGGAACTGACACCGTTGACAAAGTCGTTGGAATTGTACGAAGGGGTCGATACAAAAGCCAACACTTCTCCGCTTTCCACGTCAATCAGCACGGCGGCTCCACTTTCTCCGCCATACAATTCATAAGCTTTTTCCTGAAGTCTGGCATCTATTGTCAGTTGCAGCCTTTCTCCGGGAACACCGTCCACCCGCTCTATTTCTTTCATCACCCGCCCAAGCGCGTTGACTTCCAATTTCAGATTACCGCCGATACCCCGCAACTCTTTTTCAAATTGCTTTTCAATTCCGTCTTTGCCGATTTTAAAACCGGGAACCTCAAGCAGCGGATCGTTATCTCTTTTCAAATCTTTTTCCGAAACAGAAGCCACATAACCGAGCAAATGAGCCGTCCGTTCGCCATACGGATAATAGCGGCTGAGACCGTCATCAATGACAATTCCCGGAATATCCGACGCTGCCAGCAAAATCCGGCTGGTTTCTTCCCAGTTCAATCTGTCTTTAACTTTGATTGGCACAAAACGGCGATATTTTTTCAGATCTTCACGAATTCGCTCTTCTTCATCTTCTGAAATCGGCAATATTTTTTTCACTTTTGCCAACGTATCTTCAATGCTGGCTGTCTGTTCGGCAACAATCATGGCTTGAAAATTTTGTCGGTTGCCTGCCAGTATTTTGCCATTGCGATCAACAATTTCTCCTCGCGGAGGGATCAGCAGTCGAGTTGAAATTCGGTTATCATCCGCCATGGTACTGAATTTGTCAGCCTGATAAACCTGCAAATAAAAAAGTCGGACGATAATCAGCAGCAGCATAAGAAACTGAACCCCGCCCCATATCAGCGTCCGTCCGATCAAAATTTTGCCTTTGTCGTTGTCGCGGTTCATCTATTTGTCATCCTGCAAAAAACGGTTCAGCACCCAAGCATTGATACCGCCTACCAACGGATAGCAAGCCAAACTTGTCAAATAGGAAAAAAACAACAGCGAGAGCGGCAAGGCTCGTTCATAATAAAAAGAAAGCAGCAGCCATTTAACCAGCAAACAAATCGGCAGCAAAGCGGCAATACCAACCCACAAAACAACAAAAATCCGTCCGTTCAGATATTTGATCAGGTTGGTTACCGACAAATACATCACCAACATCGATACCAACCCCGCGCCAAACGGTGCCGCCGACGCAGCATCGGCAATCATGCCGTAAACAAACACCACCGGCAAATTAAACAGATCCGGTCGATAGACCAACCAAAAATAAGCACACATCAAGCCGACTGCCGGCTGTGCATTTCCGGCAATTTCCGAGTTGAGCGGCAAAAAAGAAAATAACATCAAAACGGTTGACGCCAACAGAGGCATTCCGCGATAAAACCAACTGCCTGCCATTTCCCGCCAATCCTCTTTCATTGCGCACCTTCCCGCGCAGAAAAAAACGAAGCCGGATCCGGCAACTTATAGTCTACGATCTGCACATATTCCAGATTGTTCAGGTTATCAAAAGGCTTAACCTTAACCCCTTCACGATCGACGGAAACAACTTTTCCTACCGGCAAGCCGGAAGGAAACACGCCGCCAATGCCTGAAGTAATAACCCGATCCCCGATA
Source organism: Alphaproteobacteria bacterium (assembly GCA_020025875.1). GTDB lineage: Bacteria > Pseudomonadota > Alphaproteobacteria > RF32 > CAG-239 > JAFUYI01. Next base: position 2,668 of record JAHHRI010000040.1, on the reverse strand, counting down.
CTGACTCCGGCATCAAGCGGAATAAAAATCATTTTCGGCAGCAAACTGTTTTCCCCCGACAATACGCCGCGAACACGGCTTTTTTCTGTCATGACGGGAATTTTTGAGTTAATATCGTTGACAAGAAAAATTTTGGCATAGTTGTCGCCGGTTTTTTCTACCCGCCCGATCACCCCTTTGTTGCCGATAACAACCTGCCCTTTGCGCACACTCTCATTACCGGCGGTATAGACCGTAACGGCATGAGCAAAGGCGCTGCCTTCTTCCGCCACCACTTTAGCAGTCACAAAAGAGGCTTTGGGCGGCGGCGTATAGTTCAGCAGCTGAGCCAACAGCGCATTTTCCACCGCCAGCGCACGCCGTTCGGCATTAGCAATCGTCAGCCGGCGGTTTTCTTCTCTCAGCGCTTGGTTTTCCATATCTATTTTTCGCAAACTGCGTAAATATTCGTAACTTTTGACCAAAACGGTTGCCGGCATCACCAGCACGTCGATCACGGAGGAAACAACTTCACCGGCGGTACCCGACGTTTTTTCAATCAAGGTATTTTCGCTTTTATTGAGCAACATAAAAACAAAAGCGCAGACAAACGCAAAAACAATTGCGAATTTTTTAAGTGTCCCGCGTAGCTGGTTAATATGCAAAAAAGTGTCCCGCTCTCTTTTTACCAAAATTCCATCCTGAAAAAAGCTTAAAAATCTCCTTAAGTAACTAACATATAAAAAAAATTATGGCAAACAAAATATCACCGTCAAAGACGCTTCATCAACAGATTTCGCCCGTATTTTTTGTTTTCCGATCCCAGCGGAAACAGTTGGACGATACGCAAAAAGGACGCCCGAAAGCGTCCTTTTTTTCAGTCTGCCCGACAATTAAAAACTTTTCAAAATATAGTCGCTGATTCTCGCGGCATAAAACGACGGATCGGAAACCGGTTCGCCTTCGGCTATTTTGGCTTGATCGAGCAGCAGTTTTGAAACTTCCTCCACCTTCAACCGCAAAGCTTCGTTCTCCATCGCCTCGCTTAGCTTAACAATCAGCGGATGATACGGATTGATCTCCAAAATCCGAGTTGAAGCAAAAGTTGTCTGCTGCTGATGGTTACGCATCAGTCGTTCCAAATGAATGCTCATCTGTCCGTTTTCCACCGTTAGGCTGACGGGACTGGTGGTCAGCTTTTCCGTAACCGTCACTTTGCCGACTTCGTTTTTAAACAACTCTGTCATCAACACCGTTAATTTCTCCAAACTGCCGGCATCTGCGCGCCGCTCTTTGCGTTCAAAAGAAAGTTCCGCTTCTGCCTGAGAAACGTGCTTAATTGCTTTGCCCTTGTAATTGACCAGCGTCTGCGTCCAAAATTCGTCAATCGGATCGGTCAGCAGCAGCACTTCAATTCCTTTTTGCCGAAAAGCCTCCAGCTGCGGATTGTTGGCCAACACCTTAACATCGTCGCCGGTAATATAATAAACGGCTTTCTGATCTTCTTTCATGCGGGAAACATACTGATCAAGCGTTGTCATTTTTTCCGCATCGGCCGTCGAATGGAACATCGAAAGCGAAGCCACCTCCTCGCGGTTGGTCAAATCTTCGTAAATGCCTTCTTTGAAAGCAACCCCGAAAGCTTGCCAAAACTTAAGATAATCTTCATAATTTTCGCTTTTCTTTTTCAGCTCTTTCAGCAACCGGCCGACAATTCCGTTGCGGATTTTGGCGACCAGAGCGTTTTGTTGCAGCATCTCGCGCGAGATATTGAGCGGCAAATCGGAAGAATCGACAACACCTTTAACAAAACGAAGGTATGAAGGCATCAGTTCTTCCACCTTGTCGGAAACAAACACCCGATTCACATAAAGTTTCAGTCCCTGCTTTCTGTCCGGCTGAAACAGATCGTACGGCTGCGTCGAAGGAATATACAAAAGCCCCGTATATTCGATGCTTCCTTCCGCCTTAAAATGCAGTGTCAACCACGGATCGTCAAAGTTATGCGAAATATGCCGATAAAAATCTTTATATTGCTCATCGGTAATTTCTGCCTTATTGCGTGTCCACAATGCCGATGCCGAATTGACCGTTTCTTCTCCGGCTTCTCCCAGATTGAGCACAATCGGATAATTGATATGGTCGGAATAGGTGCGGATCAGGTGACGCAAATAAATGGTGTCCGTAAAATTTTTATCATCAGCTTTTAAAAACAGCTTAATTTCAGTACCGATCCCCGACTTTTCGCCCTCACTTATTTCAAACCCGTCCATACCGTCGGACAACCAGCGCCAACTTTGCTGCTCACCGGCTTTTCTGGTAACAATCTCCACTTTTTCCGCCACCATAAAGGCAGAATAAAAGCCAACACCAAACTGCCCGATCAAATCTGTTGACGAACCGTTTTCTTTCATATTGGCAACAAAATCCGCCGTGCCTGATTTGGCAATCGTCCCCAAATGGTTGATCAAATCTTCCCGATTCATACCGATACCGTTATCGGCAATGGTAAGAGTGTTTTCTTTGTCATTCGGGGTAATCGTAATTTTCAATTCTCCGTTACCTTTGGCAACATCGGGCTTTGTCAGCTGAAGATATTTCAGTTTGTCGCAGGCATCGCTTGCGTTTGAAATCAACTCTCTTAAAAAAATATATTTTTCCGAATAAAGAGAATTGATAACAATCCCCA
>JAHHRI010000004.1 GCA_020025875.1 Alphaproteobacteria bacterium | reverse complement strand
ACGGTCTGACAGGGCGAAGATTACTTGCTACCCGTAAACAGGTCTAAATCCATTGTTAATTGACTTTGCTCCGCATCTTCCTTAAGTTGTTTCCTTATATACTCGGTAATTTTTTGGGTATTCTTTCCGGTGGTATCCACATAATACCCTCGACACCAAAATTCCCTGTTGCGATATCGGAATTTTGCATTTCCCCACCTTTCATATATTGCCAGACTACTTTTACCTTTGAGATAACCCATAACCGAACTTACCGAAAATTTCGGCGGTATCTCTATTAACATATGGATATGGTCGGGGCAGACCTCTGCTTCTATTATACTTATTCCTTTCCATCGACACAATTCTCTTAAAATTTGACCTATTTCTAGGCGAAGCCCTCCATAAAAGGCCTTTCTCCTATATTTCGGGGCGAAAACGACATGGTATTTACAATTCCATGTCGTATGTGCTATTGTATGTGTGTTCATAAAAAACTCCTTTGCTTTTGTTAGACTTTTGCCAGACCGTCTAACTTAATTTAGCAAAGGAGTTTTTTATGTGCAAAGCTGTAAGCTCTTTGGAACTACCGGCCTAGCCGGTAGTTTTCAGGGATACAAAAAATGACACCGACAAACGTCGATGTCATTTGATTTTCCCCCTTCGTTCTCCGATTATTCCTTAAAAAAGTTTTCGGAGTTCTGATTTTTTTGGGGGCATTCCGATGTTTCGTCGGAGCCATTGCCAGTTACCCAAAACGCAAACAATGCGCTGACTTTCATATCGGCAATATCATCGGCACGTTCTTTCAAGGTGCCGTCACCAAACAGGTTATCGCCCCAGATGACAAAAGTAAGCCACGAATGCTTGTCGTTGTCGGTTAACGGCAGCCTGATCTTGCGAACCGACATTTCCTTATCCAGTTTGTCGACGGAAGTTTCCATCTGTGCCGCCAAGAACTCCCACAACAGGGAGATGGTTATCCGCGGGCGGGTGCATTCTGCTCTGACCGACGATGCTGTTCGTCCGCTATGGAGCGTCAACAGGCGTGCCAAGGTGAGAAGATCTGCGTCTTTGCGAAGATAGCCCCATGGGTTCACAGACTTTTTGCAAAACTCGTCAACAAAGTCGTAATTCGTATAGTCGCCTTGAAGTTGTTTTTTGATATCGGCGAAAACACTCTGTAAATACGGAAAATAAATTCGCCCGTCGTTAACGCGATAATTTCCCAAATTCTGTTTACCGGTGCCGAATTTGCCGGAAAAAGCAGCAAAAACATCTTTTCTTTTCATATCGAAAGTTTTTAATTTAATTAATAATTGATCAATTAGCTGCACAAATACCATATTTATCAAAAATTTTCAAGGAAAAATTTGACAAAAAAGAATTTTCTGTCGGAAAAGTTTTTGGAGTGTGTCAAGAAACCGACAAAAGCAAAAAGTTTTTAATCGGCACAAAGCCTGTTTTAACAAAACGGCGAAGCCTCAAAAGAAATATTCACAAGCAATCAGCCAGCTGCAAAAAAGCTTCCGGCGGCAGCTCCTCGGCGCGCGCCGTCAGCTCAATCCCGATATCTCTGCACTTATCGAGAAGTTGCGGCATTGATTTCAGACTTTGACGCAACATTTTTCGCCGTTGACCGAATGCAAGCGATGTCAATTTTTCGACTTTTGCCAACCTCTCACCGTTAGGAACTTCTTTCTTGGGGACAAAAAGCACAACCGTTGAACGAATTTTGGGCGACGGCGTAAAACATTCCGGCGGCAGCTCAATCAGCTTGCTCATGGTGCAAGTCAGCTGGGAGAGCACCGAAAGCCGTCCATAGTCTTTACATCTGGTAGGCGCAACGATTCTTTCCGCCACTTCTTTCTGAAACATAAGTGTCATTGCCTGATAATTTGCCGCCTGTTTCAGCCAACCGGTTAAAAGCGGCACCGAAACGTTATAGGGTAAGTTGCTGATCAGCTGGCGGGGGGCTTCAATTTCGCGGACAAGGTCAAATTTGAGAGCGTCGCCGTTGATGATGCGAAAAGGAATGTCGGTTTCTTCTTTGAGTTCTTCCATAATTGCAATACAACGGGAATCCATTTCAATCACCGTCATCGAAGCCGGCTCCTCTGCCAGTGCCGCCCGTGTCAATCCGCCCGGACCGGGGCCGATTTCGCATAAATTGCAGCCGCCGAAAGAGGCTATCCCCTGCTGTCTTAGGCTAAGGGTAATAATTTTGCGGGTAATGTTGCCGTCAAGCAAAAAATTTTGTCCCAATGCTTTGGAAGCAAGCAAATGGTGCCTCTCGACAATTTCCCGAAGACTATAGTTCATAACCTACTCTTTCAGTTCAATAATGGCTCGTTGGCGCAGTTCCTGCATATGTTCTTCGGCATAACGCTTGCTTTTTTGATTTTGCAGCATATCTTTCACTTCCTCGTTCGAGGGCAGCGGCATTTGATCTGTTTGCGGATCAAACTTTTGCTCAACTTTGAAAATATGATAATCACCGTTGTAAAGAATGGGATCGCTGACCTGACCGGAAGACAGCTTTTTAATTTGTTTTTCCAGCTCTTGCGGGAGCTGTCCTTCCGTCACCCAACCGAGTTTGCCGCCCGAAGAGGCGCTCGGACTTTGTGAAAACTGCGCTGCATACAATTCAAAACGAGGATCTTGACGGAGGTTCTCCGTCAGTTGAGAAATATGTTTGGCATCTTTGCTCGGAATAACGATTTCCGAAAGCATAAATTTGGGCTTGCTCATATCTCTTTTGGCAATGGCTAAGGCTTCCTCAATTTCCGGCTGAGTAATCCGCTCGCCCATGGTGCCGCGCTGAACAACGCGAATCCACGCAAGGTCGGTTTTTAGTTGCTCGCGGAATATATCAAAGCTAATACCGGAATCTTTCAACATTTGCTTCAGCTGGCTGCGACTGAAACCATTGTTTTGACAGAAAACGCCGACAGCATTGTCAATTTCTTTTTCTCCGATGTCGATATGACTGCGGGCGGCCTCTTGATTTTTTAGTTTTTCGTCGATGGTGTTTTGCATCACTTTGTTTATGATCAACAGTTTCGTCTGCCGATTATAGGGAATGCCCGTAGTCATGCAGAAGGCACGCACACGGTGATTGATATCTTCGGTGGTAATAATATCACCGTTAACTTGCGCCAAAATGCGGATAGATCCGGCATAAGGTGTCGGCTTGCGGATATTCTCCGGTTCCGCGGGACGAGCGGCGGGTGCCGTCGGCGGCGTCTGACGGAACAAAACCGATTGCCGTTCTTCTGCCGGTTGCGGACGGGCGGGGGCGGCAAATTGCGCTTGAGCATCGGCAGAGAATATCAGGCAAAGAGCCAGCAGTATTTTCTTAATCATCAGTAACTCCTTGGTTAGTTTGAACCGATTCCGCCTAATGTTTTCAGCAAGAACGTGGCGGAATATTCATAGCCATCTTCATAATCCGGATCGGTTGAATTGTATTTATGAATATCAAAGACCAATTTAAAGCATTCGTCCTCATAAATGATCTGCCCGCCGTGTTCAAGTGAACCGACAGACCCTTTGGTCAGATCTTGACGATTGTAGGCGGTGATTCTCCAATCGCGAGAAATTTTGGCCTGAACAGAGGTATAAAGTTCCTTTTTTTCCCGATAGTCATCAAAGAAATAAAGCCCGCTGTCCGCCCGCTTGTCCTTACGTCCGTTGATGGAGGTAAAAGCAATATAGGCAGACAACACATCAGGACCGATTCGCGCATTGATTTCGTTATACTTCAACTGATAGTCGGTACGATCAATACGGAAACGATAGTTAAAATCGAGATAAGAGGTCGGCGAGGCATAAATACGCCCGACATAATCGCTGAAATGGCTGTTATCACCAAGGCTTTGGGAAAAACTTTCTTCTTCGTTAAAATAGTAGCTTTGAGCAATAAACATTGATGTCCGCCCAATGATATTGCCGTATGAACTCCAGTTAAAACCATAACTGATGCGGCTGCCGGTGTCGTTTCTGTCATAACCGTTGTAGCGATCCAAATTTAAGATGTTGGTATCGTCAAGCTGCGCAATTAAGCTGTCCTCGTTGGGGATCTTGTTAATTTTGTTTCCCCCGTTCGGCGCGGCCACGGCCACGATAATCGGTTCAACAATCTGTCGGGTGGTTTCCGTCGCCTTCACGAACGGCAACCGCCATTCCAACCCCGCCTGCGGAAAAACGCGCCCGACGGCACCGCTATAGCTGTTATCATAATTGTTAACATATTTGTCTATATAGTAGATGTCCGATTTCACGGAAGCCACGAACTTGTATTTTTCTCCGTAAGGGCTGGTATAGGGTAAGTTCCACGAATTGATCATGGAAGCCCGCTGGGTTTTGGTTTCATCTCGTTCACGATACACGGAAGCCGTACTGACGGTATTTTTGAAATAAGCACCGTAGCGATTGGCATCGCCGATATGTTCATAGGTCACCAGCGGCAAGATATAGGGCTTGCTGTAGTCGCGTTTTTCAAATTCGGAAGCATGATATTCTTTAAGCGAATAGCTGACCAACTTATAAGAATAGGCCTCCACGGCAGCATAATTCCGATTTTCGAAACGCTCCAAGGCGGCGTGTGACGTAAGCCAAGTTTCGGTTTTTCCGGGGAGAGAAAGATCTTTCAGATAAGAGCTGTCCGATGCATAATTAATGTTAAAACTCCCCAACCAGAAGTCATTGATCTCGTAACGTCCTTTGGCAAAAAGACCATAACGGCTTTCGTCCGTGTCACGATCCGTCATATAAGATCCGTTGATGTCCAGTTCTCCGTTATAGAGCATTTTTCGGTAACGTCCGCCCCAAACAACCCCTTGATCCGCACTCAGAATCGGAGAAAACAGCAGATCTTCATGATCGGATATATTCCAAAAATAGCGAAGCTCAAGCGAACTGCCGAGGTAAGAAGTAGAGCGCACCGACGGCGGCAGAAAACCGGAGCGGCGTTTCACCGTCGGATCCGGATGCGACATAAAGGGCGTATAAAACACCGGAATATCTTTGATCTGGATAAAGGCGTCCCGATAGTAAACATCTTTGTTGGCGGCATCGTGGGTTATTTTGCGCGCCTTGATCTGCCACAAAGGAGAGGGGTTGTCCTCGCAAACATCACAGGGAGAATAGACACCATAGAAAAAATATTTGTTTTTGTTTTCCGATTGTTTAACCCGTCGGGCTGCCACCCTGCTCTTATCGGCAAGTATCATTTTCACATCACGAATAACCCCTTTAGACATTTTGTCTTCCAATTCGGCAGTATCGGCAAAAAGAGTGGTGCCGTCCGGCTGAACAATGATGATATTGCCTTTGGCGGATATTTTGTCGTTTTTGCGGTCGTAAACAAGTTTGTCGGCTTTGAGGGTAACGCCTTCGCGGACAATGTTGATATGTCCGACGGCGGTAATCACTTTGGTGGCAGAATTTTCTTCCACTTGATCGGCGCTGAAATGGATTTCCGTCCGCGCGCGCTTTGTTGCCGGCGCAACTTCGGCAAACGAGCGAAAAGACAGCAACGCCACACTTCCGAAACCGGCTGCCAACAGGGCATATTTCAATGGTTTGCAAAACATTATCTTGCGCTCCGATGATGATGGCGGCGGATAAACCACGCCGGATTATAAAAGAACAACAGATATAAGCAAGCAACAAAAGGCACGATCAAATTGGCATAGAACAAAGCAAGAAAGTAGAGGTTTTTGCTGCACAGATTGCCAAACGCAAGATCACCAACCTCAACCGCAACCATGGACATAATTGAGTAGGAAATGATTTTCCCCTGTCCGCGACGGTTAAAATTGCCGACCAGCAGGCCGACACAGGCCAGCAACGCCATAACCAGATTATACAACGGATTCATCAATCGGCGGTGTCCTTCCAGAATGTAGCGGTTGGCTTCCTGAGGTGTCAGTTCGGAGTTCGATTTGGCATCAAACAGCTCGGTCAATGTTTTTGAACGCGCCGAATCGTCACGTTTTTTGCCGGTTGAAGAAGTGCCGAAATCGATGGAATAGCGATCAAACGAAAGCGAAGAAAACTGACCGCTTCGGTTGTCAATTTCCTGACGAACGCCATTAATCATAATCAGCCGAGGCCCTTTGCCGGTATAGACGATAATACCGTGCTCTGCCGAAACCGTCATTTTCGTGTTTGGCATACGCTCATCGTTGATCAAAACGCCGCTTACCGAACCATCTTTTTCGTGTGTGGTGATAAAAACGGTAAGACCGTTTTGCAAGGTGGCAAATTCTCCTTCTCTGAACATCAGGTGCGAAACGTCGTTTTTAACCTGCCACTCCAAATCGGCAAAAGCCTTTTCCGCATCGGGAATGGCAAAATTGTTCACATAGAGCCCAAAAAACGACATCATCACCCCAAAATAAAGAGCCGGTTTGGCATTTTGCCAAGGGCTGATGCCGGCAGACTGCATAACGACCAGTTCCCGATCCGAAAGCATTCGGTTGTAAACGAACAAAACGGCCACAAATACCGAAATCGGCGACAACAAAGAAAAAAGGCGGGGCATCAGGCAAGAAGTCATTTTAATAAACAGGCTGAGCGGCAGCCCTTTGTTGGTCACCAGTTCGACAAATCGCAAAGATTGAGTAAGCCACAAAATCGACATCAGCGAAAAAGTGACCAGCAGAAACCCGACAAATATCTGTCGGAAAATGTAAATGTTCAGTTTTTTCATTTTAGGCGATACTATAAGATATAAAATGAATATGCAATAAAATCCTCAAAATTGTGAGCAATTTTGAGGATTTTTATGGCATACCTGTTTTAAGAGGCTTATTTCTGCGAACTGATACGCATACGGTAGAACGAACGCCATACAAAAATGAGTCCGATCAGGAAAAAGCTGACACCAAGCCCCAGCGACAAGCAACGCGGAGCGGCAACCGCCATTTCAACAGCCAAAAGCCCGAACAAAGTCGTAAACTTAATAATCGGGTTCAAGGCAACCGAAGAGGTATCTTTGTATGGATCACCGACAGTATCGCCAACCACCGCGGCATCGTGCAGCGGCGTCCCTTTTTCTTTCAAGTCCACTTCCACCACCTTTTTGGCATTGTCCCAAGCGCCGCCGGCATTGGCCATATAAAGGGCTTGAAAAAGACCAAAAGAGGCAATCGAAATCAGATAGCTGGCAAACAGATTGGCATCGAAGCACGCAAACGCAATGGTAAAGCAGAAGATGACCATAAAGATGTTAAACATCCCTTTTTGCGCATAGATGGTGCAGATCCGAACCACTTTTTTAGAATCTTCGATGGAAGCAGCTTGGTTGGTGTCCAGCTTGATATGCTCTTTGATGTAGGCAACCGCACGATAAGCTCCCGTGGAAACGGCCTGCATCGAAGCCCCCGAAAACCAATAGATAACGGCGCCACCCAAAAGCAGCCCGAAAAAGACCATCGGATTCATCAGATTTAACTCAAGATTTAACAGCAAAATGATCGAAAAGATCATGGTGGTGGCACCGATAACCGCAGTACCGATCAAAACCGGTTTGGCTGTTGCCTTGAAAGTGTTACCGGCAGAATCGTTTTTCTCCAAAAGCTCCTTACCGGTTTCAAAATCGGGTTTAAATCCGTAATCTTTTTCAATTTCCTGATCAATACCTTTGATTTGTTCAATTTGGGAAAGTTCAAAAACGGATTGGGCATTGTCGGTTACCGGTCCGTAGCTGTCAACGGCAATGGTGACCGGCCCCATGCCGAGCATACCGAAAGCAACCAGACCAAAAGCAAAGACCGTCGGATAAACCATGTAGGCATCAAGCCCGTTAGCAGCGGCAAAATAGGCTATTGTCATCAATCCGATGATAACCAACCCTTTCCAAAAAGCGGAGAAATTGCCCGCCACAATACCGGAAATGATATTGAGCGAAGCGCCGGCCTCACGGCTGGCATCAACAATTTCCTGCACATGTTTGGATTTTGACGAAGTGAAAATTTTGGTAAATTCCGGAATCAGCGCCGCCGCCAAAGTGCCGCAGCTGATAATAACCGACAGTTTCCACCACAAGTCCTCGCCCATGCTGCCGATCATGATGTAGGAAACGCCGAAAGTAACGGCAATCGAGAGCAACGAAGTGATCCAAACAAGTGACGTCAACGGTGCTTCAAAGTCAAAATCCTGCTTGTTTTCAAAACGGAGTTTTGAAAAGCGATTGTTGATCATGTAGGAAACAATCGAGGTGACGATCATCAGCAAACGCATTGTAAAGATCCAAACAATCAGACGCGCCTGAATATCAATACCGTCTGCCATCAAAGCCAGCTGACCGCCATCGGTATAATTCATACCGGCAGCCAAAACGATAAAGCTGATGAGCGCAACGCCGGTAACGCCATAGGTTTCAAAACCGTCGGCAGTCGGGCCTACGGAATCTCCCGCATTGTCACCGGTACAGTCGGCAATCACCCCCGGATTACGGGCATCATCTTCGTCAATTTTGAAAATAATTTTCATCAAATCGGCACCGATATCGGCAATTTTGGTAAAAATACCGCCGCAAATACGCAAAGCCGAAGCCCCGAGAGATTCTCCGATGGCAAAACCGATAAAACAGGCGCCGGCATTTTCCCGCGGGATAAACAGCAAGATGATAATCATCATCACCAGTTCAACGCAAATCAAAAGAACGCCGATCGACATACCAGAGCGGAGCGGCAAGTTCATAACGGGCAGCGCCTTTCCTTCAAGCGAGGCAAAGGCCGTGCGGGCGTTGGCATAGGTGTTGATACGCATACCGAACCAAGCAACGGCAAAAGAACCGAGAATACCCAACACCGACCACAACAAAATATTCATCACCATCGGCAGCGGGGTTTGGTTTAAGAAAAAGAAATAGTAGAAGATGCAAACGGCGATAAAAGCTTCTAAAATCACCAAAAGAACAGCCTGCTGTTTCATATAGGTTTTGCAGGTTTCATAAATTAAAGATGCCATGTTCAGCATTGATTTGTGAGCAGGCATCTTTTTGATTTTGCAAAATTCGTAAAAGCCGAAAACCATTCCCAGCGCACAAATAATCAAACCATACAGCAAAATTTGCGAACCGGTAACGGCATAGCCCCAAAAATTGTATTCCACATCAAGCAGCGGAATTTTTAAATCAATCTCGGAAGCTTGTGCCGTTTGGGCAAAAAGGCACAAAAGCAACATGATTGCCGGAGCAAACAAGCTGCACTTCTTTAAAAATTTCATAGTATTATTCCTTATGATTAAATTAGGTTAAACAACTTAATGCAGTCAGCCTATAACTTCTCTTTTATTATTGCAAGCACAAATAACGCCTTTCCACGCTTGAACATTTTATATGCGGGTTGCCGCCGCGGCAGAATTTTTAAAGCAGGCTCGCGGTCACGACAACCCCAAAATAAGATGCCGCCAAAAGCCGACGACACCCACCGACATTTTGCCGTTTTAACAAGGGGCGTTAGGGGCAAACAAGCGTTTAACTTCCACACCGCAAAACCAAAACCACAAAACGGCACAACACATTATTTTTTTTAAAAAAATCTTTTGTTCCGTTATTCATTAATCGACAAAAAGCCGCCCCTTGCGGAGCGGCTTTTGCATAAAAAGCGGCAAAAACTTATTTGTTTTCCAAATCTTCGCCGGTTTCCTGATTAACCCGTTTGGCAGAAAGTTTGAACTTGCCGCGGTTGTCCATTCCCAGACATTTAACCCAGATGGCATCACCTTCTTTGTAAAAATCAGAAACGGAAGCAATCCGCTCATTTTTCACTTCGGAAATATGAACCAGTCCTTCGGTCGAACCGACAAATTTTACAAACGCACCAAAATCCATAATCTTAGTGATCACACCTTTATAGATTTTACCTTCTTCCGGTTCGGCAATAATTCCCATAATCCAATCCAAAGCAGCCTGTCCGTCAACACTGTTGACAGTGGCTATGCGGATTACCCCATCATCGCTGATATCGATCTTGGAGTTGGTTTTTTCGGTAATTTCACGAATAACCTTGCCGCCCGAACCGATAACTTCGCGGATCTTGTCAACAGGGATCTTCAAGGCAATAATACGGGGGGCGTGTTCTGCAACATGGGGACGCGGTTCGGCAATGGTTTTGGCCATTTCGCCGAGAATATGAATACGTCCTTCATGTGCCTGAGCCAGTGCCTTTTGCATAATTTCCTTGGTAATGGAGGTAATTTTAATATCCATTTGCAGCGCCGTGACACCGTCTTTGGTACCGGCAACCTTAAAGTCCATATCGCCCAGATGATCTTCATCACCCAAGATATCCGTCAAGATGGCAACTCTGCCGTCGTTTTCCTTAATCAGCCCCATGGCAATACCGGCAACCGGTTTGCTTAACGGCACACCGGCAGCCATCAACGACATGGTTGTGCCGCACACCGTAGCCATCGAGGAAGATCCGTTAGATTCCAAAATTTCGGATACGACACGAATGGTATAGGGGAAAGCATCTTTATCTTTGGGCATCATCGGATGAATGGCGCGCCATGCCAATTTGCCGTGACCGATTTCGCGGCGTCCGGGGCTGCCCATGCGTCCGCATTCACCCACGGAAAACGGCGGGAAATTGTAGTTGAGCATAAAGTCTTCTTTGTACTCGGCCATCAACCCGTCGATAATCTGCGCATCTTCGCCTGTGCCGAGTGTCGTCACAACCAGCGCCTGAGTTTCACCGCGGGTAAAGACGGCAGAACCGTGGGCTGTCGGCAAAACGTCGGTTTCGCACCAAATCGGGCGAACGGTTTTGGTATCGCGTCCGTCAATGCGCTTACCGGTAGAAAGCACTTTTTCGCGAACGACAACATGTTTTAACTTTTCCAAAACATCAAGCAGATATTTGTTTTCTGTTTCATTTTCGGAGTCGATACCGGCTTTAACTTCTTCGTCCAGCTTGCCCACCAGAGTACCGCGGGCGAGTTTGTCGGTTTCCGTAAAAGCTTCTTCGTAACGAGCGCGGAAGTCTTTGGCAATGCGCTCATACATTTCGTCAAACTCTTTCGGAAATGCGGGAGCTTCCCACGGAGCTTTGCCGGCCTCTTTGGCCAAATCGCAAATCATGTCGATAACCGGCTGAAAACTGTCAAAACCGAACATAACGGCATTCAGCATGGTTTCTTCCGAAAGTTCGTTAGCTTCGGATTCTACCATCAGCACGCCTTCTTTGGTACCGGCAACAGTCAGCTCCAGTTCAGATTCTTTTTGTTCGTCAAGCGTCGGGTTTAAGATAAAAGCATTATCTTTGTACCCTACCTTGGCAGCACCGATCGGTCCCATGAACGGAATGCCCGAAACCGCCAACGCGGCGGAAGCCGCAATCATGGCCACCACATCGGAGGTGGTTTTCTGATCGTGGCAAAGCGTGGTACAAATAATTTGCACTTCATTCTTAAAAGCATCTGGGAACAATGGGCGAATCGGGCGATCAATCAGGCGAGAGATCAGCACCTCTTGTTCGGAAGGTTTGCCTTCTCTTTTCATGAAACCACCGGGTACTTTACCGGTAGCATAGTATTTTTCCTGATAATTAACGGTTAAGGGGAAAAAGTCCTGATCGGCTTTTGCCTCTTTGGCCGCACAAACGGTGGCCAGCACTTTGGTTTCGCCATAAGTGACAACAACCGAGCCGGTCGCCTGCTTGGCGACTTTGCCGGTCTCAATGACCAGCTTGCGTCCGCCCCATTCCATTTCACGGGTGGATACTTTTAAGTTATTCATATTATCTTACCTTTCTTTTCGTCTCACATCTTTTATAAAACATCACCTGTCAAAAAACAGACAGGATTTTAATAAAAGTATTGCGGAACTTGTTTAATGCTCCGCAATACTTGCAAAACCTTAACGACGAATGTTAAGCTTTTTAATGATTTCCTGATACCGCGTTTCGTCTTTTTTCTTCAAATAGTCGAGAAGGTGGCGGCGTTTGCTGACCATCTTCATCAAGCCCAGACGAGAGTGCAGATCTTTGTGGTGAACGTTGAAGTGCTCAATCAGGTTATTGATGCGGGTTGTCCAGATTGCAATCTGAACTTCCGGCGAACCTGTATCACCTTCCGCCAAACCGTAAGTTTGAGCCAATTCGTTCTTAACTTCTTTACTGATCGACATCTTTATTTTCCCTTTTTTTCTGGTTAAAATTAAATACGCGAACCGGAGAAATTCTGTTTTCTTCAATCCGCACCATTGCCACCAGCTCCCCTTTACAAACGGCGGCAACCGTCTGTCCGGCGGAAAAAGATATTTCCCGCAACTTAGGCGACAACGCCTGTCCGTGGAGGAGTTTGGCGGCTTCCGCTTCCGAAACAGCCATAACCGCGATGTCGCGCAGAGAGGTTTCTGACGGAAGCAAAAATTGTTGACGTTCGTCAATATACACTACATTTTGCAATGTTTCCAGCAAAATTTTTGCGGATTGGTCAAAAATTCCCGAACGTGTGCGGCGCAGGCGGCAAAGATGCCCCAAAGTACCGAGGCTGCGAGCCATATCGCGACCAAGGCTGCGCACATATGTGCCTTTAGAGCAACAGACCTTAAAACGGCTGCGTCCGCCGGCTTCACTCCCCAAAAATTCCAGACTGAAAATGCTGACTTGGCGTTCGGGCATATTAACTTTTTCTCCCTTTCTCGCCAGTTCATAGGCACGACGTCCATTGATTTTGATGGCAGAAAAGGCAGGTGGCACTTGCATGATTTGACCGCAAAAGGACGGCAAGACGGCTTGAATTTCTTCGTCCGTGGGCACCTTCTCGTTGGTGGCAACAACCACCCCGTCGCTGTCGGCGCTGTCGGTTTCCGCTCCCCATTGAATGGTAAATTCATATTCTTTGGTTTCGTCACCGAGAAAATCGATCAGTTTGGTTGTTTCGCCGAAAGCAATAGGCAAAATACCGCTGGCAAAAGGATCCAGCGTGCCGGTATGTCCGTTTTTTTGGGCATTAAGCAAACGGCGGGTCAGATTGACAACGGTGGTCGAGCCCATGCCCTCCGGCTTGTCAATCACCAACCACCCGTTAACGGGAGCGCCTTTGCGATGTTTCATCGTTTTTCTCCTTGGCGGCAGACAAAAAGTTTCCGCAGAGTGTAAAAATTCCCCTGCAATATCGAGGGGAATGGGTTTAATTTTCGCTTAAATCACGTGTCACTTTCGGATCGTGAAGCAGCTTTTCTATTTTGTCCGCTTCGGCAAAACTATCATCAATTTTAAAACGAATTTCCGGCACATAGCGCAACGCCGTTTTAGAAGCGACAACTTTGCGGAAATGGTTAGACGCCAACTGCAACCCCTCAAGCACTTCCTTGTCCGCTTCAGAATCGGAAGTGATAAAGTAAACATCGGCATATTTCAAATCCGGCGAAACTTGCGCCTCCATGATAGTGACCAATGCGCCGATTCCTTCCAAATTGCGGATTCTCCCCTGATTGATCTCGGCAGCGATAATTCTTTTAATTTCTTGCCCGACGCGGAGCTGTCGCTGCGACTGTTCTTTGATAGCCATCTCTGATTCCTCTTTTTTTGATGCGAAACAGACCGAAAGACCGGCGGCACCGGATTTCCGATCTGTTTCAAGGTTAATTGTTTACGCCAATTTGGCGGCAATGGTTTCTATTTCGTAACATTCAATAAAGTCACCGACCTGAATGTCGTTGTAGTTTTCAAAACTCATACCGCATTCATAACCGTCTTTAACTTCCTTAACATCGTCCTTAAAGCGTTTAAGCTGACCGAGGCTGCCGTCATGGATAACCACATTGTCACGCAGCAAGCGAACTTTGGCTCCCCGTTTGACAATACCTTCAGTGACCATGCAGCCAGCCACTTTGCCAACGCCGGTGATGTTGAATACATTGCGAATTTCCGCGTAGCCGAGAAGTTTTTCCCGCAATTCGGGCGAGAGCAAACCTTCCAAGCCTTTTTTGACGTCATCTGCCACATCATAAATGATGGAATAATAACGAATATCCACCCCGTCCCGACGAGCCATGTCACGTGCCTGAGGAATGGCCCGAACATTAAAGCCGATAATCAGCGCGTTGGAGGCTTTCGCCAGCGTGATGTCGGATTCTGAAATCGGACCGACTGCCGAGTGCAAAATCTGAACGCTGACTTCGTCATTTGACAGCTTATTCAAAGTACCTTCAATAGCCTCGATAGACCCCTGAACATCAGCCTTGATAATAACCGGCAGATATTTAGATTCTCCCGATTTAATTTTGTCGAGCATTTGTTCCATCGCCGATTTGGCACTCTTGACCAACTTGGCATCACGTTCTTTCTGAATGCGGTAGTTGGTGATTTCCTTGGCTTGGGATTCGCTTTCCACCATGTTAAAGTTGTCGCCGGCGGCAGGTGTTCCCTGCAAGCCGAGAACTTCAACCGGCGCAGCGGGACCGGCTTCAAAAATCTTGTGACCATGTTCGTTAAACATGGCGCGAACGTGTCCCCATTCCTTTCCGGCAATAATAATGTCGCCGATTTTCAAAGTACCTTTCTGCACCAACAACGTGGCAACCGAACCGCGCCCTTTTTCCATTTTGGCTTCAATAACGGTACCGCTGGCTTTGCAGGTCGGATCGGCTTTAAGATCAAGAATTTCCGCCTGCAGCAAGATGGCTTCCACCAGTTTGTCGATATTCATCCGCTTTTTGGCGGAAACTTCGGCGCATAGACACTCGCCGCCCATTTCCTCCACCGCAATACCGTGCTGCAGCAATGCCGTTTTAACTTTCAGCGGATCGGCACCGGGCAAATCTATTTTGTTGATGGCAACGACAATCGGAACTTCTGCCGCCTGCGCATGGCGGATAGCTTCCACCGTTTGCGGCATAATACCGTCGTTGGCGGCAACAACCAACACCACAATATCCGTGACTTTGGCGCCGCGAGCGCGCATTTCTGAAAAGGCTTCGTGTCCGGGCGTATCAATAAAAGTAATTTTTTGTCCGTCGCCGAGAGTGATCTGATAAGCACCGATATGTTGCGTAATGCCACCGGCTTCCTTTGCGGCGACATTGGTTTCACGCAAGGCGTCCAAAAGGGAGGTCTTGCCGTGGTCAACGTGTCCCATAACCGTAACCACCGGCGCGCGGGCACACATATTTTCGGGCTTGCTTTCCGCATCATTTAAAACAATCTCGACATCGCTGTCGGCAACCCGTTTCCATTTATGCCCCATTTCTTCAACAATAATCTGTGCCGTATCGGCATCAATCGGCTGGTTGATGGTTGCCATAACCCCCAACGACATGAGCTTTTTGATAACTTCCGCACCTTTTTCCGCCATTCGTCCGGCCAATTCCTGAACGGTAATCACCTCCGGAATAATCACTTCTTTTATGATTTTTTCCTGCGGTTGAATAACCGGTGCCGGTTTGGGCTGTTTTTTCTTAAAACGGCGACGAGGAGCGGCATAGCCATAATCTTCTTCATCATCGTCGCTGCTGCCGAAGGTGTGGATGTTTACTTTCGGGTTGCGACGCTGCGGTTCAAAACTACGTTTGGTAATCTTTTTGCGTTCTTGCTCAAAGACTTCCTCCTTGCTTTTGCCTTTTTCCGCTGCCGGACGGCTTCTTTTGACGTGGTCGTCGTCCTCGTCCTCATCGTCAAAATCTTTGCCCCGACGGTCTTTTTCTTTGTTTTTGAAATCGCGTTCGTCTTCCGCTTTTTCCGGACGGGCTTTTTCTTGTGCCTGTCGGGCTTTTTCCGCCTTTTCCCGCTCCAAACGTTCTTCTTCGCGGCGTTTCATTTCTTCTTGCTCTTTGAGTAAGCGGGCTTCTTCCTCTTTCTGCATTTGTCGGAGAGCTGCTTTTTCCTCCTCTTCATGCTGGCGGCGCGCTTCGTGTTCTTTACCTTCGGCAATCAGCTTGAGCTTGGCGGCAGTCGCTTCGTCGATTTTAACTTTTTTGGCTACGGAAGCCGTCGGGTTGATCACTCTTTTTCTGCGCACTTCAACCTGCACCACTTTCTTACCGTCACCGGCGGATCTGACGTCGCTCAGGTTTTTAAGGGTGAGCGTCTTTTTCCCCGATAATGTTAACTTTGATTTTGCATTATCTTCTGTCATACTTAATTTTTCTCCGTTTTATCATTTTTTAGGAATTGAAATTCTGCCATTTCCGTAACTGGCTGCGGACCATTTCCGCCATCCCGCCTTTCAGCACGGCGGCGTGTACCGTGTTTGTTCTGTTTAATGCCTTGTCCAACTCCTCAACTTCAAACAATGTCAAAATTTCCGTATTTCCGGCGGCGGCTCTGATTTTTGCATGGCCGTCACTGCCGGCGTCGATGGCTTCGACGATAAAGGCAACCCGACCTTTGTGCAGATTTTCCCGAACTTTTTCAAATCCGGTAATCAGTGCGCCGGCTTTCTTCGCCAGATTTATAGCCTCAAGTGCCCGATTTTTCAAGATATTTTCGACAATTTCCCCAAAGTTCGGATCAATTTGGGTATTTTTGCCGATTTTTTTGAACACGTTTTTCTTTATGGCCTGTTCCAAAACAGCGCGGGAGTTGGTCAGATAAAAGCCTTTCCCCGGCAGTTTCTTTTTAAAATCGGGTATCACCTGATGGTCAGGGGTGAGGCAGAAGCGCAACAGCTCCTCTTTGTTTTTTTCCTCCCCCGTAACCAAACAAGTACGGTTTTGACTATTGCTTTTCATCCCCGTCTTCTTGTCCTTCGTTTTCAAACCAATGCTCCCGCGCAGCCATGATCACTTTGTTGGCTTCTGTTTGCGACAACGTGTTTTCACCAAGAATCTCTATCAGCTCGTCTGCCGCAAGATCCGCCAGATCGTCCAATGTCTTGATGCCGTCTTCCGCCAATGTCAAAATCATTTCTTGGTCAAGTCCGGTTACTGTTTTGAGAGTATCGTCAATCCCCAAAGTTTTGCTCTTTTCGGCAAACTCGGCATCGCGCTTGGCAATAAACTCTTTGGCGCGGTTTTGCAGTTCGCCGGCAATATCTTCGTCAAAGCCTTCAATCTCCGCCAGTTCGTGCAGCGCCACCAGAGCCACTTCGTCAACCGTTGAAAAACCTTCGGCAATCAGCAGATGGGCAATCATTTCGTCAACATCAAGAGCTTCCATAAAGCGT
This sequence comes from Alphaproteobacteria bacterium, assembly GCA_020025875.1. Taxonomy (GTDB): domain Bacteria; phylum Pseudomonadota; class Alphaproteobacteria; order RF32; family CAG-239; genus JAFUYI01. The sequence goes on along the minus strand of JAHHRI010000004.1, from coordinate 47,047 downwards.
TGCGAACGCACTTTGTTTTCGTTTGAGCGACGCTCGGCTTCCTGTTCTTCGGTCAAAACGTCAATATCACAGTTCAAAAGCTGAGATGCCAATTTAACATTTTGTCCGCGGCGACCGATGGCAATCGAAAACTGTTCTTTCGGCACAACGGCCTCAATGCGGTTGTTGTCTTCGTCAATCACCACCTTGCTCACTTCTGCGGGCGCTAAAGCACTGACGATATACTGAGCGCGGTCTTCGGAATAGGGAATGATGTCAATTTTTTCGCCTTGCAATTCGGCAACCACGGCTTGTACGCGAATACCGCGCAACCCGACACAGGCGCCGACCGGATCAATGGTAACATCTTCTGCTTTGACCGTCAACTTGGCTTTAGACCCCGGATCACGGGCAACGCCCATAATTTTGACAATACCGTCATAAATTTCAGGAACTTCCTGCGTAAACAGGGCTGCCAAAAATTCCGGACAAGTGCGGGAAAGGAAAATCTGCGGGCCTTTGGCTTCGCGGCGAACATCAAGCACATAGGCGCGAATACGATCGCCGTTTTTAAATTTTTCCCGCGGAATAATTTCGTCACGGCGCAGCACCGCCTCGGTCTTGCCGATATCCAGCACAACATTGCCAAACTCGATCCGCTTAACGGTACCGTTAACAATTGTACCCATTTTTTCCTTATATTCTTCATATTGGCGGTTACGCTCGGCATCACGCACTTTTTGCACAATCACTTGCTTGGCGGTTTGGGCTGCCACTCGTCCGAAATCAATCGGCGGCAAGGTGTCAATGATAAAATCGCCGACAACGGCGTCTTCTTTATAGGCCTTGGCATCTTCGACCGTCAACTGTGTCACTTCGTTTTCTATTTCTTCGACCACTTCCCGATAGCGCTCCAACGTAATGGCTCCCGTCTTGCGATCAATTTGCGCACGAATGTCGTGTTCAAAACCGTAGCGGGAACGGGCGGCTTTCTGGATGGCAACTTCCATGGCGACAAAAACGTCTTCTTTGTCAATATTCTTTTCGCGGGCAACGGTGTCGGCAACCAGAATAATTTCAGGTCTCGGCATATTTTCGATATTTGGCATTTTTTCCCTCGTTAAAATTTAGTTTTATTCTTCAATTTCGGTTTCTTCTTCACTTTCCTCGCCGCTTTCTGCCGCTGCGGCAGCCAGCAGTTCGTCGGTTAAAAGCAATTTGGCTTTGGTAATGGCGTCATAGGGAATAAAGTATTGCTCCCCGTCCATTGCAAAAACAATGTCGTCGTTTTCGTCCACCCGCACGATACGCCCTTTGAAGCGCTTGCGTTTTTCAATTTCCAAATCGGTTTCTATCTTGGCTTCGAAGCCGGCAAACCGAACAAAATTTTCAAGCGCGGTCAGCGGGCGGTCAAGCCCCGGCGAACTCACTTCCAAAGTATAGCGCCCCGAAATGGGATCTTTTTCGTCAAACAAAGCCGAAACGGCGCGGCTGACGGCAGCGCAGTCATCGACGATAATGTTCTCCCGATCCTTGCGTTCGATCATAATCTGCAATGTGGGATTGACATTGCCGATGGTGATAACGCGCACCAGATCAAAACCCATGTCGTTGACGAGCGGTTCTATCATTTCCTGCAACGGATGTTTCTTTTGCATACAGACTCCTTGTTATTAACAAAAAAGCGGGGCTTGCGGCCCCACTTTCAATTTAATTTTTATGAAAGAATATCTTTGTATATAGCATATTTTTTTAAAAAATAAAGCACTTTTTTCTTTTATGTCAGAAAAACGTGCCCACCTACCGCCAAGACTGTCGACAAGAGCCGAAAAAGCGTTGATTTTGCCGACAAGTTGTTATACTCTGCCGGACAGATTTTGTTTAACTTGGAGAACGTGTCGATGCAAAAATATATTACCACCCCGATTTATTATTTAAACGGGCTGCCCCATATTGGGCACGCCTACACGTCTGTTTTGGGCGACGTGATGAAAAAATTTGAACAAATGCGGGGCAACGGCGTCTATTATACCACCGGCACGGACGAACACGGGCAAAAAAATCAACACAGTATCGAAGCAAGCAACCTTGCCGCCGACGAATTTTTAACCCGACAAAGCGACAATTTTCGCAATCTGTTTGTGAAGCTGGGTATTGATTTTGACTACTTTGTGCGCACCTCGCGGCCGGAACATAAAAAGATTGTGCAAGAAATTTTGCAAAACATCTACAACAAAGGGCTGATTGTCAAAAAATCGTATGAGGGACTCTACTGCGAAGGCTGCGAGCAGTTTAAGAAAAAATCTGATCTTGACGAAAACGGCTGTTGTCCCGACCACAAAACAGCCCCCAAAGCAATCAGCGAAGAAAACTACTTCTTCCGTTTGGAACCCTATCGCCAATGGCTGATCGACTATATCAAGAGTCATCCGGACTGGATTCGTCCGGCAAAATACGCAAACGAGGTCTTGGGTATGCTCAAGGAGCCGTTGGAAGATCTTTGTATCTCACGCCCAAAATCGCGGGTGTGGTTGGGAGTTGAATTGCCCTTTGACCGCGACTATGTAACCTACATCTGGTTTGACGCATTGGTCAACTACATTTCTACCTTAAATTATGGACACAATCCCGACTTTGAAACAGTTTGGGCACATTCTCACCATCTTATCGCCAAAGATATTCTCAAGCCTCACTGTATATACTGGCCGATTATGCTGCACGCACTGGGGGTTCCACCGGTGGAACATTACTTTATCCACGGCTATTGGATCGGCGAAGGCGGTGTTAAAATGTCAAAATCTCTCGGCAATGTGGTTGATCCGGTAGAAGTGGTCAGCTTGCTCGGTGTCGACGCTCTGCGTTTTTATCTGATTGCCAACATGACACTCGGCGGCGATTCTCAGATCAGCGTGGCAATGCTGAAGCAGGGATACAAAATGCTGGCAAACAATATCGGCAATTTACAAATGCGCGTGTTGAAAATGGTGCAAAAAAGCCTTGACGGGAAAGTTCCTTCGGCTGCCGATCTCAACGACAAGGACAAAACGCTGATTCATGAAATCGCCGGCAACTTTGAGCGGATTTATCGTCAGGATATGTCGCTTGAAACAGTGAGCGAACTTGCCGAAAGCATTGTTAAGGCGGGAGATGCCGTCAATGCTTATTTTGCTGCCAACACACCATGGGTGCTGGCCAAAAACCCGCTTGAACGCCCCCGTTTTGAAGCGGTGGTCTATACCACGCTCGAATGTTTGCGCCTAATCGGGCTGGCAATGTACCCGCTGACACCTGCCGTGGCACGCCAAATCGAAGCTTCTCTCGGAAGTGAACCGGAAACCTTCAAAGCGGAGTTCAAACCGTTTTCGTTGCCGGAAGGAACAGAGATTAAAGTCGGCGACCCGCTGTTTCCGATGATTGAAGATTAAGCTCAAAGACGACCAAAAAAGAAAAACCCGTTTTTATACGGGTTTTTCTTTATCGATTCCTGACGACCATCCTCGGTTTATCGGCAAATATCTATATATAGGGTAAGACACTTCGCCCTATAAGAACAAACATAAACCCAACCTGTCCCGACCGGCTTGCTGCCGGCAAACGGACACAAAATCCGTTTGCAAAACGACTTGGTTGCGCATACCTCGCCTTGCCGTTCCTATAATTTTCCGCCGCACCGTTCCTATGGTTTAAGAGGGCTTTATCACGCACGCCCTCGCCCGTTGAACAAAAGTATTCGGAGATATCGGCGGCCTATTCACCGCCGACAGCCAATTTTCCGGCGCTTTTTTGTACCTATAACAGCTTTAACGGCTGCGATGGCTCACGCTCTTGTTTTTTCGAAGCATCTTGCGACTGCTTTTTCGGTGCGTGGTAGCCCATTTTCTTATCAATATAACTTCCCAGATTGCGCCCGAAAGTTTGGCGAATATATTGCGTCATCTCACTCGGTTTTTCCTTAAAAGTTTCTGCCGCCGACTGCGCCTGCAGAACCTCCTCAATTTTTAAGATTCTTTCCAAAATATCTCGTTTTTCCGCTGCGCCTTCAATGCCATATACCGAAGCAATGTTAAACCAAATATAAGCCTGATATTCGTTCTTTTGATAAGACGTTCCCGCCGCTAAAATATTGCCGAGTTCCATCATTGCCTGAACATTTCCCTGATGAGCGGATTGGTTAAGATATTTGACGGCATTGTTATAGTTGCGGGGGGTGCCTTCTGCATTGATATAACGCAAAGCCAGTTCATATTGGGCCTCGTCATAGGATACGGCGGCCTGCTTGATCAGCTCAAAAGACTTTTTAAAATCCTTAGGCACCACAAAGCCGCGATAATAGGAATAGCCCATCATATATTGAGCCGTGATATTGTTACCTTCCGCCGCCTGTTGCAAAAGTTCGATAATCCGCTGTGCGGAGATGTTTTTTGAAGGCGAAGTCAGATAGATAAACGCCAAATTGATAGCGGCTTCTTTGTTGCCGAGTTTGGCTGCTTTATTAAACATCTCCACCGCTTTGTTCACATCTTTTTCCGTGCCGATTCCGCTGTAATAGAGGCTGCCGAGATTGTTGATCGCAATCATATCTTTTTGAGAAGCCGCCATCGAATAGTAACGAAACGCCTTTTCCTCATTGCGTGCAACTCCTTTTTCGCCGTAAAGATACATATAGCCGAGTGTCAAGCAGGCATCGACATCACCTTCTTCCGCCATACGTGTCATGCGGTCAAGGAAGTTTTCCTGCGGCTCATCGGGTTTACGGGCAAACTCTTCCACTTTCTTTTTATTTTTAAGAAATGAAAAATTCAGAAAAGAAAACATTCCCTCATCATCTACCCGCACCTTCTCCTCTTTTTGTTTTTTCTCCGGCTCTGTCCGATGTTTGACTTCTGCGGGCGCGGAAATTGTTTCTTCCTTTTTCGGTTCTTCTCCGAACAGATCAATCAACGACATATCATCAGCCGCTTTGGCAGAAAAAGCAACAAGCATGACATAGGCGAAAAGCACAAATATTTTCGGCATTTTTAAAATCCCATTATTAGACCAGCGTTTTCTTTCATCATATACGAAAATTCCTCACATTCAAACTTTTTTACCGTTTTTTCGGCCTATTTTTGCCGATGGCGTTCAACAAAGCGGCAACCGCTCTGCCGCAATTTTAAGATTTTTGTTTATTTTTGCCTTTGCCGCGGTTATAATGCGCCCGAATTTAAAAAAAACAAAGGGATCAGACCATGCCGGCATTTGAAGCGCCCATTTACACTTTGAAAGGTATCAAAATCCGTTTCGGCAGCAAACAGCTGTTTGAAGATGTCGAACTATACATCAACCGCGGTGATAAAATTTCACTGGTCGGACGCAACGGCTCCGGTAAATCGACATTGCTGAAAATAATCGCCGGCTTGATTGAACCCGACGACGGAGAAATTTTCATCCAGCCCAATATCAAAATCGGCTATATGCCCCAAGATGCCGACTTAAGCAAATTCAAAACCCTGCGCGAAGCCGTTGCCGACGGACTTAACCGTCACGACGGCAGCGAAGACTACAAAACAGACATATGGATCAAACAGCTGGATATCGCTGCCGACGCAGATCCCGCCACCGCCTCCGGCGGAGAAAAACGCAAAGCGACGCTTGCCAGAGCCCTCATTGAAGAACCGGACATTCTGCTCTTAGACGAGCCGACGAACCATCTCGATATGCCAACCATCGAAACTCTGGAAAAAATCATCGGCAACTACGGTGGCGCCGTTGTCGTTATCAGCCACGACAGACGTTTTCTGACCAACATTTCGCGCACCACTTTCTGGCTCGACCGAGGAACTTTGCGCCGCAACAACAAAGGCTTCGGCAGTTTTGAAGAATGGCAGGACCAAGTCATCGAACAAGAAATCATTGCTCAAAAATACCTCAATAAAAAAATTGCCGAAGAAACGGAATGGTTACACAAAGGTGTGACGGCTCGCCGCAAACGCAACATGGGACGCCTGCGGCGGCTGATACAACTGAGGCAAGAGCGCAAGGAACAAATCAGGCAAATCGGCTCAGTCAACATGGATATAGAAAACACGCCGTGGCGCTCCAAGCTGGTGATTGAGGCCAAACATCTGTGCAAATCCTTTGCCGACAGAACAATCGTCAACGATTTTTCAACAAAAATCATCCGCGGCAACAGAATTGGCATCGTCGGCCCCAACGGCGCCGGCAAAACCACTCTCATTAAACTGTTGACCAAAAAATTAACACCGGATTCCGGCTTTGTCAGAATTGGCAAAAACATGGAAGAAGCCTATTTTGACCAAAACCGCTTCACCTTGGATCCAAACAAAACTCTGTGGCAAACGCTTTGCGACCAAGGAGATCATATTTGGGTTCGCGGCAGTTGGCGGCATGTGGTGGCATACCTGAAAGACTTTCTGTTTACGCCGGAACAAGCCAAATCTCCGGTAGCCGCTCTGTCGGGCGGCGAAAAAAATCGGTTGATGCTTGCCAAGGTACTGGCGCTGCCGTCAAACTTTTTGCTGTTAGACGAACCGACCAACGATCTGGATATGGACACTTTGGACCTTTTGCAGGAAACTCTCGGCGACTATGACGGAACCATTATGATCGTCAGCCATGACCGAGATTTTTTGGATAAAATCGTCACCTCCATTATCTATATGAACGGAAACGGAAAAATTGAAGAATATGTCGGCAGTTACAGCGATATGCTTGCAAACCTCAATCAAAGAGAGCCGTTGCCTGCCCCCAACAAAAGCAAAACAAATGCCGCCAAAAACACCGGCAGCCAACGTCAGGAGAACGCCCGCGGCAAGCTCAGCTACAACCAGCAGCGTTTACTTTCCGTACTCCCCAAACAAATTGAGGAAAGCGAAAAGCAAATTGCCCTCATCCGCACCGCATTGAACGATACGGCACTTTACCAAAATTCCCCAAGCCGTTTTCTGACCCTCACCGACCAACTGGAAGAGCTGGAACAAAAAAAGGAAGCCGACGAAAATCAATGGCTGGAACTCTTGGAACTGGCGGAAAATTTAGCAAAAGGATAACCGCCGACAAACCTTTTGCCGATCGGCGGCCATAAGTCGGCAGCCTCAAAATGTTTGGCTGTTTGTCTTTACCGCGCAAAAATAAGCCACATTACGAACTTTCCGGCTTGGCCTATGCAAAATTTAATATTGCCCCGCCGCTGATCCGGCTGGCACAAACCTCTCCCCGTTAAAGAAGGATTCGATTGTAAAGCAATCAATACAAAAAAACGGAAGAACTTCCGATCTTCCGTTTTTCTTAAAAAAATCTTATCCTACTCGATTATTCGGCTTTTTTCGATTTTTTTTCAGCCTTTTTTTCTACTTTGGCTTCTTCTTTTTTAGCTTCTTCCTCAACCGCTTTTTCAGCAGCTTCGGCAGCGGCCTTCTCGGCGGCTACTCGTGCCAAATCTTTGGCACCTTTGGCATTAACATCACGGTCAACCAGTTCGATAATCGCCATCGGAGCAGCATCGCCATAGCGAATGCCGGCTTTAAGAACACGCGTATAACCACCGTTACGTTCTTTATAACGTTCGGCTAAAGTAGAGAACAATTTGGCAACAACTTCGTTGTCACGCAAAAAGGCCAACGCCATACGACGACTGTTCAGATCGCCTTTTTTGGCAAACGTGATCATGCTGTCGGCAAAAGTTCTCAGTTCTTTGGCGCGCGGCAAAGTGATTGTGATCTGCTCATGCGTCAACAACGCGTTGGTCAGGTTTGAGAACAAAGCTCTTCTCTGGCTTCTCGGCATGTTAAATTTTCTGTGTTTATCACCATGTCTCATGGCTGTTTCCTTTCTTTTCTCTAAATGCTTTGACAGGCAAAGCGGATAAAACATAAAAAGCCGTCACTACCTTCATAAATGCCGGCATTCCGCGAATTTCAAACTCACGATTTCAGGCGCAATATACAGAAGATTTTTCTTTTTGGCAAGCCTTTTTTATTTGCATATTGAACACCAAAAACCACAAAATAAAGCTTGCATTCCGGCTTTCTCAACGCTACCCTTTATCATAAAAAAACTTTGGAGGATAAAAATGAAGCTTCTTATTCAGCGTGTCAAAAGAGCTTCGGTTTCGGTTAACGATCGGAGTGTATCGGCAATCGGCGTCGGTTTACTCATCTTTATCGGTGTTTTCAAAAATGACGGCAAAGAACAAGCGGCGGCTCTTGCAAAAAAGACGGCGGCATTGCGCATCTTTGAAGACGGGAACGGCAAAATGAATCTTTCGCTCAAAGATGTGGGCGGCAGCGCGCTGGTTGTTTCCCAATTTACGCTGGCAGGCGACACATCTCGCGGCAACCGCCCCGGTTTTGACCATGCCGCCGGACCGGAAACGGCAAAACCGCTCTACGAATATTTTTCCGAATGTCTGCAAGCCGAAGGGCTTAATGTGGAAAACGGTATTTTTCAAGCCGACATGGCGGTGGAACTGATCAACGACGGACCGGTCACTTTCGTACTGGAAAAATAATCTTTATTTGAAATCTTTGCAAATGCGCGAAGCCACGGGACCTGTATCATTCTGATATTTGCCGTGGTAGTGTTTTATTTCGCCCGTGGTTTTCCAAAATGTTATTTGCGCAATCGGCATATTTTTGTATAACCTGATCGGCATTGTTGCATACAGATGAAAAGTGACATTGCATTTGCAACCGATGTCAAACAAGCCGGAGGTAATGTGAATAAACAGCCCCAGTCTGGCAATGCTTGATTTGGCATGAACAATCGGCACATAAAAGTCGCTGCCGACAAATTCATTGCTGCACCCGAGCAAAAATTCTCCGCGTTTCATTTCATATCCGGAGTCGGGAATTTCAAACATGGTTGTTTGCGGCTCTTTTTTAGGATCCAGCACCTCGTCATTATACATCAACAGCTTGTTGCCCAAGGTCAGATCATAAGAATTTGTCGTTATGCCGGAAAGCTCAAACGGCTCAATCACAATTTTTCCGTTCAAAACTTCTTCGGCAATTTTATTTCCCGTCAGTATCAATTTCTTTCTCCATTTTCGATATTTGCGGGCAGGAATAGGCCGAGTATCCTCCCTTGTACAAAGAGGCATCACCATCATTGAGCCAGAATGAAATCTGCCCGATAATCATCTCCGGATAAACCCGAAAAGGCTTAGCCGTGACCAGTTCCAGAGTCCATTTATGAACGGAACCGGTATGACCGAGATCGGCGGAAACCTGCAAAAACAGCCCCAGCCGTCCGGTCGAACTGCGCCCAATCAGCGACATGGCACATTTGCTGCTGCCCAACGTTTCAAACGTATGTCCCAAATACACCCGATTAGGATAAAGAATCAAGCCTTCATCGGGAATTTTAAGCGTGTGGTACTTTCCGTCATCTTCCTTAAACGTCAGGGTTTTTCCCAACCGATAGTTGTAGCTGTTGGGATTGAGCTGATCTTCGCAAAACGGCTCAATAACGATATCGCCGTTAAGAACATATTTCTTAATTTCCGAACCAGTCAGAATCATTTGCGCCCTAAAATGCCGTCAGTTCAATCCGCCCGTTATCGATTCGGCAGCTGCCGCCGATAGGAAAGGTAATGATCGGTGTTGTATGCCCAAAATCGACATTGGCAATAATCGGTTTTCCGACCAATTCTTTCTTTGTGCTCAATATCTGCTCCAACTTCGACCGATCAATTTGGTTTTCCGGCTCAAAACGTCCGAACACAATCGCCCTAACCGAAGCAAAATCCGGATGCAGGCAGAGTGCCTGCAGATTGCGGTTAAAAGTCCAAACTTCATTTTCCGCACAATGTTCCAAAAACAAAATACTGTCTTTGATGTCCGGAAAATAAGGCGTTCCTTTCAACTCGTCCAAAAGCCCCAAATTGCCGCCGACCAACCGACCTTCCGCGGCACCGGAAGCTATTTCCCAGTAGCCGTCATTTTTTATAAATTTGCGGTTTTCCTGATCCAGATACCATGGATCATCCGACCACTCGGCTGCCGGATGCAACTCAAAGGACTCGCTCTGAAACAGGCATTTTTTAAAATATTCAAGCGTATATTCGTTTCCTTTCAGCATACCGAAAGTAGAGTAATGCGGCCCCGAATAAGTCACCAACCCCGTTTTGGCATAAATGGCGTTGGCCAGTCCGGTAATATCGGAAAAGCCGCACAAAATCTTTGGGTTATCGGCGATCAACCGATAATCTATTCCGGAAAGAAGTTCAATCGAATTAAACCCGCCGATAACCGTCAGAATGCCGTCAACCGTTTTATCGGCAAAAGCTTCATGCAAATCTTCCAATCGGGACGCAACGGAAGAAGAAGCAACCCCGTCCATTTCTTCCGCATGCCGCCCGAACGAAACCCGCAAGCCCATCTCTGCAAGCCGCTTATCGGCAATTTTCCGACAATTTTCACTCACAATCCCCAAGCTGCGTGCAGGTGCAATAACTCGCACATGCGAGCCTTTCTTTAATTTTTTTGCTATCATCTTCCCTCTCTTTGTTGTTGTAATTTCCATAAAGTTACCCTGTTCAGTTCTTCCATTCTCCCGCTTTTTGCGGCAAACAGCTCCGTCATGACCGGTGCTGCCCGCACATTGCCGAAAATCATCGCCTCGGAATGATGCAACAGTTTTGAAAGCTCCTGCGGCTTCAATCTTGCCTGATCTGCAAAATAATAAATACTGCGTAGATATTTGTAAAGAATTTTACACTGTTCATCGCGGCTGGACGGCATAAGCCCCTCGCGCATCATCGCTTGCGAGGTTATAATGCAGTCTTTGAACTTATGGTTTTGATCCAGCGCCGGATGTTTGGGAAACGGATAACAATCCGTAACATGAGGCAACCCATATTTGGCCTGCATAATCACCGTATCTCCGAAACCGACTTCCATAAACAGCGGCTGTCGGCTTCCGCAATCGCGGAACACGATAAAGTTGCCGACATCGCAATATTCGCCGGTGTGTTTATGGCGCACGGCAAAATTAAAATTTTCTCCGTAAACATCGTCAATACCAACCGTATGACGGTAGTATTTTTCCGGATGAGCATCAACCTCCACCGTCGGCCAACGGCTTGCTTGCACTAATTGATACAATTCTTCGTCTTTTGAACGAACACGCAACAACAAATCCTCAGGCGCGAGTTTTACTTTGTCCGTAAAAAAAGCTAAGGCCTGAGCAAAGGCTTCGTTCTTGTGTTCGTAGGGAAACACCGTGTCGATATTGGTAAAATAGGATCCCCATTTGGGCTGAAAGTCATCGGCAAGCATATTTTTGATGTTACGCGTGCGGATGGCGTCCTGAGCTATGACCAACCCGCCGCTCGGAATGGCCTGCGGATAAATGTAATCCTTTTTTAATGCCGAAATCGCCGCACCGACAAAAATCACGCTTTCGTCTTGTTTGGAAGTAACCGGCAACGGTGGGGCTTCATGATAGCCGACAGCTTTGTAGTGCCACAAAAAAGAAGACACCAAGCCCAAGCGGCAAGCATTCAGTTTTTGCCAATCTTCAACCATTGACACCCTTTTCCTTTCTTTCGTTGCGGCTGTAAAAAAATCAGTTCACATAACATTTGCCACCCCACTGACATCACCATCCGCGCAGTGCCAAAAACACGCTTTTTCAACGATATAAGAATACAAAAAAGCCATATCGTCTTGGCGCGTTTTATAGAAAAGATTATCAAAATCCAGCCTTGTTTTATCAGCTTTTCCGAAACACATACTGTTTTCAACTCACCGCCAAACCGCTTTTTCGCATTTTGCCGAAAAATGACACAAAGTTTGTGATCGGACTTTTTTACAATCTACTACATTTCTGCTAAAAAACAAGGATAAATGCCATGATTGCCGCCGTACTGACACATAATTAATACAAAAATTCGTCAAAAGAGAATTTTTAAATCAAAAAACAATTTATTAGATTTTGACGGCCTCTTTGAAGCATGACGAACAATATCCAAAACCTTTCGATATGACCGCCATCTCGAAAAAGACACGCTCCGATACCGCCGCCAAAAAGATACTTACTTGATGTGTTGGGAAACGCCCGTTTTCGCCACCGACAAGCATCATCGGGAGATACCAAAAGCAGGATACGCAATCAAGCAAGCTCGATTCGCCCAACGCCTCATCGCAACTTTATCTGTTTGTTTCAAGCAACCGTCCTACCGCCTAACGCACCACCTACCGACAACAAGCACCCTTCCGCCTGCCCCATCACTTACCGACAGCAACCGCCCTTCCGCCTAGCGCACCACCTACCGACAACAACCGCCCTTCCGCCTAGCGCATCACCTACCGACAACAACCGCCCTTCCGCCTGCCGCACCACCTCTGACAGCAAGCACCCTACCGCCTGCCCCATCACTTACCGACAGCAACCGCCCTTCCGCCTAACTCACCACCTACCGACAGCAAGCGCCCTACCGCCTAACGCACCACCTACCGACAACAAGCACCACAACCGCCTGCCGCACCACCTCCACAGCAAGCATTTAATATCCCTTTATTTCCTACCCCTTAAATCACGCTCGCCGATTCTTTTTTTAGCCTCAATTAATCATCATACATCTGACGCCACGCCCCGTTATCATCTAACCTCGGCGGCTTCCGTCCATTCTTTGCAAATGTTTTTGCATTCCTCTTCGGTTACAAAAAAACTCCCCTACCGTGGTAGGAGAGTTTTTTGCTTAATCATATCCAAGATTAAAAGTGATCATCAACCCGTTTGATCAATTCTTCAATATTTTCCGGCGGCCATCCTGGAGTTTCCATACCCAGATGAATACCCATTTTGGCTAAAACTTCTTTGATCTCGTTCAAAGACTTGCGCCCGAAGTTCGGCGTTCTCAGCATTTCAGCTTCTGTCTTCTGCACCAAATCACCGATATAAACGATGTTATCGTTCTTCAAGCAGTTGGCGGAGCGAACGGAAAGTTCAAGTTCTTCAACCTTTTTCAACAAATTCTTGTTAAACGGCAGTTCTTCTTTTTCAACTTCTGCTTCATTTTCCGGTTCATCGAAATTAATAAACGGTTTCAACTGATCTTGCAGAATGCGAGCCGAGAAAGCAACCGCATCTTCCGGTGTAACAACGCCGTTTGTTTCAACCACCAATGTCAATTTATCATAATCGGTAACTTGACCGACACGAGTACGATCAACACGGTACGAAACGCGCTTAACCGGCGAATAGATAGCATCAACGGCAATCAACCCGATCGGTGCATCCACCGGCTTGTTTTGGCTTGCCGGAACATAGCCTTTGCCTGTATTGACAGTCAGTTCCATGTTGAGTTTGGCGCCGGCATCAAGCGTGCAAATAAAAAGATCAGGATTTTTGATTTCAACGTCATGTCCTGTCTCAATCATTGCTGCCGTCACTTCGCACGGCCCTTCGGCCTTCAGATACATGGTTTTCATACCCTCGTTGTGAACGGCAACGGCCAACCCTTTGATGTTTAAGACAATATCCGTAACATCTTCTCTTACACCGGGGATAACCGAAAATTCATGTAAGACACCGTCGATTTTAATTGCCGTTACGGCGCCACCCTGCAAAGAAGAGAGTAAAATGCGTCTTAACGCGTTGCCGAGAGTAAGACCAAATCCTCTCTCCAAAGGTTCAACCACAATCTTAGCCTTGTTGCCGCCATCGCTGGGAACAATTTCAAGATTAGTCGGTTTAATAAGTTCTTGCCAATTCTTTTGAATCACGTGGATATCCTCATTTAAAGTGCATATGCATATTTACAAAAAATCAAAAGACGGCGAGGCTAAAAAATTTTAGCCTCACTATCAAAAAGCTATAAACTACACGCGGCGGCGTTTGCGCAGACGACAGCCGTTGTGCGGAATCGGAGTAACGTCACGGATGGTAGTAATGGTAAAACCGACAACCTGCAAAGCTCTGATTGCGGATTCTCTTCCCGAACCGGGACCTTTTACCTCAACTTCCAAAGTTTTCATGCCGTTTTCAATAGCCTTTTTACCGGCTTCTTCGGCAGCAATCTGCGCTGCATAAGGAGTCGACTTGCGCGAGCCTTTAAAGCCCTGTGCACCTGCCGTAGACCAAGCCACGGTATTTCCCTGAGCGTCGGTAATAGTGATTCGAGTGTTGTTAAAAGTAGAATTCACATGCGCGACGCCGGCCGTGATATTCTTCTTTTCTTTTTTCTTCTGTGTTGCTTTTGCCATTTGGGACCCTACCTCTTCTTATTTCTTCTTGTTTGCAACGGTTTTGCGTTTACCTTTGCGGGTGCGAGCGTTCTGTTTGGTGCTCTGACCGCGAACCGGCAGGCCTCTGCGGTGCCGCAGCCCACGGTAGCAGCCAAGATCCATCAGCCGTTTAATGTTCACCCCAACGTCGCGACGCAGTTCCCCTTCAACCAGGTAGCTGTGATCAATAACTTCACGCACCTTGGCAATGTCTTCCTCGGACATATCCTGTACGAGCACTTCCGGTTTAACGCCGGATTTCATACAAATGTCCTGAGCAGTTTTTCTACCGATACCAAAAATATAAGTCAAAGCGATTTCAATTCTTTTGGCAGTCGGAATATTTACACCAGCTATACGAGCCAAATTTCATCTCCATTATTTTTAAAAATTAAAACTCAAAAAGTTGATCACCACTTTTCAAAATTAAGCCGGATTATATGCTAATATTTGTTTGTGTCAACCATTACTTTCAGCATTTTTCCAAAAAAGTTATTTTTTGTGAAACACTTATTTGCTCTGCAACGCCTTATTAATCCGTTCGGCAACAACCTCTACCGAACCATTGCCGTCAATACTGCGCAGCAATCCGTTTTCCTTATAATACGCAATTGTCGGATAAGTATAATTGCGATATTTTTCCAAACGGCGCTCTATGGTTTTTTGCGTATCATCGAGTCGTCTGGAAAATTTTGTTCCGCCGCAGATATCACACACACCGGGAACTTTCGGCTTATGATAGTTGTTGCTGTAGCTTTCCCCGCAGGTCACGCAGGTATAGCGTCCCAGAATGCGGTCAACAATAATATGGTCGGGCACCTGAATTTCAATGACGGCATCCAGTGCAATTCCTTTTTCGTCAAGCATCTTTTCCAAAACTTTAGCCTGCTTCAAAGTCCGCGGAAAGCCGTCCAAAATAAACCCGTGCCGACAATCATCTTCCTCAATCCGGTTGGAAACCATTTGTATCATCAATTCATCGGGGGCAAAACCGCCGTCTGCCAAGTGGCTTTTCAGCTGATTTCCAACCTCGGTTCCTTTCTTTACTTCTTCGCGCAGCATTTCGCCCGTCGAAAGATGCCCAATGTTATACTTGCGTTTCAGCACACTGGCCTGAGTGCCTTTTCCGGTCCCCGGCGCGCCGGTCATCACCAGATGAAGACCTTCCCCGTTTTTAAAACTCATTACCGCCGTTTCCCTTTTTTATTGACCAAAGCCGCCTTTTTCAAAAGCCCCTCATATTGATAGGCAATCAGGTGTGTTTGCACTTGACCGACAAAATCCATAGTTACCTGAACGACAATCAGCAGTGTGGTACCGCCGAGAACAAACGGAACCGACAATCGAGAAATGAGAATCTCCGGCAGAATGCACAGAGCTGTCAAATAGGCTGCGCCGAGCACGGTCAGGCGGGTAATGACATAGTCAAGATATTCGGCGGTATTTTTGCCCGGACGGATACCGGCAATAAAGCCACCGTGTTTTTTCAGATTGTCTGCCGTTTCTTCCGGATTAAACACCACGGCGGTGTAGAAAAAGGCGAAGAAAATAATCAAGCCGGCATAAAGAGCCAAATACAACGGTTGCCCGTGCCCCAAAAGCTGACTCAGTGTCTGCGCCCAGCTCGGACCGTTGGCCGCCGAAAAATTAGCAATCGTAATCGGCAGCAGCAAAAGCGAACTGGCAAAGATCGGCGGAATAACACCGGTCGGATTGATTTTAAGCGGCAGATGCGAACTTTCCGAAGATGTCATCATCCGCGCGCCAACCTGACGCTTCGGGTATTGAATGGTAATTTTGCGTTGAGCTCTTTCGACCAAAACAATCACATAAATCAGTCCCAAAACCATAACCATCAACAGCAAAATAACCCACAGCGACATCGAGCCGACACGTCCCAATTCAAACGTTTGCGCCAAAGCCGTCGGAATGTTGGCAATAATACCGACCGTAATGATCAGCGACGAACCGTTACCGACTCCGCGAGAAGTGATTTGATCACCCAACCAAACAATGAACATCGTGCCGCCGACCAGCGAAACAATGGTTGTGAATTTGAAAACAAAACCGGGCATAACCACCGCCGAAAGACCGGCGCTGCCGACCATTCCCTCAAGTCCTACGGCAATACCGTATCCCTGTATAACCGTGATCAGCACGGTCAGCACTTTGGTATAATGAACGATTTTGCGGTGTCCGGCCTCGCCCTCTTTCTTAAGAGCCGCAAGCGACGGAATCACCGACTGCCCGAGCTGCAGAATAATGGAGGCCGAAATATAAGGCATGATGTTGAGAGCAAAAATTGTCATACGTTCAAGCGCGCCGCCGGCGAACATATTAAACATACCCAAAATGCCGTTTGAATTGCGTGAAAAAATATCCGCCAAAATCTTCGGATCAATCCCCGGCAACGGAATGAAAGTCCCCAGCCGGAAAACAATCAAAGCCAAAATTGTGAACCATAGTCTTTTTTTCAGTTCTTCGGCTTTACCAAACGCCGACATATCCAGATTGGCAGCCATTTTTTCTGCTAACGATACCATTTTTATTTCCTTATCTTTAAAATAACCGAATTGGGGCGCAGAAGTGCCCATTTGGAAACAAATTAATACACAGTTTTTAAATTATTGCAACAACTTTCTCTTTATCCTCAATCTTTATATTGGCAGTCGGCGGCAAGACACCCCGCCTCCGAGGGCTCCCTTTTTGATCGGCAGCGACCAAAACCGCAGCTTGCGCATACAAACGGCAAAAACTTAACCTTTCAGAGCTCCTGCTTATTCCTTGCGGGAGGCCAACCTCTTAACCTGATCCGCAAGTACGGGGAGAACATAAAAAAACCTCCCGAATGGGAGGTTTTTTACAAATCACGATTTGCGCTTAAGCAATGATATTGACTTTACCGCCGGCTTTTTCGATTGCGGCAACGGCAGCTTTGGAAGCCGAGTTGACCGAAATCACAACCGCAGTGGTAACCGCACCGCGAGCCAACAGACGAACACCGTCGTAAGCCTTGGTCACAATGCCGGCATCCGACAAAGCAGCCAAATCAACGGCATCAGCCTTCAATTTACCGGCATCGATTGCCGTCTGCAAAGTATCAAGGTTAACAACAGCGAAAACTTTGGCAAACGGATTTTTGAAACCGCGTTTCGGCAGTCTGCGGTAAATCGGCATCTGCCCGCCTTCAAAACCATTGATAGCAACGCCGCTGCGAGCTTTCTGACCCTTCTGACCGTGTCCGGAGGTTTTACCTTTACCGCTGCCGATGCCGCGCCCGACACGAATACGGTTCTTAGTTGCTCCGCCGTTGTCTTTTAATTCGTTAAGTTTCATTTTTTTCACCTAATCTCATCTTCGGCTAAAAAGGGGCAGGCTTGCCGCCCCTTTTTATGTCCGAATTATTAATCCACAATTTTGACAAGATGCGGAACTTTGTTGATCATTCCGCGGATCGACGGAGTATCCTCCAGTTCAACCACTTTGTTCATCTTGTTCAAACCAAGTCCGATTAAAACGGCTTTCTGCTTGGCCGGACGTCCGATCGGACTGGCGACCTGCTTGACTTTTATTGTTTTGTTAGCCATGGTTTAAGCCTCCTCTTTTTCAGTCTTTACGCCGCCAGCGACTTCTCTGCGACTGACGATGTCACCGACTTTTTTGCCTCTCTTTGCAGCCACCATCCGTGGAGAACAAATCGACTGCAAAGCATCAAAAGTGGCTTTGATCATATTGTACGGGTTATTGGAGCCGAGCGACTTGGCAACCACGTCCTGAACACCCAGAACTTCAAAAATTGCACGCATCGGGCCGCCGGCAATAACACCGGTACCGGCAGGAGCCGTTCTCAGAACGACCTTTCCGGCGCCGAAATGTCCGGCAACATCATGGTGCAGCGTTCTGCCTTCGCGCAAAGGAATGCGAACCATGTTCTTCTTAGCTTCGTTGGTTGCTTTGGTAATGGCTTCCGGAACTTCCGCAGCCTTACCCGAACCATAACCGACGCGACCTTTTTGATCACCGACAACGACAACCGCAGCAAAAGACATGTTGCGGCCGCCCTTGACAGTTTTGGCGACGCGGTTAATGTGAACCAGTTTTTCAACCAATTCTTCTTTTTTCTCTGTTTTACGACGATCTACAGCTTGTGCCATTTCTCTTTACTCCTAAAATTTCAAACCAGCTTCGCGAGCAGCATCAGCCAGGGCCTTGACACGACCGTGAAAAATGTAACCGCCGCGGTCAAAGACCACTTCGCTTACACCCGACTTAATGGCTCTCTCAGCAACAGTTTTACCAATAACACCGGCTGCTTCAATGGTTGAAGTTTTCTTCAGGCTTTCTCTGACTTCCTTATCCAAAGTAGAGGCCGAAGCAACAGTCACACCTTTAATGTCGTCAATGATTTGTGCATAGATGTGCTTACCGCTGCGGAAAACCGACAATCTTAACTTGCCGTTAGCAACGTTTTTCAAAGCTGTTCTCGCACGAGCTTGTCTCTTTTTAAACAATTTTCTTGGCGTATTCATTAAACTATTCCTTATTTCTTCTTGCCTTCTTTACGACGGACGTACTGACCGGTATATCTTACGCCTTTACCCTTATAAGGTTCGGGTTTTCTATACTCGCGAATTTTATCCGCAACCTGACCAACCAGCTGCTTGTCAGCGCCGAAAACGGTCAGCTGCGTCGGCGAAACGCAGGTAATCTTAATGCCTTCGGGGGCATTGAAGATAACATCGTGCGAAAAACCGAGAGAAAGCACCAACTTGCTGTTGCCTTCCATTCTGGCCTTATAACCAACGCCGATCAATTCCAACTGCTTGGTAAAGCCTTCGCTTACACCTTTAACAATCGAATTGATCTGGGCTCTGGTCGTTCCCCATAAAGCACGGGCCTGTTGTGACTGATGCAAAGGCGCAACCACAACCTTGTTTTCTTCCAATTTAGCATTGACCATACCGCTGTCAAAAGCAAATTTCAACTCGCCGTTTTTACCCTTGGCGGAGACGACATTGCCATCGATGGTTACGGTAACGCCTTCAGGGACGATAACTGGATATTTTCCAATTCTAGACATACCAATTCCCCCTAACTAAAATACTTGACAAAGAATTTCACCGCCGACATTGGCCTTTCTGGCTTCATTGTCGCTCATAACGCCCTGAGGAGTCGAAATGATCGAGATACCCAGACCGTTGTACACTCTCGGCAGGTCTTTAACACTCGAATAAACGCGACGACCCGGTGTAGAGACACGGTAAATTTCGTTAATAACCGAAGCACCTTCAAAGTACTTCAACTGAATGCGAAGTTCATCAATACCTGCACGAACGTTGTATTTTTCGTAACCGAGGATATAACCCTCTTTTTTGAGAACTTCTAAAACATTTTCACGCAAGCGAGAAGCAGGAGAAACGACTTCCTTTTTCTTCGCGCTTTGTGCGTTTCTAATGCGTGTGAGCATATCGCCCAAAGGATCAGACATAGACATAATCTAAAAACCTCCTACTACCAGCTGGATTTTACTAAACCGGGGATCTCACCGAAGCTGGCCATTCTTCTCAGTTCGTTGCGGCACAGCTTAAACTTGCGGTAAACACCACGGGAACGGCCCGTATTTTCGCAACGGTTCTTAATGCGAACCTTGGACGAATTGCGAGGCAGTTCGGCTAATTTTAACACTTTCTTGAATCTTTCTTCAGGAGAAGTGTTCTTATCTTTAATCTCGGCGATCAACTTGCCACGAACAGCAGCAAACTTCTCGGCTTTACGGATTCTTTTCAGGTTTCTGTAAATAGAACTCTTTTTTGCCATGGTAAAATCTCCGCTTAATTCTTAATCGGTAAGTTGAAACCGGTCAGAAGCGCTTTGGCTTCTTCGTCAGTTTTGGCAGATGTGCAGATAACAATATCCATACCGCGTACGGCATCAACTTTTTCATAGTTGATTTCAGGAAAAATAATCTGCTCTTTAATGCCGAACGCAAAATTGCCGCGTCCGTCAAAGTTTTTGCCCTGAATGCCGTGGAAATCTCTGATTCGCGGCAAAGCCATGTTAACCAGTCTTTCCAAAAATTCGTACATTCTTTCTCTTCTCAGAGTAACTTTGCAGCCAATCGGCATTTCTTCTCTTACCTTAAAGGTAGCGATAGATTTGCGAGCTTTGGTAACAATCGGCTTTTGACCGGCGATAATGCCCATTTCTTCTGCCGCATTGTTGAGTTTTTTCTTGTCCATAACGGCATCACCGACACCCATGTTAAGGACGATTTTGGTCAGCTTCGGAATCTCGTGGCTATTGGTGTAACCGAATTTGTCCACGAGAGATTTCTTAATGACCTCATTATACAATTTTTCAAAATTTGTCATCAATCTGATCCCTTATTTATCGATTACTTCACCGGATTTACGGGCAAAACGAACCTTACGGCCATTTTCTTCCTTATATCCGACCTTAGTTGCTTTTCCGGACTGAGAATCAACCAAAGCCACATTGGAAACGTGAATCGGCGCTTCTTTGGTGATAATGCCCCCTGCAGATGTCTGGCTGGGCTTGGTGTGTCTTTTAACCAGATTGACACCTTGAACAACGACTTTGCCTTCTTTCGGCATAGCTTTCATGACCTCTCCGGTTTTGCCTTTGTCGTCACCCGACAATACAATAACCTGATCACCTTTTTTTACTTTCAACTTAAGGTTCATTATAATACCTCCGGCGCTAATGAAATTATTTTCATAAATTTCTTTGCACGCAATTCTCTGGTCACAGGGCCAAAAATACGGGTGCCGATCGGCTCACCGTCTTTGTTGATCAGAACCGCGGCATTGCTGTCAAAACGAATGACTGATCCGTCTTTGCGGCGAATGTCGCTTGCAGTGCGAACGATAACGGCTTTGTGGACATCGCCTTTCTTAACGCGTCCCTTCGGCAATGCTTCCTTAATCGATACGACGATTATGTCTCCGACAGTCGCGTGCATTCTCTTAGAACCGCCAAGAACCTTTATGCACTGCACCTGACGTGCTCCTGAGTTGTCTGCAACATCCAGGTTGGTTTGCATTTGTATCATTTTTCTCTTCCTTCTCTATTCGGCGTTATCAACTAACACGGTCCAAGTCTTGGTCTTAGAATAAGGCTTGGCCTCAATAATTCTAACTTCATCACCAATTTTGAACTGGTTGTTTTCATCATGAGCGGCATACTTTTTGCTTTTCTTGATGAATTTCTTATAAACCGGATGCATAACCTGACGTTCAACTTTAACGACCACGGTCTTGTCCTGTTTATCACTTACAACAACACCTTGAAGAATTCTTTTAGGCATAGCTTTTTCTCCTAACTATTCTTCTTACGCTCGGTTAAAAGCGTGTTGATTTTTGCAATTTCGCGGCGAACTTTTTTGACATTTGCTGTGTTCTGCAATTGTCCGGTAGACTGCTGAATACGCAGGTTGAACTGTTCCTTTTTGGCTTCAACCAATTTAGCTTCCAACTCGTCAGCCGTCATGCTGCGAAGATCTTTTATTTTTGCCATCTTATGCTACTCCTTGGTCAGAATTAAGACGTTTGACGAATTTTGTTTTAATCGGGAGTTTGGCTGCGCCCAAGGCAAAAGCCGTGCGGGCAACTTCCTCACTCACGCCGTCGATTTCAAACATAATCCGACCGGGGTGCACTCTGGCGCACCAGTATTCAATCGAACCCTTACCTTTGCCCATACGAACTTCGGCAGGTTTATCAGATACCGGCACATCCGGAAAAATTCGGATCCATACTCTTCCGGCTCTTTTCATTTCACGGGTAATCGCACGACGCGCAGCTTCAATCTGGCGTGCCGTAATGCGATCCGGTGTCAGAGCTTTCAATCCATATGTACCGAAACTCAGTTCCGCGCCGCCCTTTGTCAGACCGTGGATACGGCCTTTGTGCTGCTTGCGGAATTTTAATCTTTTTGGACTTAACATTTTACTTAAACCTCAATGTTTACTTTTGTTCAGCCAACTTCTTGTCTTGGGCCATTGGATCGTGAGCCATAATCTCACCTTTGTAGATCCAAACTTTTACACCGCAAGCACCATAAGTGGTATGAGCCGTTGAAGTTGCATAATCAATATCGGCACGCAGGGTGTGCAATGGAACCCGCCCTTCCCGATAATGTTCGGTTCTGGCAATTTCCGCACCGCCCAAACGACCTGAGCAGCTTACTTTAATTCCTTCGGCTCCAAGACGCAGGGCCGACTGCATAACGCGTTTCATGGCGCGACGGAAAGCCACACGTCTTTCCAACTGCTGAGCAACGCTGTCTGCAACCAGTTGTGCATCCAGTTCCGGTTTTCTAACTTCCAAAATGTTCAGCTGAACTTCGGAAGCGGTCATCGATTGAATTTCTTTTCTCAAAGCTTCAATATCCTGACCTTTTTTACCGATAACAACACCAGGCCTTGCCGAGTGAATGGTAACTCTGGCCTTCTTCGCAGGACGTTCAATGACGATTCTGCTGATGCCGGCCTGAGCCAGTTTCTTTTTCAAGAATTCTTTAATTTTAACGTCTTCATGCAGGTAACCGGCATAGTTATCGTCGGCATACCAACGGGAATCCCATGTACGGTTGACACCCAAACGAAGACTTGTAGGATTTGCTTTCTGTCCCATCAACTTACTCCTGACGCTCGGTTACAACAATAGTAATGTTGGAGAAAGGTTTCAAAACTCTTGCTCCTCTGCCGCGACCTCTTGCGTGCATGCGTTTCATTACCAAACCTTTTCCGCAATAAGCTTCACTAACAAAAAGCTTATCAATGTTTAACTGATGATTGTTTTCAGCATTTGCAATCGCCGACTGCAAAACTTTCAAAACCGACTTTGCAATTCTCTTCTTTGAGAAAGTAAGCTCAGCAACAGCCTTTTCAACAGCCAATCCGCGGATCGATTCGGCAACCAGATTAAGCTTGCGAGGGCTCGTCCGCAGCGCATTGCAAACGGCCTGAGCCTGATTTGCCTGCAGTCTTCTTGTATCTTTAGACTTTCCCATCACTAACTCCTCTTAGCTTTCTTATCGGCAGCGTGACCGTAAAATACGCGCGTCGGGGCAAATTCACCGAATTTGTGGCCGACCATATCTTCGGTAACGAGAACCGGGATAAACTTATGACCATTGTGAACACCAAATGTCAAACCGACAAACTGCGGCAACATGGTGGATCTGCGCGACCAGATTTTAATTACTTCGTTTCTGCCCGAAGCTCTGGCTGCGTCTGCTTTCTTCAGAAGATATCCATCAACAAACGGTCCTTTCCAAACTGAACGTGTCATTAGCTTATCTCCTTATTATTTCTTATTGTCGCGACGTGATCTCATAATAAAGCGATCCGTCTTTTTGTTAGAACGAGTCTTTCCGCCCTTAGTCGGTTTGCCCCACGGCGTGGTCGGATGACGTCCGCCCGAAGTACGGCCTTCACCACCACCCATCGGGTGATCGACAGGGTTCATGGCAACACCGCGGGAAACAGGACGCAGTCCCAGCCAACGAGTGCGACCGGCTTTGCCGAGAGATTTGTTCTGATTGTCCGGATTGGAAACGGCGCCAACCGTTGCCAAACACTCTTCGCGAACAACTCTCAATTCGCCGGAACTCAGTTTTAACTGAGCATAACCGCCGTCTTTACCGACAACCTGAGCATAGCAACCGGCCGAACGAACCAACTGTCCGCCCTTGCCCGAACGCAGCTCAACGTTGTGAATAATGGTACCGACCGGCATATTCTTAAGAGGCATGGCATTGCCCGGCTTAATATCAGCTTTGGCAGCCGATATAATTTTGTCGCCGGCTTTCAATCTCTGCGGAGCCAGAATATAGGACTTCTCGCCATCTTCATAGCAGATCAACGCAATGAAAGCGGAACGGTTCGGATCATATTCTATTCTCTCGACAGTTGCCTCAACATCAAATTTATTACGTCTAAAGTCGATAATTCTGAGCTTGCGTTTATGTCCGCCGCCCTTTCTCCGACTTGTAACATGTCCGAAATTATCACGCCCACCGGTCTTAGTAAGACCGATTGTCAAAGACTTTTCAGGAGCTCCTTTGTACAGTTCTGATCTGTCAACGATGACCAACTGCCGAAGTCCGGGAGACGTGGGCTTATATGTTTTTAACACCATTTTTTAAATTCCTGTTGTAACATCAATATTTTGACCATCGGCAAGAGTAACCAAAGCCTTCTTAAAATCGGAACGACGTCCCAGATTGTTTCTGAATCTTTTGGTCTTGCCAGCCTGACGAATGGTATTCACCTTGGTTACTTTGACGTTGAAGATAGCTTCAACAGCAGCCTTGATCTCGTCTTTGGAAGCTTCTAACGGAACACGGAAAACAATTTTTCCGGCTTCGCTCGAAAGCATCGATTTTTCGGTGATTACCGGACGAAGCAGTGTATCGTACATCTGCGCAGTTACATTGTTGGTTTTCTCGTTTTTACTCATTTCAATCTTTCCTCCAAGCAACTGACGGCATCTTTAGTCAACACCAATTTGTCTTTTCTTAAGATGTCATACACATTGGCACCGATTGCCGGCAAGACGTCTACGCCGAGAATATTACGAGAAGCCAATGCAAAATTAATATCAACCTCTTGTCCGTCAACGAACAGGCAGTTGGTGAGCCCGCAAAGACGGAGCTTAGCTTCCAAGTCTTTGGTTTTCGGACTGTTCAACTTGGCCTCATCAACGATAACGAGGCTGCCCTCTTTAGCCTTGGCCGAGAGAGCTGTTTTAAGACCAAGCTTTCTAAATTTCTTGGTCAAATCATGCGAATGGTCACGAACAACCGGACCAAACACGATTCCACCCTTTCTAAACTGAGTGCCCTTGCGTGAACCCTGACGTGCATTGCCGCTTCCTTTCTGTTTGAAAGGTTTGGCAGGTGTCAGAGCAACTTCGGAGCGCCCTTTAGTTTTGTGGGTACCGGCTTGCATTTTGGCCAACTGCCATCTTACAACCCGTTGCAAAATATCTGCACGAACTTCCAAACCGAAAATCGATTCGTTCAGCTCAATGGTGCCGACATTTTTATTTTCTAAACTTAAGATGTCCTGTTTCATAACTTCTATCCTTTATCCTTTAAGCATTATCAGCTGTTTCAGCTTTAACTGCAACAGGTTCATCAACTTTTTTCAAACCAGCGGGCATCGGCAGTTCGACATTGCTGCTTTTCTTGACAGCGTCGGTAATCCGAACCCATGCGTTTTCACAACCCGGCACGCCGCCTTTGACCATAATCAGGCCTTTTTCGGCATCAACGGCAACCACTTTCAAATTCTGAACGGTTACGCGCTCGGCACCCATATGGCCTGCCATTTTCTTACCCTTGAATACTCGACCGGGATCTTGTCTTTGACCTGTAGAACCATGAGAACGGTGAGAAACAGATACACCGTGGCTGGCTTCCAGACCGGCAAAGTTGTGGCGTTTCATAACACCGGCAAAACCTTTACCGATAGAAGTGGCACACACATCAACATATTGACCGGGGACAAAATGCTCCACGGACAACTCCGCTCCTACCGAGAGCAGGCAGTCTTCGGAAACTCTAAACTCACCCAATTTTTTCTTTGGCTCAACATTTGCCTTGGCAAAATGACCTTTCATTGCCTTCGACACATTTTTGGCCTTAACGGCGCCGCTGCCCAACTGAACAGCAACATACCCGTCCCGATCCATCGTTCTAACATCAACAACCTGCAGGTTGTCTACGGAAAGAACCGTAACCGGCACATGGGTTCCGTTAGCCTCAAAAATGCGAGACATCCCCAGTTTTTTTGCGATTAAACCAGTACGCATTATTTTATTTTCCTTTTTCAATTGGTTGACCTCCCATATTTCACGAAAGCCAACATTGCTTTTAATTTACGGGTAATTATTTTTGCTTAAAAAAACAATTACAGTTTGATTTCAACGTTAACACCGGCAGCCAGATCGAGTTTCATCAAAGCATCTACGGTTTGCGGTGTCGGATCGACAATATCAAGAAGTCTCTTATGAGTTCTGATTTCGAACTGCTCGCGAGATTTTTTATCTACGTGCGGAGAACGATTGACCGTAAACTTCTCAATTCTTGTCGGCAGAGGGATCGGTCCTCTTACGTTTGCCCCGGTTCTTTTGGCCGTATGAACAATTTCCTTAGTCGACAAATCGAGCAGACGATGATCAAAAGCCTTGAGGCGAATTCTTATGTTTTGTGTATCCATCATTTCAAATTACTTTTCCTATAACTAGATGGCAACAATTCGGCCTGCGCCAATCTTGCCATCTAAAAAATTAACCTTATGCAGAACCTTGCAACTCAAGGACTGCGGGATATTTCTTATGACAACCGACAGGCAGACTCCCGCCTTTTGCGCCGGTTAACGTGAGCGTTTTGTAACATAAGCAAACCAACTTTGCAAGTAAAAAATTACTTTTTTTTCAATTTTTTACAAACAACAAATCGCTTGCTCAGACTCTTGTTGAGTCAAATTCACCCATTAACTTTCGACATAAAAAAACGACAAAAATTTTACCTGATAAAAACCGTCGGAGATCACCCTTAACCTCTCCAAAAAATCATTCCCAAACGCCCGCCTTCAGCCGCATATTTTTTAAGCACAGAAAATTTGGCGCCAAAAAAAGAAAGGAGTTCATTCCGAACCCCTTTCTTGCTTACAAATAACGCGGGCACAAAGCCTTAATACCAGCGATAATTAAAGCCGAGACCAGCGGCAACGTCATTATAGTCGCTGCCTGTCGTATAGTTGATATAACCGAACAGGCTCATTTTGTTGTCAAGCGCATAACGACCGCCCAGTTCAATCCGTCCCAGCGTTTGATCTTCCAGCGTATCCACCGTGCCGAGGTGAGTGATCTTCACTTCATTTCCGAAGTTAACCGTCTGGATCACACTCGGTTTAATGTATAGCTTGCTGTAACCATAGACATGTTCGTACGTTCTTTCCAGTTTAACAGCAAATTCACCTTCAACCTGATGCAGCATCGAATATTCTGCACTCTTACCATATTCGTCTTTCATGTCATCATAGTCGATACCGCTGTAAAACACGCCCAAACTCGGCTCCAAAGTCCAATTTTGCCCCGGAATAAAAGCATAACCCATCTCGATTCCCGCGCTATACTGCCTACCGTCCGCTTCGGTTTTCAGATGATCGTCCGTTTCAAGCTCCGCGTGCTGCGTTCCGGTATACGCCGTCGCAAAAGTCCAAAAATTGTTGTAGTCGTAGCGGTAATACAAACCGAGCAAAAAGCTGGATATTTCAAGTTCACTGTCCATATTGGCCTTAAAATAACCGTTTTTACCGACACTGTAAGTACCGTAACGATAAGAACCGAACACACCCAACTTGTTTGAAGCGTCGCTTTGCAGATCAAGCCCCGCATCAAAGCCCGCAATGGTCGCGTCCCATTCCTGCGGCGCGCTGACCTGAACATAACGATAGACTGGGTTAACCCACAAATGAGAAACAGCTTTGGTTCGATAGCCGTCCTCATACAGGAAACCATACCGCTTTAACAAAAACTTGTTAACCCCGACAGAGTTGCGCACACTGCTCATCACACCGCGATTTTGTTCTAATGCCGCACTGTGCAGAGCCAAGAACGAGGCAATTTCCGGTGCCATCGGACGAAAATCGGGATTAGATTCGCCGGTCATCGTCAGATACCATCCGTTAAACCCTCCGTTTTCGGAGCCTTCTCCTCCCTCAGTGTTGCCGGGAGCAGATCCGCCCGTATCATCTTTGGGAGCAGGCACCACTCCCGCGCCGCCGCCGTTTGACGGAGCTCCTCCTTCCTCACCTTCATCATCGCTTTGTGCCCGATATTCAGATTTCCACATATACGGACTGCCGTACACGCGGTACACAACAAAATCGGCTGCCGTGTCTCTGTTATCCGCATCGGCAATAACAAACAAGATAGAATCTTCCGCGCCCAAAACCGTTGCCGAGGTTGTCTGAACCACCACTTTTGTCGTTCCGACCACGTCACCGTTCACAATCAGCTTGGAGGCTGTCTTTTCATCCGGATTAACCGTAACCGTCAACTGAGCTTCATCTTTTGCCGTATATTTTTTAACCGACAAAGAAGCCCCTCTTCCCAACGTAAGGAAAGAGTTGTCCAAAACAAAATTTTTAACCCCTTCAACCGAGCGATTAAACACCACTTCATCGTTGCCTCTGATATTAAGATCAAACAAAGAATTGACGCTGACAATGTCGTCATCAATAATGATGCGTCCGCCATCGGTTTCCAAATTGAGAACACCGCCGTCCATGGCAATAGCGCTGCTGACATATTTCATAACAACATCTTTTTCCTCGCCGCCTTCGCCGCCTTCATCGCCGTCGTCCATCAAACCGAAGGCATAACCGCCTTCTGCCGGCAGCTGAGGGGCTTCTGCATTTTCACCATCCCCTTCCGATCCGCCGCCAGATCCTTCGTTTTCTCCGGAACCGCCACCTTCTCCGGAATCGCCGTTTTCATCCTCTCCGGATGACGGAATTGATGCATGATTGCCGGAAAAGACAACATCTTGACCACGAGCAATAATATTCAAATTACCATTTGAATAAACCGCACCGCCGACCGCTGTAAAAGCTTGTTCACCACCGGCAGCCGCCGGATCGGGATTTATCTGAACAACGTTGTCGTAAAAACTGGTATTGATCAGCGTTAATTCTTTACCGCCGAAATTTGCAATAGCCCCACCGTATGCATTTCCGCCTTGGGCAACTGCCGAGTTACCGCGGAAAACGGAATTCGAAATGGTACCGATCGTGCCGCTGTTGGCAATCGCTCCCCCTTTGGCGTCTGCCGCATCCGTTTCAACAAGATTATTTTCAAATGTCACGTTATCAATCGTGCCAATGGTACCACTATTGGCAATAGCTTGTTTCAATTTTTTGACGTTCAAATCAGAAAAATTTGCTTTTGCTCCGGCACCGATTATAAAACCGCCGACACTTGGTTTTTCTTCTTCGCCTTCGGCATTGACATCTACTTTCCCCGACAATGTATGCATATTGCCGTTGATCTTAAAGTCACCGGCTGCCGCTTCCGGCAAATTTCCGGTCAACAGGATATCATCGCTCAGAGTCGCATCGCTGCCGTTTTGCAAAGCATTTTTCAACTCGTCTTCGCTGGTGACATCTGCCGCAAAAACAGTACCGGCCATACAACACAACGCAATCGCCGAAACACCGGTTTGCAATAAAGAATAAAATTTATCCATTAGTGATCCCCCAATCGTTAATTTCTTAAATAATAGTTAATTTTAGCATCTTTTTTTTTAAAATCTACCTAAAAAACACTTTTTTCATCATCTCACCGACAAAAGATAAAAAGAGCCTGAAATCAGGCTCTTTTTATCTGAAAGTTTCCTATCGGCTCTGCTCAATGGCTATATGATCTGCCTCATACATTAAACAAAAAGTTTAGCAGATCACCGTCGCAAACGACATAATCTTTGCCTTCCGAGCGCATTTTACCGGCCTCTTTGCAAGCCTGCTCACCGCCGTATTTAACAAAATCGTCATAAGCTATCGTTTCAGCACGGATAAACCCGCGTTCAAAATCCGAATGGATGATGCCGGCGCATTGCGGTGCTTTTGAACCTTTTAAGAAAGTCCACGCCCGCACTTCTTTCGGTCCGGCGGTAAAATAGGTTTCCAACCCCAAAAGTTTGTAGCCGGCGCGGATAACTTTCGATAAACCGGTTTCTTCCAACCCCAAACTGGCTAAAAATTCCTTTTGTTCATCTTCGTTTTCCAGCTGAGCCACCTCCGATTCGATTGCCGCCGAAATGACGACCGACTGCGCATTTTCCGCCGCTGCCTTTTGTGCCACGGATTCAGAATAGGCATTGCCTGTCGCCGCCGAACCTTCATCGACGTTGCAAACATACAACACCGGTTTGGCTGTCAAAAGCTGCAACATCCGATATTCTTTTAACGCTTCTTTGTCAGCCGCATTCGGTTCTGCCGTACGCGCGGGCTTGCCGGCTTTGAGAGCCGCCATCACCGGCTCCATCACCGACAGGCGAACTTTGGCTTCTTTTTCTCCGCCGCGAGCTTTTTTTACCGTCTGATCCAAACGCTTTTCCAACGATTCCAAATCGGCAATCATCAGTTCCGTTTCAACAATTTCGGCATCGCGGATCGGGTCGACACCACCTTCCACATGAGTAACATTATCATCATCAAAACAACGAAGAACATGGATAATGGCATCCACTTCGCGGATATTGGCCAAAAACTGATTGCCCAGTCCCTCACCTTTTGAAGCCCCTTTGACCAAACCGGCAATATCGACAAATTCGAGCTGTGTCGGAGTAACCGTTTTGGGGCGCACGATTTCTTCCAATTTCTGCAGCCGAGCGTCGGGAACCGCCACCCGTCCGGTGTTCGGCTCAATGGTACAGAACGGAAAGTTAGCCGCCTGCGCCGCTATCGTGCGGGTCAGCGCATTAAACAACGTCGACTTGCCGACATTTGGCAAACCGACTATTCCGCAATTAAATCCCATAAATAAACTCCTTAAAATTTTCCAGTCTTTTAAACGGCTTGTCGCCAATTTCGCTCAAAGCCGCGGTTACATCGATTGGGCAACCCAAACAGATAAAAACTTCTTTTGTTTACTTGCCTTTTTTCATTCCGATCAGAGCAGAATAGGCACACACACCTTCTTCCAGCAGTATCGGCAGCGTTTCAACCACCAGTTCAATCACCGAGTCGACACGTTCTCTGTCAACTTTGGAAAAGCCTCCCAACACATGGTTGACCACTTCCGCGCCGCGCCCTTCCGGATGCCCGACGCCTATGCGGATTCGATTATAACCGGACGAGATTGCCGCATCCACAGACTTCAATCCGTTGTGTCCTCCGGCACCGCCGCCGAGTTTGGCCTTCAGCCCGCCGACAGGCAAATCCATGTCATCGTGAATAACCACAATATGCTCCGGCAGAATTTTGTAAAAAGACGCCGCTTTCACCACCGAATTGCCGGAAAGATTCATATAAGTCTGCGGTTTCAGCAGATAAACTTTCTCATGACCGATTTTGCCCTCGGCAATCAATCCGTCAAACTTGTTGCGAAAAACACCGAACCCGTATTTTTCCGCAACGGCATCTGCTGCCGCAAAACCGACATTGTGCCGCGTACCCGCATATTCGATACCCGGATTTCCCAAACCGACAATCAAAAACATTGACAAACCTTTAAATAAAAAAAAGGTCCGCGCTTTCCGCCGACAACCGCCGTTGGCAAACAACGGACGGCAGTCGCAAAACACAGACCTTTTGCAATTTTATTTTCTCAAAAAGTCAACGTGGATCGGACGATCGCTGACCGGATGGAACTGAACGTCCTGACAGCTGACTTTGAACTTCTTACCGTCAACCAAGATTTCAATATCGGCATCGTAAAAACCAACCATATCCAGAGCTTTTTCCAACTCAACCGGATGCAGGCTGACCATAACCGGCTCCTGTTTTCCTCCATAAATGACGGCAGGAACGCGTCCTTCACGACGACATGCCCGAGCTGCCCCCTTACCTGCTTTCTCGCGTTTTTCAGCATTAAAAGTAATATCTACCATTTTAAAATTCCTTATATAAAATTGACTTTATTCCGTCGAACCTCCAGGGGTGTCCGGCGGATGTTCATGCTTTTACAACTTTATTTCCGTTTTTTCAAGTCTTTTTAGTGACAAAATTCACCTCTCTCGTCGGCAACGATATTCTGCCGAACAAAGCAAAAAACATTTCCAAAAGTAGATGGACGTTTTTTTCATTCCGAACGTTTATCTCAAAACAACACCGGACAGCGCATAAAAAAAAGGGCGAGAACATCACCCTTTTTCCGGCTTGGCTTCTTGGTGTCAAACCATCATCGTATCAAGCAGTTCTTTGCAATAGGCTCGCAAATCCGGATTTTCCATCAACGAAAGTTTCAGGTTTGCTTTGGCCAAATCGGCATTGGTGCCGCAGTCAAAACGTGTGGCGTCGCATAAAACGCCGGTCAGTTTCATACCGCGCTCTGCCGCCAAACCGGCAGCGTCTGCCAAATTAATTTCGCCATTGGTGCCTTTTTTAACTTCCGGCAAAATATCCATAATTTCATTAGGCAAAATATAGGGGCCCATACTGGCATAATTGGAAGGGACTTGATCCAACGGCGGCTTTTCGATCTTACCTTTGGCGCGCACAATTCTGCCGTCGCGCATGGCACCGATCAAAGCACCGTAGCGCACCATCTGTTCGCGCGGAAACTCCATAATGTTTTCCACCATACCCCCTTCGGTTTCATAAACATCAAGCAGCTGGCTGAGGATACCCTTGCCGCCGTGAATGTTAATGTAAACATCGTCAGGCCACATCACCACAAAATCGCGCTTGCCGACAATATCTTTGGCCATCAACACGGCATGGCCGTTGCCTTTGGGTTCGCTTTGTTCGGCAAAATGAAAGTTCATCCCGTCGGGAATGACCGCTTGCACGGCTTTTAGCAAATCTGTCTTGCCTTTTTCCTCCAGATGTTTTTCCAGCCAGACATTTCGAGAAAAATAGGCTTCAAACAAATGCTTGCAAGACTGGTCGCTGTAAACGAAAACCACATCTTTGATGCCGATTTCCGCACAAGCATTGATCGCATATTGAATGATGGGCAGGTTGTTTAAGGTTAAAAAGCCTTTGTGTAAAACTTTGGTGGCGGGCAGATTGCGTGTTGACAATCCGGCCACCGGGAGGATACAAACCTCGGGTTTTCTATGCATCAAAATCTCCAAATAATAACTGCAACGTTAATACTTAATAATATAACCTCAAAAAAACGATTCGACAAGCCCAATATCTTATTGTTTCACAATTATTCCGCCGTCTCCTGCCGATTCGGTATCGATGGGACGGAGGATGATACCGGTTTCCGTTTCTTGCTTCTGGTGTTGCGGGTGTCGCTCAAAATCGGTCATGCTTCCGCTTTGCGTATCATCTGAAAAATCAAGCACCCGCACTTTTTGCCCTTTGACGGCTTCTTCCGTCCGCCGAATTTCATCCATATTGCGCTCCACTTTGACGGTTTTGCCGGCAGTGGAAATTTGTCCGGTATTTTCCTGCATTTTGCGCTCAATTTCCTGACGGTGCAGCATATCGGTATAGGCTTTTTCTTCCGCTGCCGCTTTGCTCTCAAGATAGCTGGCCATTTCCGCCGAGGCTTTTTCCATCGCCGCCAACACATTGACCGCCTCTTGACGCGCTTCATCAAATTTGCGGTAAAAATGTTCCAACTTTTCCGTATCTCTTACATTTTGCAAAATGATATTGTCTTTCGCAATGTCTGAATTGATCTGATCAATCAGCAACAGTTCGCTTTCGATTTTCTTCTGCTGTTCCATAATATACGGATCTTTTTTGGGATAAAACGAGGTATTGATTGCCGCCAATCGTTTTTCCACTTCTCCCAATTTGTCTATGGAAACGCCGGACACTTGCTTGGAACGATTATAATGCTCAAAAATAACATTATAGCTTTCGTTAATCCGCAGTTTGACGTCTTTCAGATGAACACGCTCCAACTCCGCCCGAATTTGCCGCAATTGCGTTACCGCCTTTTTGTTTTGCTCATCCAGACGAGCTACAATTTCATCACCGATATTGACCATATTGTCTTTAACAAAAATTTCCTGCAAAAGCATATGAAGAGAATCTATCTTTTGCTTCAGCAACCGATAGCTTTCGCGCGTACCTTTGTCGTGAGCCAACCGGCTGAACGCCTGAAAGTTTGGCATAAGTTCTTCATTGAGTTCGGTTTCGGCAACATGGGCTTTCTTTTGCTGCTCATCCATCAACCGACGATATTTCTCAATGCGCTCCGCTTCTTGCGCCTTGGCCTCGGCCGCCAATTTTTCCCAATGCGCATCAAACACGCCGGTTGTCCGACTGACGTCAACCGCCAGCATCGGCGTATTGATGGATCCGTCATAAGAAAAATCAAACCCCGGAACTTTTTTCTCATCAAAGGCAACCTTTAGGAAGGCTTTATTACTCCAATCTTTCAGGCTGCCGTCGGCTTGCAGATCAAGCACAAGTCCGTCACCGACAAATTGGGCGTTGTCAATCGCATAAGAACCTTTGTTCAAAGTGACGCCGCCGACAAATGAAGCAAACTCGGTATCTCCTTGTCCCAAAGCGTCGCGAACAACCACCGTAAACCCATCCGACACGTCGCGTTTATCCAAATCGTTCTCGATTTTTTCAAAGTTCCAGCCTTTTACCGTTGGCTTGACAATGTCAAACTTGATCGTGCCCGACAAACCGCTCAGCAGGCTTT
Source organism: Alphaproteobacteria bacterium (assembly GCA_020025875.1). Taxonomy (GTDB): domain Bacteria; phylum Pseudomonadota; class Alphaproteobacteria; order RF32; family CAG-239; genus JAFUYI01. Next base: position 12,462 of record JAHHRI010000004.1, on the reverse strand, counting down.
CGACAGAAACCGCTGATGTGTCGAAAACAACATCGGCATTAAGCGTACCTCCGGTCAGCCCGTAAACGCTGCCGCCCCATCCGTTTTTGCCAATAACGACATTCTTAATGTTTGCCTTGCCGCTCAGTTTGGCATCTTGCACAATATTCAGCTCGGCTTCGCCGCTGATTGTGCCTTTAGAATGTGTGCCGACAAAATCATTCAGCTTAAGCACGCCTTTGTTCAGCATCAGCTTGCCCGCTGTTTTGCGCAGCGAAAAACTGTTCAGCAACAAGTTGTTTGCTTTCAAAGAAGCATTAACGTCCCAATTTTTCAACCAGTCATAACTGATGCGTGTTTGGCTTAAACGCGGCTTGACGATAAAGGTAGCCATTTCTGCCGGATTGCGGAAATTGGTTTGGTCATCGGTACGATTAATATTGTAGAAAAACTTTTCAAACTCAAAACGGTTGACATCAAGTTCGGTTTTAACCTGATAACGTCCGTCTTTCTGTTGATAGGCAAGACTGCCGGCAAATTTGTTGGCGCCGATATTTGCATTTAATTGGTCAAACACGGCAACGTGAGCACCGGTTTTAACCGCCGCCGACATCTTAAACAGCCCCAACGGATAGTCCGGCGAATAGTCGATGGAAAAACAATTCAGCATTTTAACAAAATCGGGGGCGCGCACTTCAACCTTACCGTTAAGATGGTATATATTTTGACGATAAGATACTTCACCGTGATAAGCGGCATCGATATTTCCCAGACGGAAAACGCTTTTGGTCGCCGCGCGCTCTAAGCCGCCGGTCACCACTCCCGAGGCGGAAAAGTTGTGTAACTCGTTGAAATCGACATCGGCAATATCAATTTCAAACTTGTTCAGAAACGCGAGCGTATCATTGATATCTGCTTTGTATTTCAGATTTTTAACCTGTGGCAGCTGACCAAAGCCGCTCACTTCGCCCTTAAAGGTAAAGTCGCCGCTGGCCACACTTTTAACCGACAGATCGTCAATCTTCATCACCCCGTTTTTAACCGTGGCTTCCATCGCCAAATCTTCAAACGGAATCTTTTCAAAAATTCCCATCTTCAGCGAAGTGCGAAACTGCAAATCGGTATTTTTCAAAAACGCCAGCTTACCGAAACGATAGCGCAAACGTTCGCGCCAATCTTTCGCCGCCACGTCTGCCGGCAATGCCTCAATGTAGTTGTCAAAGTTGATGCTGTCGCCGTCGGCAATCACAAACCAGCGATTTTTTTCGCCGCGAACGATACCGATTTTGCCGGAAAGCACACTCTTGTCCAACATAAAGTCAAACGGCGCAATTTTAACCGTTTCGGTTGTACCTTCCACGGTTGCCGACAGGCTTGCTTTTTTGTAAGTTCCTTGTGCAAACGGTTCAACCCCGACCTTCAGCCATTGGATAAATTTTCCAAAATCGCTCATGCTGGAAGCAAGATTGAAATTGTAGGTCATCTTCTTTTCAACGCCAAAAACTTCGCCGCTGATTTTAACGGACGCCTCCCCCGGCAAAGTGGCGCTCAGATTCTGAATTTTCAAAATATTATTCATAAAATCAACGCTTAAATCAAAATCTCTGATCACTTGTCCGTTGTAAATTGTTTTTAGCGCTTTCAAATCGGCAATTATGTCAAAATCATAATCGGGCACATAATTTTCCTTGCGGTCAAATTTTTTGATAAAATCACGCACCAACCAAACGGCGGGTTCCAGTTCAAATTCGGTCATGTTGAACACCGCATCGATACGCCGCCGCTCCATACCGTTGTCGCCTATCTTTTGCTCGGTTCTCGGAATCAAGATGTTGCCGGCACCGGCGCTGCCGCCATATTTGACGACAATGTTACCGAGGCTGATCTGCGACTTATCGGTTTTAAGCTCCATTGACAAAACCAGCGGACGTTCATAATCTTCGGAGATTGCGGTATTTTTGAAATTAGTATTGAAAAAATTGACCGGATTCTGCGATTCAAAAATCAGGTTGCCGTTAATGGCGTCATTGTTTAACAACACTGTACCGTCAAAACGCACATAACTTTCCGACTGCGGATGACTGATCACCGCATTGACGGAAGTGGCAAAGCTGTCGGAAAACTGGCCGAGAGAAACCGCAAAACCGCCCGGACTGTTGTCTTTAACATAGCTGCCCTCAATCCGATAAGGACCAAACAAGCTTTGGGCAATAATTTCGGCATTCATATTGTCCAACACCGAATTGATGTTGTAATCATGATTGATAAGATGCATTTTTGCCTTTTCCACCGTCAGGCTGTTTAGAGAAATCTCCACATTATCAATCTGAAACTGCTGCTGGTTGCCGCTTAAAGACTGCCAATTCAGCTTGCCGTCGGAATAAACTTCGACATAAATATCGGGTTCGATCAGGCTCATACGCTCAACATTAAAATTGCCGCTGACCAACGAACGGATCGAAAGGGTGGAAACCAATTTCTTAATTTTCGCCAACAACACTCTTTCGCCGGAAGCGTTACGGTTATATATGGAAATATCACCCGCCTCCAAATAAGGGGACGGGAACAAACTAAATCGCACCGAACCGTCAAACACCACCTCTTTGCCGGTAGCCGCCGAAAACTGCCGAGAGATTTTGTCCTTATGACGATTCCAGTCGATATTGTTGAAATAAATCGTCACCCCGCTGACGGCAACAAGAATCAAAATAATGATCAGCAGCAAAACTTTTTTCCACATAGACGCTTCCTTTTTTCAAAATGCAAAAATCAAAAATAATCTTTGCTAAAACGGTAATCGTAGCATAATATACCTTATATTGATAAATAAAATATTTAAGGTCAAGCCCGAACATGAAAAATTATCATCAACTTTTCAATTTTGCAAGCGAAGCGCAAAACAAAGCATACGCCCCCTATTCTCATTTTAAGGTCGGTGCCGCGGTTGAAAGCGACAACGGGCAAATTTTTGCCGGCTGCAATGTCGAAAATATTTCCTACCCTTGCGGCACCTGTGCCGAAGCGGGAGCCATTGCCGCCATGGTTTGCGGCGGCGGCACAAAAATTCGCCGAATTCTCGTTATCTCCGACGGCGCAACGTTGATCACCCCCTGCGGTGCCTGCCTGCAACGAATTTTAGAATTTTCCCTGCCGGAAACGGAAATTTTGCTGGCCGATCGCGAAGGCGTCAAAAAAACAATGTCCGTTAACGAACTCCTGCCCAATGCTTTTAAGGAATTTTAACATGATCAATCGTGAACAATTCAAACAACTTCTGGCAGGCAGAAAACCACAAACGGCAATCATTCTCGGCTCCGGTCTCGGTGCCGTTGCCGAAGCCGTCAAATCCCCGCTGACCATTTCGTACCAAGCAATCGAGGGCTTTCCCCGCACCACCGTTGCCGGACATTGCGGCCAAATGATCGTCGGCAAAATAGGAAACAGCGAAGTGCTTTGCCTGCAGGGACGCTTTCATCTCTATGAGGGGCATACCCCGCAGACAATGACGGAAGTGATCAACACCCTTAAAGCCGTCGGCATCAAAAGGCTGATTATTACCAATGCCGCCGGTTCGCTTAATCCCGATTTTACCCCTGGCAGTTTGATGCTGATCAACGATCATATCAACTTTTCCGGTCAAAATCCGCTTGTCGGCGCCAATGACGACAACATCGGACCCCGTTTTCCGGACATGAGCAACGCATACGACCGCAATATGCGGCGGCAGGCAAAAGAACTGGCTGCCAAACTCGGGCTAAACCTGCCGGAAGGTGTTTACCTGATGGTACTCGGACCAAATTTTGAAACCGCGGCCGAAATCCGCGCCTTTCGCATTCTCGGCGCCGATGCCGTCGGTATGTCCACGGTTCCCGAAGTGATTGCCGCCGTCCATGCCGGCATAAAAGTGCTGGCCGTTTCCGCCATCACCAACTTTGGCACCGGCTTGCAAAAAACGCCGCTTTCCCACGAAGATACCATGCTCGGCGCCGCCCAAGCCGCCGACAATCTCACTACATTCATCACCAATTATGTTAAGGAATTTTGCCATGAGTGACACTCAAAACGCTTTTCGGCTGATCGGCAGCCTGGATCTGACCTCGCTCAACCATGACGATACGGAAGAAAAAATCAGCAGCTTGTGCGCAAAGGCCTCAACCCCGTACGGTACTGCCGCCGCTGTCTGCGTGTATCCGGAATGGGTGTCGCTTGCTCGCAAACTGCTCAAAAAAACACCGATAAAAGTTGCCACGGTGGTCAATTTTCCCGCCGGCGGCAACGACTTTAAACTGCTCAAAGAAGAAATTAAAAAAAGCCTGAGCAGCGGCGCTGATGAAATTGACGCCGTTTTTCCCTACCGCGACTTTCTTGCCGGCAACTTAGACGTCTGTCGCCGCTTTCTCGACATCACCCAACGCGAATGTGCCAAACATACCGCTAAAATCATTCTCGAAACAGGTGAACTCAAACATATATCAACAATCAGCGCCGCCGTCAAACTATGTCTGGAATATGACATAAACTTCATCAAAACCTCAACCGGCAAAACGCCTGTTTCCGCAACCATCGGCGCGGCAAACATCATTTTGGAAACCATCCGTGACAGCGGTCGCGATGTCGGTTTCAAAGCCAGCGGCGGTATCAAAACTTTTGAAGAAGCACGCAAATATCTGATTTTATCCGAAGTGATCTTGGGAGCCGATTGGCCCAATCCTCAGCATTTCCGCATCGGCGCCAGTTCGCTTTTAGACGATTTGATCAGAGTCATCGAAAATGGAGATTAACAATATGCTGCCACAAGAAATTATCCGCAAAAAACGCAACAATTTAAACCTAAGTGCCGAAGAAATCAATTTTTTCATTCGCGGTGTTACCGACGGCACCATTGCCGACTGCCAGATCAGTTCTTTTACCATGGCGGCTTTCTTAAACGGGCTGAATGACGAAGAAACCAAGGATCTGACACTTGCCATGCGCGATTCCGGCGACGTTTTGCAATGGCCGGAACTGGACGCGCCAGTCGTCGACAAACATTCTTCCGGCGGGGTTGGCGACAAAGTCAGCCTGATGCTGGCACCCATGCTTGCCGCTGCCGGTGTCTTTGTGCCGATGATTTCCGGTCGCGGTCTGGGGCATACCGGCGGCACCCTCGACAAATTCGATTCGATCCCCGGTTATCAAACGCACCCCGACAATGAGCTTTTCCGCAACACGGTCAAAGAAGTCGGCTGCGCCGTCATCGGGCAAACCGGCAGCTTGGCGCCGGCAGATAAAAAAATTTATGCCATTCGTGATGTTTCGGCAACCGTTGAATCGATTCCGCTGATTACCGCCTCCATTCTTTCAAAAAAACTGGCTGCCGGTCTCAACTGCCTGATCATGGACTTAAAATTTGGCAACGGCGCCTTTATGAGCAACCTTGAAGACGGTTGCGCGCTGGCACGCTCCATCGTCCGCGTCGCCAATTTGTCCGGCACCAAAACCAAAGCTCTCCTTACCGACATGAACCAAGTGTTGGGCACAACCGTCGGCAACGCGCTGGAGGTTAAAGAAGCGGTTGATTATTTAAAAGGAATCAACGTTGATCCCCGCCTCCACCAAATCACGCTTGATCTTGCGGCCGAACTGCTGGTCAACGCCGGCTGTTTTTCAACACGCGAAGATGCGCAAAAACGCCTAAACGCCGATCTTGCTTCCGGCAGATCGCTGGAAGTTTTCGCGCGCATGGTCAAAAAACTCGGAGGTCCGGCAGACTTTACCGAACAGCCGGAAAAATACCTCCCCCGAGCAACCATCGTCAAACCGGTTTTTCCGCTTAACGCCGGTTATGTAAAAAGCATGAACACCCGCAACATCGGGCTCAGCATCATTGGGCTGAAAGGCGGACGCACCGCCCCCGATCAAAAGTTGGACTATGCGTCTGGCTATACCGAATTTTGCCAAATCGGCGACTATGTCGACGAGCACAATCCGCTGGCCTTCATCCATGCCGAAAGCGAGGAGGATTATCGTTTTGCCGAAAACGAACTGCAGCAAAATATTGTGACGGATAACGAAAAACCACAGCTCAAACCGGTCATTGCCACAACCGTGGAGTAGAACAATGTTGGAAGGAATGGTCAATTTTTATCTTGCGCCCAATCTGCCGGCGGACAAACACGCCTTTTTCGGCAGAAACGGCGGCGTTTCTAAAGAGCTTTACGCCAGTTTCAATTTCAACCGCAAAAGCGGCGACAAGCCGGAACATATAGAAAAACATCTTGAACTTGTCGGCAAATTTTACGGTCTTTCCGGCAATGCGCTCATGCGCCCCGCTCAAGGACACACCAACAAAGCCGCCTATGTTGATCGGCCGTCACGCTATGAGGTAGAAGCCGACGGGGTTGTTACGGATCGTCCGGACATAATCCTCGGCATCACCACCGCCGATTGTATGCCGATTTTGCTTGCCGATACCAAACACGGCATTGTCGGCGCCGTCCATGCCGGCTGGCGGGGCGCGCTTGCCGGCGTTATGGAAAACACTGTTGACATCATGCTCAAAAAAGGCGCCGCGATCGAAGATATTGCGGCAGCGGCAGGCCCTTGCCTGCAAAAAGAATCTTTTGCGACACAAAGCGATATGCGCGATCTTTTTCTGGCTCAGGATAAACTTAACGACCGGTTTTTCACTCCCTGCGGCGAAGGTCGCTGGCTTTGCGATCTGGAGGCATATGTTTGTCACCGTTTTAACCTCATCGGCATAAAAAACACCTCTTTTTCCGGCATCGACACCTACACCAATCCGGAACTTTACTTCAGCTATCGCCGTTGCCGCCATCAGGGACAAATAACCCAAAAAGACGATTTTCCGATTGAACTGTCAACCATCAAATTATAAACCGCCATGATGATATATAGCCCGCTCCTTTCCTTTAATGAACGAAAACTCCCGATCAGTATGCTGGTCATTCATTCGATGGCACATGGTGCGCAAGAAGGGATTAAACAATTAGCAGACTTGCAACTCTCTGCCCATTATGTCGTCGACTATGACGGCAGCGTTTACCAATGTGTCAGCGAAGACAAACGCGCTTGGCACGCAGGGCTTTCTTTCTGGAACGGTATCACCGACATCAATTCTGCCTCCGTTGGCATCGAAGTCTGCCATCGTTCGCTTGGTCAAAGCCACTTTAACCGAAAGCAGATTGCTTCTCTGATTGAGTTGTGCGGCGACATTGTCAACCGACGACAAATCGCACCGACCATGATTGTCGGACATTCGGACATTGCACCGGAACGTAAACCGGATCCGGGCAAAGGCTTTCCGTGGCGTGAGCTGGCCGCCGCCAACATCGGCATTTGGTACGGCAGCCGTTTTTCGGCAAAAACGGACATTGCCGAAATGCTCTCCGAAATCGGCTACAATACCGGCGACAAAACCGCGTTGACCGCCGCCGCTTATGCTTTTTGTCGCCGTTTTCTGCCCAAAAAAATCGGCAAACTGCCGGTCAAAAAATTGTTGGAAAAGCCTTTTCCCGATTCTTGCGACGCACTTTTAAATGACGGAGAATTTCTAAACGCTTTGCAAAACATCCATTACCAATATCAGATATACGGCAAAATCAAGCGCTGACCGCTAGCTATCCGTTTATCTTAAAAAATTGATTGGCGACGATGCAAATGCGGTTTAGCTCTTTGCTTTTGCCAAGGGATGATTTTTGTTGACCGTTTCGACCAGCTGCTCCGAAATAATATGAGTGTATATCTCGGTTGTGGAAATATCTTCGTGCCCCAGCAGTTTTTGCACGCTGCGCAGATCAACGCGACGGTTCAAAAGATGAGTGGCAAAAGAATGGCGCAATATGTGCGGCGATACCCGTGCGGGGGAAATGCCCGCCTTGACTGCCAAATTTTTCAGATTTTTAAAAAAATTATCACGCGTCACATGTCCGGATATTGCCGTGTGAGAAGGAAACAGCCACGGCGATTTGCGCCCGCTGAGATATTGTTCGCGGCATACCGTATAGTCGGCAACCGCCGTCATGGCTTCTGCCGCTGCCGGCACCAAGCGTTCTTTTGCCCCTTTGCCAAAAACCCAAACCTGCCTCTTTTCAAAATTGATGCTGTTGACGGGCAACGCCACCAACTCCGACACGCGCAAACCGCAGGCATACATAAGTATCAGCATGGTTTTTAACCGACAATGGGCAAAATCCTTTTCTTCTTCCGCCGCCTGCAACAACCGCCTGATTTCTCCTTTGCTCAAAAATTTCGGCAACGACTTTTCCTGTCGGGGCGACAAGATGCCGGCTGCCGGATTCGTTTTAATCTTTCCTTCCGAATAGAGAAATTTGTAAAATTCTTTTATTGCCGAAAGTTTGCGTGCCATACTCCTCGAAGCAAACCCTCTGCTGCCGAGGTCACGGACAAAGGCGGCAATATCGTCGTCTTCTGCCGCCAAACAATCTTTGCCGAAAAACTGCAAAAACTGCAACACATCACGCCGGTAAGCGGCAAGCGTGTTCGCTGCGGCTCCTTTTTCTGCCGCAATCATATTTAGAAAATCTTTCAGCAGCTGTTCTGCCATCATCTCATTCTAACGGGTAAACACATTTTCGATGGGCTGTTCAACTCTTTCCGGCGCAAACGGAATCTCGCGGGAAATCACCCACAAAACGGTTGCCGCAATAATTGCCGCAATCGTATAAATCAAAATTTTACCGTTTCCTTTCTGACGCATATGTTCACCTTTCACAAAAAAAATATTGATAAAATTTAAACTGTTTATATTATGACAACAAATATTTGAAATAAAGATTAACAAACCATGGAAAACAATAAAATAATTTTACTGGTCGGTCTGATGGGCAGCGGCAAAACCAGCGTTGGCAAAAGGCTGGCAAAAAAGCTGGGGTTGCCTTTTGTCGACGGCGATCAGGAAATAGAAAAAGCAGCGGGGCTGCCGCTGGTTGATGTTTTAAAATGCTTCGGCGAAGAAGAATACCGCGCCGGAGAAGCCCGAGTTATGAAACGGTTACTTCAGGGAGAGCCTTGCGTGCTGGCTTCCGGCGGCGGTTCTTTTGTCCCCACGCAAACCCGCGAACTGGCGCGACAACACGCCGTCACCATCTGGCTTAAAGCCGATGTCGACGTGCTCTACCACCGCACTGCGGGAAGACGTCACCGCCCGTTTATCGAAGGCAACGACGAACATCTTAAAAACAAACTGGAAAAATACATCAGGGAAGAATATCCTTACTATTCGGAAGCCGACATTGTGGTGGAAACCCGCGAAGAAATGGTTGACAACACGGTTGAACGCGTCATTGAAGCCATCCGCAAGTTTAAGCCTCAATAATCTTTTTCCGATCTCATTTTTTTGCTTGCAAAACAAGTAAAATATGTGTAAAAAAGACAGCGAATATCAAATGCTTGATATTCGTTGTTTTAACAATTCACACGCAAGCGCGGCGGAAGCACCTTGTTTTTTTATTTTCAAGGGCATTCGCTCCGGTGCTCGGGCTGACCGAGCCGATAGGCTTGCGGAGGTTTAACCGGAAAATAAGGATATATATACAATGTCACTTCCTAAATTTACAATCCGCCAAATGATTGAAAACGGCGTTCATTTTGGTCACCACGCCCGTCGTTGGAACCCCAAAATGGCCAGCTACATCTACGGCAAAAAAGACAATGTTCACATCATTGACTTGCAGCAGTCTTATCCGATGCTCTACACGGCCTTGAACGCTGCGAAAGAAATTGCGGCAAACGGCGGCAAAGTTCTTTTCGTCGGCACCAAAAGACAGGCTCAGGACATCATCAAAGAAAATGCGGAAAGATGCGGACAATACTATGTCAACTACCGCTGGCTCGGCGGCATGCTGACCAACTGGAAAACCGTTTACAAATCCATTTCCCGTTTGGTCAAATTAAACGAGATGTTTGATAACAACGCGACCGAAGGCTACACCAAAAAGGAACTGCTTAACTTGCGCAAAGAACAAGAAAAGCTGGCCAAAGAATTGAGCGGTGTTATGAACATGGGCGGACAACCCGACTTGCTGTTTGTTGTCGATATGCCGAAAGAAGATCTGGCAATCAAAGAAGCCAAAAAACTGGGCATTCCGGTCATCGCCATTGCCGATACCAACGCCGACCCGACTTTAGTCGACTTTCCGGTTCCGGGCAACGATGATGCCATCCGTGCCATCCAGTTCTACTGCGAATTGATATCTGCTGCCGTTTTGGACGGTATTCAGGCAGAAATTACGGCTCAAGGCGTTAAGGTAGAAGAAATTATGGCAGAAAGCGATGCCAAGCCGGCCAAGAAAAAGGCTGCCAAAGCTGCGACAGAAAGCGAAGAAGAAACGAAAGACAGCAAGAAAGAAAAAGCTGCCGAATAGTTCTTTTGCTGAAAATCAGCGCTTGAAACTCAAACAATGGCGGTATTTTACCAACTAAAATATCGCCATTTTTATTCAAATCATCAGAATTGGGGAATTATAAAAAATGACCGAAATTACTGCCGCAAAGGTAAAAGAATTAAGAGAAACAACCAGTGCCGGAATGCTTGACTGCAAAAAGGCCTTGGTTGAAGCAAACGGCGACATGGAAAAAGCCGTTGACTGGCTGCGCAAAAAAGGTTTGGCCTCCGCTGCCAAAAAAGCCAGCCGCGTTGCTGCCGAAGGTTTGGTTGCCGTTGCCGTTGAAGGCAATAAAGGTGCCGTGGTCGAGGTGAACTCCGAAACCGACTTCGTCGCCAAAAACGAACTCTTTCAAGAATATGTCGAAGATGCCGCTCTGGTTGCCCTGATGAACAACGGCGCAATCTGCGATATGAAAAATTTTCAATGCCCGAAAGTTCACAAATCTTTTGAAGAACGCCTAACGGACATGATTGCCAAAATCGGCGAAAACATGAACTTGCGCCGCGCCAAACTGGTTGAGGTCAACGAAGGTGTGGTTGCTCCTTACATCCACAACGTTACCCGCAACAACCTTGGCAAAATCGGTGTCTTGGTTGCGCTGGAATCCAAAGCGGACAAAAGCAAACTGGCAGAACTAGGCAAACATATCGCCATGCATATTGCAGCTTCCCGCCCTCTGTTCCTGACTGTTGCCGATGTCGATCCGGCTGCCGTTGAACACGAAAAATCAATTTTTGCCGAACAAGCCAAAGCCTCCGGCAAACCGGAAAACATTATCGAAAAAATGGTCGAAGGCCGCATTCGCAAGTACTATGACGAAGTGGTGCTTGAAGAACAGGCATACATTATGGATCCCGATAAAAAAGTGAAGCAAGTTGTTGCCGATGCCGCCAAAGACTTGGGCACCGACATCAAAATCAAGGATTTTGTCTGCTTCAAACTAGGCGAAGGTATTCAGAAAAAAGAAGAAGACTTTGCCGCCGAAGTTGCCGCACAGTTGAGCAAATAGTTGTTTTTCAACAAAAGACAACCCATAAAGGCACCTCAGAAATGAGGTGCCTTTATCTATCCGCCAGCCATCAGCAGCTTGTCACTCTCAAAGCCGAAAAAGGGCGGCACAAAGAGCAAGATAAAAATTTTTTCCGATTGATGGCTTATCCCCGATTATGATTGCACTCAGCCGCAGGGGAGTCGCCGCAACATCAATCTCCCCGCCGATTCCCTGTTTGACAGGCTGCCCGATGGATTGCTTTGGTTGCAATCTCTTTTCTTTCTGTTTTTTAAATCTTTTTCTTTGAGAGCTAACGATGCTGCACATTTTTTATCTTCGGCAGAAAATACTCCGTCAGATTTTAGCGGAAAGCACGGGCAATCTTTTTTAAAAATGAATTGAGCGGATAAAAAAAGCAAAGGTTCCTCATGTTCGGCAAAAAAAGGAAACAATCGGCAGCATACATAAAACATCTTGATACCGATTTAAAAACATAACAGCCCACCGAACAAATCGGCAGGCTGCTAAAAACAATACCTTTGCTAATTGAGCAAACCACCGCTGTTTTTCAGCGAACGGTAGGCAATTTCGTTATAAACGTAATCAAGCAATTCGGCATCTTGCTCATTTTCTGCCGCAGTTTTCTGCAACACATCCACCCAATCGAGCAGAGTAATAAAATCCATCTCGGACAGAGCTTCCACGACTTCTTCAAGAGATATGTCCGTCAATTCCGCACTGTCAACCACCCGATAGCCACGATATTCCATTTCGCGAGCCACCAAACTGTCAAAGCGACAGATCGTTTCAACACTCTGCTGCTGGACTGCCGTCAAATTTTGCTGTTGCGACATAACAGTCGAGGCCATCCGCAGTTTTAGCCCCAGATTACATAACTCGTTATCGCTCAAATCGGCAATAACCATACTTTCCAGCTCTTTTATCAGCTGATCAAGATTGATAGACATCTGTAACATTTTCATAATAATTATTATTTAAACGATTATAAAACGCTGGCTGAATTTTTAAATTTTGAGGAAAGAAGCGGTTTGGTGTCAAAACACGTTTTCGGTTCTCTCGCTG
>JAHHRI010000039.1 GCA_020025875.1 Alphaproteobacteria bacterium | reverse complement strand
ATGGACAAAGTGTCGGCTGATATCGAAATGAAAAAAGCCGAATTGAAAAATAAGAAAAATGAACGCAAAGCAGAAATTGAGCTCAAAAAAGCCCAAAAGAAAGCCGAACGCGAGGCAAAAAAGGCAGAAACCGAAAAAGCATTAAAAAACACGAAAGAAAGTTTGCACAATTTGAAAGATGCTTTAACCCGTTAGAAAACGCCTGCGCGTAGACGTTGTCCCCAAAGCGGAACAACACAAAATCCCCGAAAATTAAACGGTTTGGTTTCGGGGATTTTTAATGCCTGCCGCAAAACAAATAACAACGGAAAATATTTTGCCGATGCGCAAAACGCTTTATATATCAAACGTCAGAAAATATTTTGTATGGATTTTCATGGCCAACCGAAGGTTCTAAACCTGCGGCAAAACTTACGTTTGGATCATGCTTAATGGTGCGGGGCAGGGCGGAAGCCGCCGCCGGACATTTGCCTCAAAACAAACTTCGGATTTTCTGCAAGGCATCAACAAAAAAGCCGTCGATAAACCGACGGCTTTTTTGTTGTGTGAAAATCATGAGCTAATCAGCCAGACCAAGTAGACGATATTTAATCCGTACATCATAGTCTTTGCCATAACTGTTAATCAAGGCGGCGGCAGCTTCCTGCGTCAGATCCAGATTGAGCCGTTTGGCAATAAGGTCTGTTTCTTCTGCCGATAATGTGCGTGGTTGCGCTTCTTTATCGGCAACCGCAATAATATGTCTTGTTTCGCGGTCAATCTGTTTGGGCGACTGAGTGGCGTCATTGAACAGTTCCAACATCTGAGCCTGCGACAAGCCGGCAAAACTCTGGCTGCGGGTTAACGGTTCGGTGGTGACAACTTGCAAATGATATCTGTCGGCGGCTTCGTGGATATTGTCCCCGCTTTCCAGATCGTGCATCACATCATTGATCAATTCCTGAGTGATGGCCGATTTTTCATTTTCTTTCCACATTTTCTTAATTTTCGGCAACGCTGTTTCAACCGATTGCGGATGACTATCGACAATGTCGTCCACTTTAACAAAAACAAACCCTTCGTCGGTTTCCACGGCTTGCGAAATTTCGCCTTTATTATAAGAAAAGACGGCGTCCGTAAAATCGGAACTTGTCAGAACCGAAGCATGGGATGCGGGCAGGGAGGCTGCTTCTCCGGTTTCGGTCAACCCCTTAACACGATAAGTTTTAACGCCCATTTCTTGGGCAATGTCTTCAAGCGAACTGCCGGCGCCGATTTTGTCTTCAATGTCATTGACAATGTCGTAGGCGGTTTCATAAACCTTTTCAAGAGCAATCGTCTGTTTGATCTGCTTTTTGACCTTGCTCTCGTCTTTTTTGGAGCCGGCTTTGATGTCGGTGGCTTTCATAATATGCCAACCGAGTTCGGAGGACATGGGGCCGACGGCTTCGTTCTTTTTTGCGGCAAAAACTTTTGCGCCGATATCGCCGATCAGCATATCTTCAGAAACATATTCAAGATTGGTTTCTTCGTCTGTCTGTCCCGCTTTTTCGCGTGCCACTTGATAAAAATCGGCACCTTTGTCAAGGGCGTTTTTAGCCGCTTTGGCATCTTCTTGATTGTCAAAAACCATTTGCAAAACATGGCGTGTTTCCGGAGTGACAAACTGGTTGAGATTGTTTTTGTAATATTCGTCAATTTCATCTTCGCTCACATCTACACGATTGGCAATATCATCGGTCGAGAGCATGATAAATTCCGCATCACGCGTTTCCGGCTCAATAAATTCGACGCTGAAATCATTGTAATACTGGTTGATTTCTTCTTCCGAAATTTCCCTGTCTATGATGGCGTCTTCGTCATTTAAGGAGATATATTTAAACACTTTCCGCTGTGCCTCGGCAGCCGCCGTATATTTTTTCAAAACAGACGGAATGTTAAATCCGGCAACCGGATTTTGCACCAAATATTGCTTTTTCAAATCGCCGCGGATTGTGTCGATATATTGCCGCTCGCTCTGGTTGGTCTGAGAAAGGAAATAGTTAAACCGCTCCTTGCTGAACTGACCGTTGTCGTCCAAAAACTGAGCCTGCGAAAAAATAATCCTGCGCACCAAAGCATCGCTGACGGAAACCTTGTTTTTTGCCGCCGTTTCTTCGGCAATCATGGCATTTAGCTCTCGTTGCACCAGTCCGGCCAGCATTTTGCCGCGAATTTCATCGGTCACTTCAATGTCGCCGAACAGCTTTTGTGCGGTGCGAATTTCCTGATCCAGCTGCTGATTGATGTCCAGCTGGCTGACCGTTCGGTCATTGACCTTGATCACCGCCCGATTGCCGGCGGCGCTGTTAATATAACCCGAAATTCCGAATAAAGACATGAAGCTAAGAGCCGTCAGCACCAAAATGCTTTTTGCAACCCACGAATCCTGCGCTTTGCGTAACTTGGTAATCATTTTTAAAAGTGTCCTGCAATATTATTTTATTAAACCGTTTCATAGAATATAATAGATTTCTTAATATATGCAATTGCAAAATATTAATGTTGAAAAGTTTTTTTTAGTATGTTAGTTTTGCGTCAACATTAAAACATTTTAAGGAAAAAGTAATGGCTAGAAAAATCATGATTGCCGGCAACTGGAAAATGAACGGCCTCTCCGAAGACGGAGTTGCGCTGGCCAAAGAAGTTGCCGCCGAAGTAAAAAAACTGAATAAACCGGCTTGCGAATTCCTAGTCTGTCCGCCTTTTACGCTGCTGTATCAGGTAAAAAAAGCACTGCGCGGCGCTAAGGTTGCCCTCGGCGCGCAAGATGCCCACTTTGCCGTCAAAGGTGCCCATACCGGTGACATCAGCCCTGCCATGCTGACAGATCTCGGCTGTTCTTACGTCATTCTCGGTCATTCCGAACGTCGTGCCGATCATATGGAAAGCAGCGAACTGGTTGCCCGCAAGGCGGCGGCTGCCTACGAAAACGGTTTGAAAGCCATTATTTGTATCGGCGAAACGGAAAAAGAACGCGAAGAAGGAAAAACCATTGAGGTCTGCGCCGAGCAGATTATGGGATCGGTGCCGGAAAATGCCAACGCCGCCAACACCGTCATTGCTTACGAACCGGTCTGGGCTATCGGCACGGGCAAAACGCCAACCCCCGAAGATGTCGAAGAAGTACACGCTGCCGTTCGCAAAGTGCTGAGTAAAAAGCTGGGCAAAAGCGTTGCCAACAAAATGCGCATTTTGTACGGCGGTTCGGTTAAGCCGGCCAACGCCAAAGAGTTTCTCTCTTTGCCCGACGTGGACGGTGCCTTAATCGGTGGCGCCAGTCTGAAAGCGCAAGACTTTTTGGCTATTGCCAAATCCGTTTGTTAACAGTTTTTCGATAAGGATTAAAAAAGAATGAGTACGGTTTTATTAGTTGTTCATTTGCTGGTCGCCATTTTCTTGGTTGCCCTGATTTTGTTGCAGCGTTCCGGCGGCGGAGCTCTTGACGGACTCGGAGGCGGTTCGGGCGCCGGCAGTTTTCTGACCGCTCGCGGCACGGGCAATTTGCTGACACGGCTGACCGCGATTATGGCCACTTTGTTTTTCCTAACCAGCCTGTCGCTTTCCCTTTATTATAAGGATCACGGCAACACGGTCGGGCAATCCATTCTTGACCAACCGGTTCAACAAGCTTCTGCACCTGCCGACGAGGCACCCGCAGAGCCGGCCGCACCCGCGGCGCCGACGGCGGAAAAATAATGATGCGGCATTCCGAAAGACAAAGGCACCTTTTTTAACAAAGGTGCCTTTGTCACTTTAAAAAACAGAAATTTTTATGATAACCGAAAGTTAAATGATGACAGAGAACTTAAACAGCAAAACAAAATTTATTTTTATCACCGGCGGCGTGGTGTCGTCTTTGGGAAAAGGGCTGGCGTCTGCCTCGCTGGCAGCAATATTGCAGGCGCGCGGCTTTAAAGTTCGTCTGCGTAAGCTCGATCCTTATCTCAATGTCGATCCCGGAACAATGAACCCTTGCCAGCACGGAGAAGTCTTTGTAACCGATGACGGTACCGAGGCGGATTTGGATCTTGGACATTATGAACGTTTTTCGGGCGTAGCCTGCACCAGACACGACAGCGTCACTTCCGGCAAAATCTACCAACAGGTGCTTGACAAAGAACGTCGCGGCGATTATCTCGGTGCAACTATTCAGGTGATTCCGCACGTAACCAACGAAATCAAAAATTTTATTCTTTCAAACTTGGCGGATGAAGATTTTGTTTTGTGCGAAATCGGCGGCACCGTCGGCGATATCGAAGGACAACCATATCTGGAAACAATTCGCCAACTGGCTTATGAACTCGGTCGCCAGCGAACGATGTTTATTCATCTGACATTGTTGCCCTATATTCCGACTGCCGGAGAATTGAAAACCAAGCCGACGCAACACTCGGTTAAGCAACTGCAAGAATACGGTATTCAGCCGGACATCTTATTATGCCGCTCGCAGGTGCCGATCCCGCAAAACGAAAAACGCAAAATTGCGCTGTTTTGCAATGTGCGGGAAGAAAGGGTTATTGCGGCGCTCGATGCCCAATCCATTTACCATGTGCCGATGGCTTATTCTCGGGAAGGACTGGATAAGGAAGTGTGTCAATATTTCGGCATTGAAGCGCCGTCGGCCAATTTGGACAAATGGAAACAAATTGCCGAAGTGACGGAAAACCCCGAAGGCGAAGTTCGGATCGCCGTTGTTGGCAAATATCAACTGCAGGAGGCTTACAAATCTTTAAGCGAAGCACTGGTTCACGGCGGTATTGCCAACCGATATAAAGTAAAAATCCAATGGACGGATGCCGAAGATATTGAGAAAAACGGCGCTGCCGCATATCTTTCCGATGTTAACGGCATTTTGATACCGGGAGGGTTTGGCAGCCGCGGAACGGAGGGCAAAATTCAAGCCATACGGCACGCGCGCGAACAAAACATTCCCTGCTTTGGTATTTGTTACGGTATGCAAATGGCCGTTATTGAAACCATGCGCAACGTTGCCGGCGTGCAAAATGCAGGCAGCAGCGAGATAGACCATACATGTGAAGCGGTTGTCGGGTTGATGACCGAGTGGGACAAAGACGGCAGGCAGGAAGTTCGCGGAAGTCATACCGATTTGGGCGGCACCATGCGGCTCGGCGCCTATCCCTGCGTCTTGGCAGACGGTTCAAAAGCCGCTGCCATATACAACAGCCGAGAAATCAGCGAACGTCATCGCCACCGTTACGAAGTCAATCTCAAATATGAAGCTTTACTTCGTCAATCCGGTATGCTGATAACCGGCAAATCTCCGGACGGCAGGCTTCCGGAAATTGTTGAGCGGCAGGATCACCCTTGGTTTATCGGTGTTCAGTTTCATCCTGAACTAAAATCCAAGCCGTTTTCACCGCACCCGTTATTTGTGGCTTTTGTCAAAGCAGCAATTGACAACAGCCGTCTTTTATAATAAATCGGAATATTGTTTTTAACCTAAAGAAAAAAATATGAAAAAGAAACTACTGACTATTGCCTTTTTGGCGCTGTTTGCACTACCGGCCAACGCCGGAACAATCGGCGACTTTTTTAACGAAACGTTTGAAAATGCGAAACACGCTCTAAACTGCGGCAGCAACGACCTTTACATTCCTGTTCGCACTTGGCACAACCGCCTGTTTTACGACAAGGAGCATATCGATAAATATAACGAAGAACCGTGGGGCCTCGGTTTTGGCCGCAGTTTTTGGGAAGGTAACGAATGGCACGGCATCTATGCCATGGCTTTCAAGGATTCTAACTTCTATCTGGAAACGATTGCCGGCTACGCCTATCTCTACAACTGGGATATTGACCGTTCCGGAGACTGGAAAATCGGTGT
Organism: Alphaproteobacteria bacterium; assembly: GCA_020025875.1. Lineage (GTDB taxonomy): Bacteria > Pseudomonadota > Alphaproteobacteria > RF32 > CAG-239 > JAFUYI01. The sequence continues at coordinate 6,026 of JAHHRI010000039.1, read as the reverse complement.
CGGTTATACCCTTGGCCTAACTCAACGGGAAGAATATATGTATATTCCCGTACCCCTGCCACTGCCCATTGCCGGTTTGACATATCGGCGTTTTTCATTGCAGGCAGCTTATATCCCTGGAGTTAAAAACGACGGCAATGTCTTGTTTGCATGGATGAGGTGGACTTTCTAACCCTTAAAAACAAAAAGGAAAAACTGATGGAAAATCAAAAAACGATCAAAATCGGAAATTTTGAAATCGGCAACAATCTGCCCATGGCCATTATTGCCGGACCTTGCCAAATCGAAAGCAGGCAGCACGCCGTGGATATTGCCGGCGCTATGGTGGAAATAACCAAAGAACTCGGTGTTCACTATATTTTCAAAGCCTCTTATGACAAAGCCAACCGCACGTCGCTGAAGTCGCCGCGCGGAGTCGGCATTGAAGAAGGCATTAAGACCTTCGATGAAATTAAAACCCGCTATGGCTGTCCGATTTTAACCGACGTTCACGAAAGACAACAATGCGCCGTTGTTGCCGAATATGTCGATATGTTGCAGATTCCCGCCTTTTTGTGTCGGCAGACGGACTTGGTGATTGCCGCTGCGCAGACGGGCAAAGTCATCAACATCAAAAAAGGTCAGTTTTTGGCGCCGTGGGATATGAAAAATTTGGTTATGAAATCGGTTGACAGCGGCAACCCAAATGTTTGTCTGACAGAGCGGGGCACCAGTTTTGGTTATAATACGCTGGTTACCGATATGCGCGCTTTTCCGCAAATGGCCAAGGACACCGGTTGTCCCATTATCTTCGATGCAACCCATTCGGTGCAACAGCCGGGGGGACTTGGCGGATGCTCCGGCGGTCAACGGGAATTTGCACCGGTGCTTGCGCGGGCAGCCGTCGCCGTCGGTGTTGCCGCCGTCTTTATGGAAACGCACGAAAACCCCGATAAAGCGCTTTCCGACGGTCCCAATTCCATCGCCCTAAAGGATATGAAACGTGTCATTGCCGAATTGATGGCCTATGACAAGCTCACCAAATCCTTCATTGTCGGCGATTGAGTTTTTGACAAGAAACGCTTAGCGTCGATTTTGTTTTTAAAAACGAAACACAACCCTCGAAAATTGAATTATCAGTTTTCGGGGATTGTTTTTTAAACAGTTTTCCTCAGAGGTGCGGTTTGGGGCATATAAAAAGCCTCGGATCATGAAAGATCAGAGGCTTAATCTTATAGGGAAAGTTTACTTTTCCGGCGGACGACAATCATCCTGCGGAGAAAACCCAATTTCTGCCAAGATCCAGTAAACCACCAGATTAAGCAGAGACAGTAAAATAAATTCATCCGTATGAGATACGACGGAAGAATTGTCAGCCAAAATCAGCACATCCATCAATGCCAGAGCAAAGCAGATAAACGCATAAAACCAACCGTTGTTGTCTTCTGTGCCATTAAACCAGAAATAACAAGCGATAACCGCCAAAATGAACAGCGCAATCGCTAATCTGGTAATAGCTAAAGCCGGAAGATATTGAACGATACCAGTCAAAAATGCCGTTCCTGCAAGGTTGCTGATAATCAATACCAACTTTTTCATATAAAAATAATTTTAAAATTGTTGTTTTATTGCTTTTTATCATATGGTTTTTATTGCAATAAGTCAATCGGATAGTTATGATAAAGGCAACAAAAAAAGAAAAGATGAAAAAGCGATGCAGTTTAAAGACGAGGGATACATTACCGCCATCCGCCGCTATGGGGAAAATTCTTTGATTATCAATTTGTTGACCAAAGATCACGGGCTGGTCGGCGGTTTTATCAAAGGCGGCGGCAGCTCCAAAAAGCTCGGCATTTATCAACCGGGCAACAGAATTTCTATCGATGCCTATGCGCGGATTGAAGAAAATATGCTCAGTTTCAAAACCGAGCTGCTGTCTCCTCTGTCCGTCAATTTTATGAGCTCGTCAGCCAAACTGGCGGCGCTTTCTTCTCTGTGTGCGCTGTGTATGAGCTGTTTGCCGGAAAAGGAAAATTTGGAACACTTCTACGGTTATATCGAAAGTTTTTTTAATTTGATAGATGAAGAAAATTGGCTGACTCATTATTGTTTCTTTGAATTTTACTTGCTTGAATATCTGGGTATCGGGCTTGATCTGAGCCAATGCGCCGTTACCGGCAGCAACAAAAATTTAGCCTATGTTTCCCCCAAAAGCGGCCGCGCCGTTTGTCGGGAGTCGGGGCAGCCTTATGCCAACCGTCTGTATCGCTACCCACATTTCATTGTGGATAAAAATTATTTTCCCAATCGAGAAGAAATGGCCGATTTGCTGAAAATGACCGGCTTTTTCCTCACTAAGAACTTTTTTCAAACACATGGCTTGAAATTCCCGCAAAACCGTGCTAACTTGCTGCTAAATCTGGACTTATAAGAGAAAAAATGCAAAAAAACAAAGAAAAAATAAAAGATGTACAATTAGCCGAAGAACTCAGCAAGCGCTATCTTTCGTATGCCATGTCTACCATTGTGTCGCGATCGTTGCCCGATGTTCGCGACGGGTTAAAGCCGGTTCACAGACGGTTGCTTTATGCCATGCGTCAGCTCCGCCTTGATCCCAAATCAGGGTTTAAGAAATGTGCTCGTGTGGTGGGCGATGTTATCGGTAAATATCATCCTCACGGTGACAGCGCCGTATACGGTGCCATGGTGCGTTTGGCGCAAGATTTTTCCGTGCGTTATCCGCTGGTTGACGGGCAGGGCAACTTTGGCAATATTGACGGTGACGGCGCTGCCGCCATGCGTTATACGGAAGCACGGCTTACCGAATTTGCTCTGGCGCTGATGGAAGGCTTAAACGACAATGCAGTCGACTTTATGGAAACCTACGACGGCGAAGAAAGTGAGCCGGTTGTCATGCCTTCGATGGTGCCCAACTTGTTGTGCAACGGTTCGGCAGGCATTGCCGTCGGTATGGCCACCAACATTCCGCCGCATAATCTGGGCGAAGTTTCCGATGCATTACTGTATTTGATCGAAAATCCCGAATGCGACATTGAACCTCTGGTCAAAAAAATAAAAGGGCCTGATTTTCCGACGGGCGGTTACATTATCGACAAGTTTGAGAGCATTTTGGACGCCTATCGCCAAGGGAAGGGGACATTCCGCATTCGTGCCAAATGGGAAAAGGAAGATTTGAGCCACGGCCAATATCAAATCGTTATTACTGAAATTCCCTATATGGTTTCCAAAGCCAAACTGGTGGAAAAAATTGCCAACCTTCTTTTGGAGAAAAAAATACCGTTGTTGAGCGACATTAGAGATGAGTCCTCACACGATATCCGCCTCGTGCTCGAACCCAAAAGCCGTTTGGTCGATGCCAACCTGCTGATGGAGCATCTTTTTAAACAAACCGATCTTGAAAGCCGTTTCAATCTAAATATGAACGTGCTTGATTCCGACGGCGTTCCGCGAGTGATGTCCATCAAAGAAGTTTTGCGCGAATTTTTAAATCATCGCCATATCGTATTGATTAGACGGACAAATTATCGTCTGGAAAAAATCAATTATCGACTGGAAATATTAAACGGCTATCTGACGGCTTATCTTAATCTTGATCGGATCATTCAAATTATTCGTGAGGCGGACGATCCCAAAGACGTCATGATGAAAGAATTTGGGCTGACAGACAACCAAGCGGAAGCCATTCTCAATATGAAATTGCGTTCCATGCGTAAGCTGGAAGAATATCAAATTCGCGAAGAATATGACGAGCTTTCGAGCGAAAAAGCCGAACTGGAACAGTTGCTTGGAGATGAGGGTAAACGCTGGCAAGCCATTGCCGCCGAAATTAGGCGGATGAAAGAAAAATTTGGCAACAAAACGGCCCTCGGACGTCGCCGGACAGAGTTTTCCGAAGTGGATGAGGATATTGAAGTGCCTTTGGAAGTGCTGATCGAAAAAGAGCCGATCACGGTCATTTTATCTCAAAAAGGCTGGATCCGCAGCTTGAAAGGGCATATCAGCCTGACTGACGATTTCAAATTTAAAGATGACGATGCGCTGCAGTTTGCGATCCATGCGCAAACAACCGACAAATTGGTTGTGATGGACAGCTCCGGAAAGTTCTTTAATATCACCGCCAACGAAATTCCCAGCGGCAGAGGATTTGGGCAACCGCTGAGGTTGATGATAGACATTGCCAACAACGATGAGGTCGTTTCGGTATTTGTGTTTGAACCTCAAACCTCATATCTGATTGCCTCCAAACGCGGCTATGGCTTTATTGTCGACGAAAACCACATTATCGCCCAAACCCGCAACGGCCGCAAGATTATGAATGTTGCCGAAGACGATACGGCAATGTTTTGTTTGAAGGTCACCGGCAATATGGTGGCAACTGTTGGTGACAATCGTAAACTGCTTATCTTTAAAAGCGAGGAGATACCAACCTTGACCAGAGGTCGCGGCGTGGGGTTGCAAAAATATAAAGACGGCGGCTTGTCCGATATTCAGTTTTTTAACGAAAGCGATGGTTTTAGTTTTAATCGATCGGGCGGAGTCAGCACCGAAAAAGAACTGCTGACATGGCTCGGACATCGTGCGCAAGTTGGCAAACTGGTGCCGTTCGGTTTTCCGAAAAACAACAAATTTTTTAACCAAAACAATGAATAATCATTGATTTTTCAATAGATCTTCTCCGCTAAACCGGAGGCTATAAAAAAGGCGCCGAAAGGTGCCTTTTTCTTACAGCTCCGGACAGAGCTGGCCTAAATCTTGTCATTTTTGACAATTCCACATAATGTTTCATTTTATCTTCAACGCTACTGACACCCCCATGCCACAGGGTAACAAAATCGACAACCCCTGTGTTGACTTTGTACAACTTTCATATTTTCTTATAGCCATCGTCATCGTGAGCATTCAATCCCCATTAAAATGGGGGCTGTAAGGCATCAAGACAAAAACAACCCACGATGGTTCTTCAAATCCCTAATGGCATTGGTGAATGCCTTAAAGGCTCGTGACGATCTGATGGGGAAGGTTGCTTGCTAACCGTAAACGGGTATAAATCTATGATTTAATTGACTTTACTCTGCATCAACTTTAAGCTGATTTCATATATACTCGGTCATTTTTTGAGTGCTGGTATCAACCCTTTACGCCCAAATTTCCTACTGCAATATCGAAATTTTGCATTTTTCCATCTTTCGTATTTATCGTAAGACTGCCTTTAGCTCTAAGATATCCCATGATTGAACTTTCTGGCAGATTTCCGCTTCTATTATGCTTACCTCTTACCAGCGACATAACTCTCTTAAAATTTGTTCTCCTCCATAAACAGCTTTAAGCTCTTTGGAACAACGTGCCTGTTGTTTGTTTTTCTTGTTAAAACAAAAGGTTGACAATATATAACCGTTTGAGCTATGTGTAGCGCAAGTGCCTGTTTACCCTACCTTTTTAAGATAAACGGGGCATAAGGTTTAGCCAACCCGCGAGCATATCCTAACTCTTAAAGAATGGGAGAATTGACACTATATTGTACTCGGCTGTGAATGCTAAATCAGGGCTAATACGATGATAATTCTGACGTTTTCAGGTAAATAATCGGTACTTTCAGCCAGATTTTCATAAAACATGGCAAGCGCAAACATAATCGTTCACTTTTATCGCTAATTTTCCGTTCCATTGTGTTCCGGATGATCTTTATAAACAGCGGTCTGTCCCGATAGTTCCTTTTGGGCTTGGTTTCCTTGGAGTATTACTATAACAAGAACAAAAGGCACAAATCACAAGCAAGATAAACATTATAGTTTTTTCATCCATAATTACAAATCAAGAAGAAAAGAACGTCATCAGCTCCGCCATATTCTTTTGCAAGATATGTGATGACAAACGCAAAATGATCAAAGTCTTTTGCCTAAAAACAAACTTAAAATGGGTGCTGAGGAAAGATAATCTTGAAAAGAGCGGAAACACGGCGGAATACCACTTGCTAAAATAGAGATAAAAATCAACATTTTCAACACAGTAAGCGAGCTTATTAATTT
>JAHHRI010000038.1 GCA_020025875.1 Alphaproteobacteria bacterium | reverse complement strand
CAATGGATTTAGACCTGTTTACGGGTAGCAAGTAATCTTCGCCCTGTCAGACCGTCATGCGCCCTTAAGGCGTTTGCTAGTACTATTAGGGTTACACCCGTTAAAGAAGAACTACCGACTAAGCCGGAGGGTTCCTTTCTTGTATACAAAAAAGAAACTCGCTTTTAAAAGCGAGTTTCTGAAAGTAAAGATAACCGTCGTTTATTTTTTCAAAACCACAACGCCCGGCAGTTCTTTTCCTTCCATCCATTCCAGAAAAGCGCCTCCGGCTGTTGAGATATAGGAAAATTTATCGGCAACACCTGCATTTTCCAGCGCAGAAACGGTATCGCCGCCGCCGGCAACGCTCATCAGTTTTCCTGCTGTCGTCAGTTGGGCAGCGTGATCTGCCACTTTGTTGGTGGCGTTGTCAAACGGTTTCATTTCAAACACACCGAGAGGACCATTCCAAACTAATGTTTTGCTCTCGTCCAGTTTGGCACAGATGGCCGCAATCGTTTTTTCTCCGACATCAAGCAAACTCCATCCTTCGGACGGAATATGTGCGAGGTCGACGGTTTTGTGCTCGGCATACGGTTTAAATTCGTTGGCAACAACGACATCGAGCGGCAACACAATTTCGCAGTCGTTGGCTTTGGCGGTGGCCATAATTTCTTTGGCCGTGTCCAGCATATCCATTTGCACCAGAGAGTTGGCTTCGTTTACCGTATCGGTGCCGCTTGCTTTCATAAAGGTATGCGCCATGCCGCCGGAAATGACCAGTTTGTCAACTTTTTTGACCAGATTGTTCAAGAGGTCGAGCTTGGTTGAAACTTTGGAACCGCCGACGATGGCGATGAGCGGGCGTTCGGGATTGGAGAGTGCGGCTTCCAGCGCGTTCACTTCTTCTGCCATCAGGCGCCCCATTGCTGCCGGTTTTTCTTTGGCGGCGGCAACCATGGAGGCGTGAGCGCGGTGAGCGGTGGAGAAAGCATCGGAAACATAAAAGTCAGCCGGCGCTGCCAACTGTTTGGCAAAAGATTCGTCACCCTTTTTTTCTTCATTGTAAAAGCGCAAATTTTCCAAAAGCAACACTTCGTCATGGCTCATGGATTTAATTGCCGCCGTTACTTTGTCGCCGATACAGTCGTCAACAAAAACAACTTTTTTGCCGAGCGCTTTTGCCAAATCGGCAGTGATGTGAGAAAGCGAATTTTTCATGTCGCCTTTACCTTCCGGTCTGCCGAAGTGGCTGATAACCACCACTTTGGCACCTTTGGCCATCAGTTCTTTAATGGTCGGAACCGTACGGTCAATGCGAGCCGTATTGGTGATGCGAAAATTTTCGTCCATCGGCACGTTTAAGTCGGCGCGCAGCATCACGACTTTACCTTGCAGATCGCCTAAATCATCCATTGTCTTATATTCGGTCATTGTTTTTCCTGTTGTTTCAGATTTGATAAAAAAATCCCCGTGTTTGCCCCTCTGTCGGCAAAAGGCGGACGGAGGCAAAGCACGGGGCATGAGGTTTTAGCCGTTGACTTTGGCCATGTGGGCAACCAAATCAAGAACTTTGTTGGAGTAGCCCCATTCGTTGTCATACCAGCTGACAACTTTGACGAAAGTCGGCGTTAGCTGAATGCCTGCTTTGGCATCGAAGATGGAGGTGCGGGCATCACCGAGAAAATCGGAAGATACCACGGCGTCTTCGGTATAGCCCAAAATGCCTTTCAACTCACCTTCCGAAGCCTTTTTCATAGCTTGGCAGATATCTTCATAAGTGGCGGCTTTTTTCAGGTTGACGGTGAGGTCAACAACCGAAACGTCTAAAGTCGGAACGCGGAAAGACATACCGGTGAGTTTGCCGTTTAACGACGGAATAACTTTGCCGACGGCTTTGGCGGCACCGGTTGACGACGGAATGATGTTGCCGGCAGCGGCACGTCCGCCGCGCCAGTCTTTGACCGACGGACCGTCAACCGTTTTTTGGGTGGCGGTTGTGGCGTGAACGGTGGTCATCAGACCATCTTCAATACCGAAAACATCGTTTAAAACTTTGGCGATGGGAGCCAAGCAGTTGGTGGTGCAAGAAGCATTTGACACAAATTGAGTTCCCTTGGTGTAAGAATCGGTGTTGACACCGCAGACAAACATGGGTGTGTCATCTTTGGAAGGAGCGGACATGACAACATATTTCGCACCGGCTTCAATATGTCCCTGAGCCTTTTCTTTGGTCAGGAACAGGCCTGTCGATTCAACCACATATTCGGCTCCGATTTCGCCCCATTTGAGGTCTGCCGGATTTTTTTCAGCCGTGACACGGATTGTTTTGCCGTTGACGATCAGTTTGCCGTCTTTTACTTCGACGGTGCCGTCAAATTTGCCGTGCATGGTGTCATAGCGCAGCATATAAGCCATATATTCAACATCAATCAGGTCGTTGATGCCTACGATTTCGATATCGTTTCTTTTTTGGGCAGCACGGAAAACCAAGCGGCCAATGCGACCGAATCCGTTAATACCGACGCGAATTGTCATGTTATTATCCTTCCTTTATTAAATCAACAATATGCGGAACGCCCCGCACGGGCATGATTTTTTCGTGCTTAATGTATCACCGATTGAGTTTTTTTCAAGCAATTTTTGCTGGTCGACGCAAACTTCGGGAAAAAAATAATCCGCCGGAGGGCGGATTATTTTAAAGGGGGCTTACCATTTTCCCCAGTGGATTTTTTCGGGGTGATAACGGTCTTCCGGATGCTTGGGTGTTTCTGCCGGATAGCCCATCGGAACGATGGCAAAAGGACGAATGTTGTCGGGCAGCTTAAGATGATCTTTTAGGGCATCGACCACTTTTTGCATCGGGGCGGCGCCGCAGTAGCAGCTGCCGATACCTTTTGCCCAAGCGGCAAGCATTAGATTTTCGGTTGCAATGGCACAGTCAACATCTATAAAAGACCATTTTTCGTCTTCTTTGTTGCGGTTGAACGACTTTTCGATATCGCCGCAGACGATGACCACGCAGGCCGCATCTTTGGCAAAAGACGTCCAGCGTTGAATGTGGCGCAGTTCGGCTAAAAATTTTCTGTCGTCAATGACTAAAAATTCCCACGGCTGACGGTTGTGGGCCGTCGGCGAATATTGTGCCGCCTTGATAATTTCCATTATCGTTTCGCGCTCAAGCGGTTTATCTTGATATTTGCGTATCGAACGGCGGGTCAACAGCCCTTCCATTAAATCCATGTTTTGTTCTCCTTGTAAGAAAAATGTTTATCGGCGCTGCAGTTCCGTTATCCGCGGCAGAACCGTGTTTTCGATAATAAAAGCGATTGCGCGGTTGACCGTTTTGTCCGTGGTTTTAATGGCGGCAATCAGGTTTTTTGTATCGGTTTCTTTTTCCGATCGGGCAGAAAGCTTGAGGTAAATTGCCGCCAGATCGGAAAGCGAATCGATTAATTCGGCCAAACCGGCAGAAATTTGCAGATTGTTGCGTCCGCCCCAAAAACCTTCGATATAGCCCTGTTCCAGTTGTTCGGACCTTTGCAGGCAAAGTTCCTGCCAATATTGGCGCGAAGTTTCCGGCAGGTGAGGCGACAGACGGATATTGTTGCGGCGGACTTGTTCAAAAACGTCGTCCCACAATCCCATGAAAAACTTAAAAAACAGTTCCGCTTCTTCTTTGGTTTGCAGCCGCGGTTCTCTGTTGGCTGGCCATAATGAAGAAATGAGGTCGGTCGGGCGCAGTTCCAAGTTGGGGCTGCAAACAGCGCCGGCAAACCGCATTTTGACCGTTTCAAGCGGTATGTCGCAGTGGTAGTGAGCAAGCATTTTCTGCATTTTGTCATCACCGATGTATTTATTTAGACTTTGCATTTTTAACTTCTTTATGTATAATTCAATTTCAGATGCCGTTCTTTAATGTAATGGAGATTTAAAAATTGTCTAGGATAAAATTGCTCGGGGGTGTCTTGCTGACGCTCATGTCGGTTGCTTGTTCGTGGGTTCAGCCCTTTGTTGACCGACGACGCGAAGCCGGCGCGGAAAAAGAAAGGCTTTATGTCGGGCAGTCGCGTCCGGAAGCACCGGTCATTTGCTACAACAGTTGGGCAACCACCTTTGACGAACTGCAGAAGATGGCCGATGCCGAATGCGTTAAGCACCAAACCGGCAATTATGCCAAACCGGCTGGAAAAGAGGTTTTTACCTGTCGTTTGTTGACGCCGGCAGCATGGAAATTTAAATGTATCAATAAAAAAAAGTAGAAAGAATTGATCAATGACTTATGTACTGGATGAAGTTATCAATCAAAAACTGAACGCGGTTTTTGCAGACTTGGGCTATGACACGAAATATGCGGTAAGCAAAATTTCTGATCGGGCAGATTTGAGCGACTTTCAATGCAACGGTGCGTTGGCGTTGGCAAAAAGCGAAAAGAAAAATCCCCGCGAGATCGGGGAAGAGATTGCCGCCAAATTGCGTGATGATAAAGCTTTTGCCAAAGTATCGGTTGACGGCCCCGGTTTTTTGAACCTGACATTGGACGATGTGTTCCTTGCCGATGTTTTGGATAAGATGGCTGCCGACGAGCGTTTCGGTTGCGCTTTGACAAAGCAGCCCAAAACCGTGGTTATGGACTATGGCGGGCCGAATGTGGCCAAAAAAATGCACGTCGGACATTTGCGTTCGGGGGTGATCGGCGAATCTGTACGCCGAATTGAAGAATTTGTCGGACATAAGCCGATTGCCGATGTTCACTTTGGGGATTGGGGTACTCCGATCGGTATGATTTTGGCAGAAGTGATTGCCGCCGACGGACATCTTGACAAAATGGAAACTTACGATATTGCGGAAATTACCCGTTTTTATAAACAAGCCAACATTCGTTGCAAAGAAGATCCCGCAGCCAAAGAAAACGCACGGATTATTACCGCCAAGTTTCAGGACGGAGATCCGATCTACCGCAAGGCTTGGCAGCACATTCGCAACATCTCGGTTGAGGCGGTTAAGGAAAATTATCGTGAGTTGGGTGTGCACTTTGACCTTTGGCTGGGCGAAAGTGATGCGCACGAAACCTGTTCCGTCATTAAAAAAATGGCTGAAGAAAAAGGCTTGTTGGAGCACGATGACGGTGCTTTTATTATTCGTTTGGACGAAGAAAACAAACCCAAGCCGCCGGTGATTATCGAGAAATCGGACGGGGGCTTTACCTATCAGGCAACCGATATTGCAACCATCAAAATGCGCGTGGACGATCTGCAGGCAGATGAAATTATCTATTTTGTCGACAAAAGACAGTCGTTGCACTTCGAACAGGTTTTTGAAACGGCGGAAAAACTGGGGATTGCCTCGGGAGTGACGTTGCGCCACATCGGTTTCGGCACGGTTAACGGTCCGGACGGCAAGCCCTTTAAGACACGTGACGGCGGAGTGATGAGCCTTGACGATATGATTCAAATGTCAAAAGATAAAGTTGCCGAATCGATGCCCGCGCCGGACGAAGCCAAAGGCTTCAGCAAAGAATATATCGACCGTTTAACGGCGCAGATTGCCATCGGAGCAATCAAATTTCAAGATTTGAAGAATAACATTGCGTCAGGTTATGTCTTTGAACTGGACGATTTTGCCAATTTTGACGGCAAAACCGGTCCCTATATTCAATATGCGGTGGCCAGAATCAACTCGATTATGCGCAAAAATCAAAATTTGGCGGCGGGAGAAATTGTGATGACCAATCCCGAAGAACGTGCCCTCGGATTGAAACTGACACAATTGAACAATACCGTTTTCCGAGCAGAGGCAGACAAGGAACCGAGCGTTATTTCCGATTACGCCTACACTTTGGCACAGCTGTTCAGCAGTTTCTACAATGCTTCTCCGATTATGGGGGCGGAAACCTCGGAAATTGCGGCGTCCCGTTTGGCTTTGGCCAAGCTTACCCGTGATGTGCTGATCAAGTTGCTTTATCTGTTGGGGATTGAGGCGCCCGAAGTGATGCTCAAGGCTTAAAAAAGCGGAGAAAACAAGGTTTTAACGATTGCCGGCGGCTTTCTTGACGGAAGAAGCCGGCTCATTCGACAAGACGGGAAAAAAGACGATCGGCTTGTTGGCGTAGCGGAATAACGGCTTGCTCTTTGCTTTGAGAAAATTCTTCGGGAAGCTGTTTGAGTTGTGCGCGGAAGCGCCAACACAAACTGCCGATTGCAACAATCAAAAGCAAGATCAGCAGAAACATAAGCGTTTTTTTCCGCCGTTGCCGGCAGGTGAGAGCCTCTGCCTTTGCCGTCGGAGCGGTTGTTTCTTCGCTCAGGGGCATACGCTCTTTATTTACTTCGCGGCGGAAAGCAAAAAGAAAGGCATCGGTATCAAAAGTATGGGTATCGGGGGCTGCTGTTTTTTCTTCTTCCTCCGCGCGGGCACGCCAAACGCAGCGGCATTTTGCACAACGCATTTTCAGACCGTTTGGCGGCAGCCGGTTGCTTTCCAGACGGTAAACGGTTTGGCATTGCGGACATTTGATCAGCATATTGTTTCCCTGTAAAACGGAGGTTTTGTATAAAAAATTTTTTATTGCCGAAAAAAAGATTTTATTAAAGATAATATTATTATAGTATGTCATTATCAAAAAACCAAGGAGTATTCGCCGGAAATGAGCAAAACGCCAATTATCGAGATGGAAAAAGTCGGCATTCGTTACGGACGCGGGCCGGAAATTTTAAGCAATATAAATTTATCGCTGGAAAGAGGATCTTTCCACTACCTGACCGGTAAAAGCGGCGCCGGCAAAACATCACTTTTGAGTATGATGTATTTGGCGCAGAAGCCGAGTCGGGGCAGCGTCAGCGTGTTTGGTAACAATGTCAACTTTGCCAATCGCAATTCGCTGGCCATGTTTCGCCGCCGAATCGGGGTGGTGTTTCAGGATTTTCGCCTGCTGGAACATTCTTCCGCTTTTGACAATGTGGCGTTGCCGCTTAGAGTTTGCGGAATGAACGAGAAGGAAATTCGCAAACGGGTTAACGAGCTGTTGAAATGGGTGGAAATCGACCGCAGCACCTCGGCCATAACATCGACGCTTTCCGGCGGCGAAAAACAACGGGTGGCGATTGCGCGTGCGGTTATCAACAGACCGGACGTTTTGTTGGCCGATGAGCCGACAGGTAACGTTGACAACGATATTGCGCCGAAATTGATGAAGCTGTTTGTTGAGTTAAACAAGTTGGGAACAACCGTGGTTATCGCCACCCATAATGAAAATTTGATTAAAGAGTTTCGCTATCCGACCATCCATCTCAAAAACCGCGGATTGTCGATTATTAACCCGGAAGACGGAGAGGAATATGCTGAAATATAATAATATGCGCCATCGGGAATTGCCGCTTTCCACCGACTCTTCCAATCTGTTTTTGAAAGTGATGATTTCTATTGCCGTGTTTTTGTTTGCGGTGACACTTGCCGGCGTGCTGTCCATCAACTCTATGTTGGTTAACTGGAATTCGAGCATTCTCGGTTCGCTTACGGTACAAATTATTCCGGTTAACGGCGTTGACAAGCTGAAGGCCAAAAATGAAACCCTGATTCAAGAACAGCGGGCGGTAGCCATGCTTGAGGCCATGCCCGAGGTGCAGAAAGTGACGCCCCTGACCGACGGCCAGTTGGAGCGATTGCTGAAACCTTGGCTTGGTGACGATGTCGACCTCAGCAATTTGCCGATGCCGCGATTGATTGACGTGAAACTGAAGAAAAACGCGGAAATTAATTTTATGGCGTTGGCGGAAAAGTTGGCAACGGTTGCGCCGCAGGCTTCGCTCGACAATCATAAACTATGGCTGAACAAATTGATCAATTTTGCCGGCGGATTGAAAATGCTGGCCTTGAGCGTTTTGTTGCTGGTTATCGGCATCACTTCCGGAGCCATTTTTTATTCTACCCAGACCAGTTTGGGATTGCATAAAGATATTATCGAAATTTTGCATCTTTTGGGTGCCAAAGATACTTATATTGCTCAGCAGTATGCCGCCAAAACCGCCGTGCTCGGTTTTTGGGGCGGGCTGATCGGGGTGGCGTTTGCCGTTCCGACAATCTTTGTCATTGCTCATCTGGCTCAGCAGATCGAAGGCGGCATCATCAATGAAGCCAGACTGTCTTGGCGGGCATGGACAGTCATTTTCAGTCTGCCGTTGTTTTCAATGCTGGTGGCAATGCAAACGGCTTATTATACGGTTAAGCGCACTTTGGAAAAAATGATGTAAGCCGATGATAAAAAGAATCGTCATCTATATTTTGCTTATCGGGATCTGCATTTGGTCGGGCGGGCTGATCGGGTTCGGCTATACCATCAATCACCTGCAAGCCGATGTTGCCGTTAAAACAGATGCCATTATCGTTTTGACCGGCGGTCGCAACCGAATCGGCGAAGCCGTTCGCCTGCTCAATCAAGGAAGTGCCGAACAGCTTCTTATTTCCGGCGTGTCGAAGGGGACTTCGTTGGAGATTCTGAAAAAGCGGAAAGATGTTAAAATTACCACTACGCGGGGTATTACGCTTGATGAAAAGTCGACAAACACGGTAGAAAATGCGATTGAGGCCGCCGCTTGGGTCAAAAGAAACAATATCCGCTCCATCCGCTTGGTGACATCAAATTATCATATGCCCCGCAGTATGGCGGAGTTTCGCGCCAATAATCGGCAATTGGTGATTTTGGCGCATCCGGTATATTCCGAGCGAGTGGAAAAAAACTGGTGGCGGAGCTGGCATAGTTTTGTTTTAATTGCTTCCGAATATAACAAATTTTTATATGTGCGGGTCAAAAATTATCTTGGCAGATTAAAGGAGGGTTGATATGTTTTTTATTCGTTCGTGGCTGGGGACAATCTGGATTTATGCGTGGATTGCGTTTGGGGTGCTGGCAACTTGTGTGTTTGGTTGGTTCGTGCCGCAGAAATGGGTGGTTTTCTTTTGGAACCGTATGTTGCTTAAGACGGCTCTGTGGGGATTGCACCGGTTGGGCGGCATTTGTATTGAAGTGCGCGGTTTGCAGCATATCAATCAGGAGCGGGCAATCTATGCCAGCAAGCACGAATCGGCATTGGAAACTTATGTGCTGACAACAATCATCACTCGCGGCGTGATGATTTTGAAAAAAGAGCTGACCTACATACCTTTCTTCGGCTGGGCACAGTGGTTATATGGGTTGATACCTGTTGACCGCGGCGCCGGCGCAAGAGCCATGAAAAAAATGCTGTCTGCCGCCAAAAAGCGGGTGGCGGAAAAACGGCCGATCATTATTTTTCCCGAAGGACATCGAATGAAACCGGGAAGCACGCAAAAATACAAGCCGGGGTTTTTGTTTATGGCGCAGAATCTGGAAGTGCCGATTGTTCCCGTGGCGCTTAATACCGGTATGTTTTGGCCCCGCAGTTCAACCAAACATTTCCCCGGCAAGGTGATTATTGAGTTTATGGAGCCGATGATGCCAAGTGATGATAAGCGCCTTTTTATTGAAACGTTGCAGAAAAAAATTGAGGATAAATGTGCCGAGTTGAATGCCGAAACGGTTAAAAACTATCCCTATACGGAGGTTAATTTGGGCGGGGAAAAGCAAAAAACCGCTTAAAAATGCGGATCATAAAAAACCGTCTGCACAAGAGGCAGACGGTTTTTTTTAAAGGATATTTTCCACGGTTAAAACCAGTTCATGCGGAAAATTTTTAGGTAACGCTCGATGCCTTTGGCTATCAGCCAGCCCACGATGGACAGCAAACGGGCAGCCCAAGTGATAACAATTCCGCTTAGCGGATAACTGATCAGCGGCAAGGCCAGTATCCATGGCGAATAGTGGTAACGCCCAAACAGCAGCGCGCAACAGAGGATATTGGCGATTAGCAAGGTGAGGTGAAACCACCAACGGTTTTTGCCAAGAATCATGAAACGCAACGCTTGGCGTGGCCAATAGCTTTTGTCATTGTAGTGGGTGCTGATAATTGCGATGATGTTTAATACGATCATCAGTACCAATACCGCAAAGGTAAGCCACCAGAAAAAGACTGTCGTTGATTCGAACAGATCTTTCAGATAGATAGTAATCATAATAAATTGTTTTAAGTGAATATGCAATGTTAGTTAACTTGAAATTCATCGTTACGGGATATAAGCCTGAAACAAGATTGTGTTTTTATATTTCAATGAAAATTGTTTCGTCAAATTCTTTATCCGTCCATATATAATTGAAAAATAATTTTAAATTAGGGACAGCTTAGTGGAAAAATAGACAAAAGTCAAGCGTTTTGCGGACAAATAAAAAGAAAACGAGAAATGCCGTAGGCGCGTTCATCAATTTTGGTTAAGCCGAGAGGCGGAAGGATTTGTTCATCGCTTGCCGATTCAACAACGCAAAGGCTGTCGGCACCGATCCAGTTTTGGCGGAAAAGCGATGTCAACGCCTGTTCGCTCAATCCTTTATGATAAGGGGCGTCGAGAAAAATGAGGTCAAACGTTGTTGGCGGGGCAGGCAGTCGGGCAGCATCGGCTTTGATCAGCTTGATTTTTTCTTTTTCTGCCGGAAAGAGGGCAACGTTGCGAGCGGCGTCGGTCAGGTTAAGATCGACCAATGTTGCGTGGCGTGCGCCGCGTGATATGGCTTCGAGGGCAAAAGCGCCGCTGCCGGTAAAAATGTCTGCTATGGCCAGTTCGTTCCATGGCTTGTTGAGTTTTGAATATAAAATGTTAAAAACGGCTTCACGCGCCTGATCGGCAGTCGGGCGAATGTTTGCCGAGCGTGGAGAGAGCAGTTTTTTGCCACGGTAAAGTCCGCCGATGATTCTCATAATTTAAAATTGGCTCCCAACTGTTCTTTCAATACTTTTTGCGGCACTTCCCGAACTTCGCCTTTTTGCAGTCCGCCAAGCTGAAAAGGACCGTAGGACAGGCGAATCAGGCGGGCAACATCTAACCCGACATATTGCATCAGGCGGCGAATTTCACGGTTTTTTCCTTCTTGCAAGGTAACGGTCAGCCAGCTGTTGGTGCCGGCAGCACTTTCGTCTAAGGAGATTTTGATCGGGCCGTAGGAAATGCCGTCGATGGTAACGCCGCCGGTAAGCGAATCTAATTTGTTTTGGCTGATGCGTCCGTGCACTTTGACTTTGTAGCGGCGACTCCAGCCGTTTTTAGGCAATTCGAGCATACGTGAAAGTTCGCCGTTGTTGGTTAGCAGCAGCAATCCTTCGGAGTTAAGATCCAGCCGTCCGACGGAAATAACGCGCGGCAGTCCGGTCGGCAGGTTGTCAAACACGGTCGGTCTGCCGGCGGGATCTTTGTGCGTGGTGACCAAGCCGATCGGTTTGTAGTAGAGCCACAATCGGGTTGTTTCGACCGTGGGCAGTTTTTCTCCATCGAGCAGAATTCTTTCGCTGCCGTCAACGTTAAACGCGGGGGAAACAACGGTTTCTCCGTTGACGGTAATTCTTTTCTGCAATATCAGTTCTTCTGCCGCACGGCGGGAGCACACTCCCGAACGGGCAATAAATTTTGCTATTCGTTCACTCATTTTTTTAATGCTTCCTTGATCAATTTGTGCCTATAATAACCGAAAAGAAAGAAAAATAAAGATGAATCCTGAAGAATATATGAAAATAGCTCTGCAAGAGGCTAAAAAAGCGTTTCGCGCGGACGAAGTGCCGGTCGGCGCGGTTGTTGTTAATCCGGCGGACGGTACGGTGGTGGCAAAGGCTCATAATCTCGGCGAACACGGTAAAGATGCGCTTGCCCATGCCGAGCTGGAGGCTATGCGTCGGGCTTGCCGTAAGCTGAAGCAAAATCGGTTGTGGGGGGTGGAGCTGTATGTGACACTTGAACCCTGTACCATGTGTGCGGCGGCGGCTTCGCTGATGCGTGTGGAAAAGATATATTTCGGAGCGGAAGACGTTAAAGGAGGGGCGGTTGTCAACGGTGTGCAATTTTATCAGATGCCGACTTGCCATCATCGCCCGAAAGTTGAGGGCGGACTGCTTGCCGATGAGGCTGCCGCTTTGCTGAAAACGTTTTTTCGCCGTAAACGACAAAAACTGTCGACAAAGCAATAAAATTCTGGACGGAACAAAACGGCGGGTTTATGCTGAGGCATAATAACAATGACATACGGGGGAACAATGGAATTTAAACAAGTTGTATTTACCAAGGTTTCTCCGGAAACCGTCAAACACCACCGCCGTTTTTTTGAGCGTCAGGTGCGGCGGATGTTTATCAAATATCTGGCCTATACCAACCAGTTTGACGGCGTTTTAAACGATACTGAGATTGAAAATGCCAAACTCGGACATTTGCCGCCGGATCTTGACGTGCATCATATTTTTCCGATTGCCGGCAGCGAATCCGAGGATGTAAACTCGTTTACCAATCTGACAGTGCTTCACAAAACAACGCATGTGCGCATTAATCGGGAAGTTTTTGCTCCGCAGTTCAAGGAAATTGACCATTTGCCGGTAGGGGCGCAACGGCTGATCAGGCTACCGCAGTTTGCGCCGGTTGATGCCGAGGGAATTTTGCAGGCACGGGCGGAAGTTGCCAACCGAAACAATCGGCAAAAAAAGACGGTCAAACGATTGCCTCGGATTGTCGAGGGGCGTGATTGAGCTTGAAAAGTTCCGCCGCCTGCTTATTTAAAATGGCGTATGCTGAATTTAATCAAAGCAGGAGCGAAAAAATGAAAAAATTGATTTGCGGACTGTCGGCAGCCATTCTTTTGTGCGGTTGCGCTTCGGAGAAAAAATATAATCGGGAGTTGGATTCTTTGCTTAATCGGCCGGTCAGTGCGCTGGAAGCCAAATTTGGCAAGCCGTCTGCCGCTAAGATTATCAATGATGACAGCCAAGTGATTACCTATACCAAAGTTGATCGCTCGTATGTGCCTTCGGAATATTACATTTACGGCAACACGTTTGTTCCGGGGCAGGAGGTGGTCTATTCGCCGTTTACGGGAGATTACGATTTTTATCCGTTTGAGCAAAGTTTTGGTTATACCGTCGAATATATATGCCAAACTTCGTTTTTGGTGGAAAACGGCATTGTGCGGGCGTGGCGGTGGAAAGGCAACAACTGTGTTGCCTACTGATAAGAAGATGTAACCAAATATTAACAAAATTTGTCTAATATTCGACTCTGTAACAACAAAACAGAGATAGGGTATGTTTTTTTTATTTGATCTGAAAAACAGATTGAAAAGTTCGGGAATATACATTGCGCTCACCTTGGTGATTTTTTACTTCGGGTTCTACGCTTTCTATGGAGAGCGCGGCGTTCGCAAGTATCTTTACCTACGTCACGAGATCGAATATGCGCGCACGTTGGCAGGACAGTATAAGGCCAAAAAAGAACGCTTGGCAGAAGAAGTGCGGCTGCTTTCACCCGACAGTCTTGATTTGGACTTATTG
>JAHHRI010000037.1 GCA_020025875.1 Alphaproteobacteria bacterium | reverse complement strand
TTTATATTCCCGCATTTGACGAACGGCAGCGTTAAAACTGAATTTTCCTTGTTCGGCTTGCGCATAGGTTTTAAGAAGTTGCCCTCTATCTGCCAACTGCCGATTAAAATTCTGTTGCAGACTGCAAGCATGGGCAGACAACCGTTTGGCAACCAGATCCTCGGCTTTTTCAAAGTCCGGATGATGACGAATGTTGCGTGTCAAAACAGATTTGACGATTTTGCCGGCTTTTGAAAGATTGAGATTGGACGTGTGATAACCGTTCATATGCCCATAAAAACCGATTTTTTTCCCTTTGTTATCTTCCAACACCGTACGGCCGTCCTTTTCGCTGCCGGTCTGATGCGCACGCTCCTCCGCCATGATAATTTTGGCACAGTTGTCGAGCATAAAGTTTTCCACACCTTTGACTTTGGCAGCAATTTCTTCTGCCGTCACCGCTTGCGGGTGCTTTCCGGACAATATGTCGTTGACCGTTCCATAAAAAACCACTTTTCTGATAACATAAGGCACGTCATTGTCCCTTTTTATCAACCAATCGTGCATTTTTTTAATCTGATCGTTTTCCTTTGACGGTGACAGCCGGTTGATGGCTTTAATCTCCTCTGCCCGCATCACAAATTGAACGTTGCCCTTAATATTTAGCGCGGACAACCGCTTTGGATCAACCCGATCCAACGCATCTTCGGCAATTTTCATTTGAGAAATATCGAGGCATTTCAAATGGGGCATACGGTTTAACGGTTCCAAATCAACATCCGGCGAACAACGCAACAACTTGAGTGTTTCCAACTGTTTTGGCAGTTTTTCCAAAAGGTCGCTTTGTATGGAGCTGTCGTTAATGGACAATTCTTGCAAGGCAACATCTTTCGGCAGCGCCGAAAAATCGACCGGAACTTTCATATACGACAAGTTCAGCACTTTTAAGTGGGGCGAAGCATCTTTTAGAAAACGACAATCGAAATCGTTGCGCGGGCTGTGTATGACCAGTTCTTCCATCTGCGGCAAAGTTGAGATATTTTTGAGTTGCGTATTCCAGCGAAGTTCAATTTTTTGCAGCAGGATATCGGACAAATCCTGTGACAAATCCGGAACATTGTCGCTATGGCACATTATGCCGCGGGCAGATGCCTGACGTAAAAAATCTGTATATTCATCAGTTGTTTGCCGCCCCATATTTCTGCTGACGGAAAAGTATTTCAAATGACTGTCGGCTGGAAGCATATCCAAATCGAAGATGTTTGGGGCATACAATTCTTCGGTTTCCGGATGAAGCTTCAGCAATTCCTTTTCCGTTACATTTTCGTAAAAGGTCACACTTTTGCACCGCGGCAAACGGCGAACAGCTTCAAGACTGCCGTTGTCTAAAACCATTAGGGCGCCGTCAATCTTCAATTTTGATAAGTCGTATGCCGCATTTTTTTCTGCCTCCGCCTTCTGCTTTAGGTAAAACTTTCCCTCGTAGATTGTGTCGGGATTGAACGCTTGCAAATCTTCACACGTCAGATAGCAGCTGTCATAAGCAATCCGTTTTAGGTTTTTGCCGTTCAGCTTATTTATCTGTTTTTGCCACGAGAGAAACTCCACCTTTTCCGTTTGCGGCGAAACAACAATGTCTTGTTGAAGATGATTCAACACCAGCGTTCGACAAGCGGGAAATTTTACCATTTCGGGCAATGCCGTAAATTTTCCTCTCACTTCAATATCTTCGAGATGAAGATTGGGAAAATTAACATTGGAAAACGCTTCCATCAAATTCGAGTTAACATCGCCCTCAATCACAATACATCCCTGTTCGTTTTTAATCCGTTTTCTGTCAATCAGGGCAAATTTATCCAGCACTTCCGCCAGATTTTGTTCCGTTAAGTCAACTTCGTACGACCCGCAATCTATTCCCTCCGGCAAATAGGGCAGTGTGTCAAAACGCCGAGAGTTGTGCACGCCAAAACTATTTTTCAAAACCATTTTTTGACAATCGGGGTATGCAAGCGGTGCGCTGATGTCATCCAACCAGTTGTTTGACAAATCGAGTTTACCTTTAACAAGCATATTTTTCATATCTGCCGGCAAACGTGTCAACCGGCGGCCGCTTAAGTCCAGATCCGTATCTACAATCATTTTACCGTTTTTGGTTCGACAATGGGTTGCCGTCCATTGGCTTCCGAACATTTTATCCAGAAATTCCGCCGATGTCAGATGTTCAGTATTCTCCCAGATACCGCCTTTAATGCCATCGGCAAGCACCGGCAACAAACGAGCATCAAGAACCGTATCGGCAAACTCCAATCGGCGGACATTTTCCCAATGGCGGGAAAAATCTACTTCTACGTTTTTGTTAAACACAACATTTTCGACCGATCCCAGATGTTGGGGCATTTTCTTTGCGATTGTCAAACTGTTCACATTTAACGAAACCTGATCGTAAAAATCTGCTTCTTCCGCCGTGTTCAGGGTTAAAGAATCGATCTGACCGATAGCTGTTGCTTCGCGATAATCCTTAAGTTCCACTTTACCTTCAAAACTCAGATAACCGACTTTTGCTATGTTTGCCAGCCGCACCCCCTTATAATCACCGGCAGCCAGTTGCAGGCTATTCAGCGATGTTCCCGACGGCAAGTCAAACAAATCAACCTCGCGATTATTAACATCTTTAATATAGCCGATATATTTCTTTTCCGAATCGGGAATAGGCATATTGAGGGAGCGCACAAACTGGCGCACATCTGACACATAGCGATTTTTTACCGCCAGATTGGAATTGCCCTTAATTTGTGACAAACGACCGTTTTCTATGGAAATGGTGCAATGAGGCACCAACACGCCGTCTTCGTTCGCACCCCGCAGCGAATAGAAATGCCAGCCCTCTTTGCCGATATGGTCATTGTATCCGCCACGACCGACACAATGCCCCATTTCGTCCGATTCATATTTCAGCGATACATGGTGCAGAAGTTTTCCGTTGTCGTCATAAACCGGAGTTGGCAATAGTTCAAAAAAGGAATAGCCGTCGGGATATTCTTTAATCATTTCAATTCCGCTACGGCTTTCCTCGCGGCGACGGGCAATATCCTTGTTTTTCTTCTCCCGTTCCGCTTTTTCGGCATTATATGCATTGTGACATTGCTCAATCAGCTCAAAATCTATTTCTTTCGGCTGCAGCGACAACAGTCTTTTGGCATCCATCAACACAATGTTTTTGATATCGGCGGCACGGGTTATTTTTGTGCCGAGTTCTTGGGTGCGTTCAAAAATATAATCCGTTCCCGAACGGATTTTATCACCGAGGGCGCTTTCGCGCAATTCGTTGGCATCCAGCACCAAACGCCCCTGCTCGTTAAAAGAAAAAGCAATATTGTATTTTTCCAATGTCTGCGGCGAAAGCAACGGCTTAAACAACAGCTGGCTGCCCGCATAAGCTTTGATCTTGCTGTCCAGATAAGCAAAACGGTTAACGGGCGGGGTTTTTAAGCTTTCTCTCTCGGCATTGAGCTTTTTAACTTCTTCTCCGAGTGTTTTTTTTCGTTCCGGCGACGCCTGTTTGATCTCTGACAAAAGTTGCCCGATCTGCTGTTTTATCTCGCCAATCCGACGGGCGCCAGAGGCCTTAAATTCGGCTTCGGCCTGCTTACGTTCGCTCTCTGCCGCAGCCAATTCGCGTTCGTAGTAGGCTTCCGTTTCTTCGGATCCTTTCAAAACGATCGAACGCAGCGCTTGCCCCAACACAACCTGATCACTCATTTTCCCTCACGAACCCCCGTTTTGTCTATTTTTTATCATTATATACGACTTCTTTTTAGAGGTCAACCTTTAGCAAACGAAAGCTTCTGCCAAACAAAAAGCTCCGGAAAAAAACGAAGCTTTTTGTTTTGCGTTTTTACTTGTTGCCGCCAATAAACTTTTTACCCATCATATATGGCTGCAATTTTTCGGGAATACGGATCGATCCGTCCGCCTGTTGGTGATTTTCCAAGAACGGCACCAACGCCCGCGGAGTGGCAATTCCGGTATTGTTGAGCGTGTGCACGAACTTCACCCGTCCGTCGGCATTGTCACGATAGCGCAGATTGGTGCGGCGCGCCTGCCAATCGGTAATATTGGAGCAGCTGTGTGTTTCTCGATAGCAATTTTGGCTCGGCACCCATGCCTCCAAGTCATACTGGCGATATTTAGGCGCTCCCATATCGCCGGTACACACTTCCAACACCTGATAAGGCAATTCCAGATCCTGCAAGACTTCTTCGGAAATCTGCAACAATTTCTGATGCCATTTTTCGCTTTCCCGCACATCGTTTTTGCAGATCACAAACTGTTCCGTTTTCATAAATTGATGAACCCGAGTAAGACCGCGGGTATCTTTGCCTGCGGCTCCGGCTTCCCGACGGAAGCAGGGAGAAAAGCCGGCATAAAGAATCGGCAGTTCGTTTTCGGGAATAATTTCGTCGGCTCTGAGCGAGTTCAAAATCAGTTCTGCCGTTCCCGAAAGATAGAGATCATCTTCGGGCATATAATAAATTTCATCGCGCGCAAACGGCAAATAGCCCTGCCCATAAAGCGGTTTTTCCTTAGACAGCGATGGCACGGTAATTACCCGAAAACCGTTTTGTGTCAGTTTATCCATCACCAGCAAATGAATGGCCAGTTCCAGACGTGCCAATTCGCCGGCAATGGCATAGGTGCGCGATCCGCAAACTTTGGAGATCCGTTCCATTTCGCTCCAGCCGTTTAACTCCATCAATTCGACATGGTCACGGGGGGCAAAGTCGAACTTTGTCGGCACGCCGACTTGTCGGCAGACAACATTTTCGCTGTCATCGGCGCCGATCGGGCTTTGTTCACTGGGCAGGTTGGGCATACGCCACATGATGTCATCAAATTTTTTCTGTTCAACCGCCAGTTTTTCTTGCTCGGCTTTCAGCTGTTCTCCGAGAGCCTTACTTTTGGCGATAATGGA
Source organism: Alphaproteobacteria bacterium (assembly GCA_020025875.1). GTDB lineage: Bacteria > Pseudomonadota > Alphaproteobacteria > RF32 > CAG-239 > JAFUYI01. Next base: position 8,891 of record JAHHRI010000037.1, on the reverse strand, counting down.
CGGACGGTCTGATGCCGCCGCCGTTTTGATGGAGTTGCTCAGCCGGTTTTTTTCTTCCGCCAACGCTTGGGAAGATGTTTTCAACTTGTTGATGTCCAAATGCAGGGCAATCAGAGAGGAAATATCAATGCTCAAACCTTTTTTGGCAATACCTTCTTCCACCAGTTTCTGATTTTCGATAATAAACTTTATATCCAGCATTTCACATATCCTTAGTTTTTTAATTGATTTATAAGCACAGACAGAGTATCAATTTTATAAATAAATACAATAAAAATTTTACAGGGAATGACAAAAAATGTTTGAATACAAAAAAGTTTTGACCGGTGTCAAACCAACGGGGACTCCGCATCTCGGCAACTATCTCGGCGCCATAAAGCCGGCCATCAGACTGGGGCATCAGGCTCTGCAAGCCGGCGGAAAACACTATATGTTTATCGCCGACTATCATGCCATTAATGCAGAAAAAGATCCGCAGGTTTTGAACCGAAAGCTCAAAGAAATTGCCTGTATTTATCTGGCCGCGGGCTTGGACCCGAAACAGTCGGTGTTTTATCGACAGTCCGACATTGCCGAAATTCCGGAAATAACCACCATTTTGTACGCCTACACGCCCAAAGGCTTTATGAACAAGGCGCACGCTTATAAAGCGGCGGTTGACCGCAACCGCGAAGCCGGCAAGCCCGACGACGACGGTATTAATATGGGGCTCTACACCTACCCGACGCTCATGGCAGCCGACATTCTCGCCTACGATACGGATATCGTGCCGGTCGGCAAAGATCAGGTGCAACATGTGGAAATAGCCCGCGACATTGCCGGCGCCATCAACGCCCAATATAACAAACCGTTGTTGGTGTTGCCGGAATATTCCGTTGACGAAAATGTGGCGGTGGTTCCCGGAATTGACGGACGAAAAATGAGTAAATCCTATGGCAACGTGATCCCCTTGTTTGAAAATGACAAAATAATTAAAAAAGCCGTTTTTTCAATTAAAACAGACTCTCGCCCTATGGAAGAACCGAAAAATCCGGACGAAATTTTGGTTTATGACATCTACAAGTCGGTTGCTTCTTTAACTCAGCAGCAAGAAATGGCTGACGGACTGCGGCAGGGAAAACTCGGCTACGGTCATATCAAAACCATGTTGCTCGATGCCGTCATCAACGAAATTAAAGACGCAAGAGAAAAATATGAATACTACATGAACCATTACGACGAAGTGGAAGCCATGTTGGAAGAAGGCGCCGCCAAAGCGCGCCCTGTTGCCCGCGCCACTCTGGAGCGTCTGAAAGACAGCGTTTTCGGACGCTGACTTTTTCCCAAACTCCCGCCAAATGACGGGAGTTTTTTATAAACGGCAGAAAGTTTTTTACGCAAAACAATCCTTCGGCAGAAATTTTTGTTTGCTTTTTAGCCGCCGCTTATATAACATCTGATTTGTCAGAAATGACATTTCTGTAAAAATTAACAAAAGGACTACAATTATGAAAAAATTAGCTCTTGTTGTCGTGTTGCTCGCTTTGTCTGCCTGCACCGGCACACGCGGAACAATCGGCGGCCAGAAAGTTTGCACCAACGATTACCTGCTTGGCGCCATCTCCATTTCCGAGCTGTTCAGCCCCTGCGGTAAATAGGCTCATCGGTTTTAGCGACAAAGTGTCTTTCTGCACGGAAAGACACTTTTTTTGTGTTTTTGCGCTGTCCCTGCCTCCTTTACCCCTTACTTTTGCCCCTGCCCCCTTTGTCCCTTACCTCCCTATTCCCCCCTATTCCTCTGCAACTCTCTTTGACAAGAACGGCGACACGCCCTCATTTTATAAAATCAAACGATTGACTTATTTTTTGAAATGAGATATATTGCAGATAAAAGACAAAGAAAGTTTTGATGATGAAAGATACAAAAAACAAATTGCTACAAACCGCCGTCCGCCTGTTTGCCTGCCGCGGCACCGAAGGCGTTTCCACCCGAGAATTGGCAGGTCAGGCCGGAGTCAACCTATGCGCCATCAGCTACCACTTCGGCTCTAAACAGAAGCTTTACGAAGCCGTCATCGACCAAGTGATTGAAACGGTCAATCAAAACCTGCCGACAGAAAATATTGAGACTGACGGCAAAGACTCGCCGCGGGAAGGTGTTAAAAATGTCATTGAGCGCTATTTTGACTTTTTGTGCGGAGATAAAATATCCGATGCTCAAGCCCGATTGGTGATTAATGAAATTATCAGCCCGTCGTCTGCTTATGACAAAATTTATCAACATATTTTGGAACCTGCGCACAAACAAATTTCCAAGTTGGCGGCACAAGAACTCGGCGTGGACGAAAACAGCCCGTCCGTGCTTATTCTTACACATACTTTGTTTGGGCAGGCGGTGATGTTTCGCACTCACAAAGAAGCCCTGCTGCGGAGAATGAAAATTAGGCAATACACACCGGAGCTGGTCAAAGAAATCAAAAAACACATCAAAGAAAACTGCGATGCCATACTGGAACAGGCAAGGAGAAACTTATGACAAACACACGGGCTATTTTACTGCTTACGGCAGCAACGGCAGCGGCAACGGCCGTTCTTCTTTTCTCGCGCTTTCATCAAGAAGATGAGCGCCATGCCGTTACCCTTTATGGCAATGTCGACATACGTCAGGTAGACATGAGCTTTCGCGTATCGGGCACGTTAAAGGAAATGTTTTTTGAAGAAGGCGACCATGTTCAAAAAGGCGAACTGCTGGCAACGCTGGACGACAAAGACTATCGCCACACATACCAAAAATCGTTATCCGAACTCAAACGCCATGAAGCGCAAATGAAAGAAGCCGTTTCGGTGCTTGAAACCAACCTGCCGTTGTGCAAGCAAAAAATTGCGTCCGAACGTAGCTGCATCTCCTATGCCCATGCCCGTGACGAGGCGGTTGCCGCCTACGAATCGGCAAAAATCACCTCCCGTTACGAAAAAAACCAGCTGGAATATACCAAAATTTATGCCCCCGACGATGGCGTGATCAGCACCCGTATTTTGGAACCGGGGGCAACTGTCGCAGCCGGTATGCCGGTTTACACGCTGAGCAAAAACGCTCCGCTGTGGATTAGGGTTTATTTGCCGGAACCACTACTCGGCAGCGTCGATTATGGCAGCCGCGCGCTGATCTTCACCGACAGCACGGATCCCGCAACCGGAAACAAAAAACAATACCGCGGGCATATCGGCTACATTTCGCCGATAGCGGAATTTACGCCCAAAACCGTGCAAACGGAAGAGCTGCGAACCGACCTTGTTTATAGGCTCAACATCTATGTTGACGATGCCGACCGCTTTTTAAAACAGGGTATGCCGGCAACGGTGAAGATTTTTACCGAAAGCTCGGAGAAAAACGATGACGGCGGCAACCTGCATTGAAATCAAAAACCTCACCAAAACATTCGACAACGGAAAAACGCTCGCCGTTGATCAGCTGTCGCTGACCATTGCCAAAGGGCAAACGGTTGGGCTGATCGGTGCCGACGGAGCCGGCAAAACCACTTTGCTCCGACTGGTTGACGGCTTATTGCTGCCCGACAGCGGATATGTGTCGGTCTGCGGACTGGATCCGGTTAAAGACAAGCAGATGCTGGCCTCAAAAACCGGTTATATGCCACAAAAATTCGGCCTCTATGAAGATTTGACGGTGCGGGAAAATTTAGAATTTTATGCTCAGCTGAAAAATATTGATCCGGATTTTTCACAAATGTTGGCGTTTGCCGGTCTTAGCAACTTTCAGGATCGACCGGCGGGCAAACTTTCCGGCGGCATGAAGCAAAAACTGGGGCTGATCTGCGCCTTGGCAGGCAATCCGGAACTGATTTTGCTTGACGAACCCTCGGTCGGGGTTGATCCGCTTTCCCGACGGGAACTGCTCAAGATGGTCAAACAAGCCAAGGGCGGCAAGGCAACGGTACTGTGGTCTACGGCCTATATGGACGAAGCCCACGGTTTTGACATTGCCGTCGTGATTGATCGGGGGCGCATCATCTACTGCGGAAAACCGGAAGATCTGGCTCCCGACAGCCGGCAGTTTGAAGAAAAGGTCATTGAGTTGATGGGCGGCTACAAACCAAAAGAATCGCCGGTTGCCGAAAACTTTGTCATGCCGCCGGTCAAGGGAGAATATACGGTGGAAGCGCTTGATCTGGTCAAATGTTACGGCCATTTTCATGCGGTGAAAAACAACAGCTTTCGCATTCGCAAAGGAGAAATTTTTGGCCTTCTCGGTCCCAACGGCGCCGGCAAGTCAACTTCTTTTAAAATGATGTGCGGGTTGGCAAAGCCCACTTCCGGCACGGCTCGCATTATGGGTACGGACATTGTTAAAAATGCTGCCGCCGCCCGTTCGCATCTCGGCTACATGGCGCAAAAATTCTCGCTTTATCCCAACCTGAGCGTTCGCCAAAATCTCGAATTTTTTGCCGGAGCTTACGGGCTTGTCGGACAACAGGCAAAAGAAGCGGTGGCACGGATGAACAAAATTTTCGATTTTTCTCGTTACCTCGACGGCAATGCCGGCAACCTCCCGCTCGGCTACAAACAGCGGCTGTCGCTTGCCTGCGCCATTATGCACAACCCTCCGGTGTTGTTCCTTGACGAACCGACATCAGGTGTTGATGTCATGACAAGGCGCGAATTTTGGAATCATATTATCTCGCTTGCCCGCAAAGGCGTCACCGTGCTCGTAACCACTCATTTTATGGACGAAGCCGAATTTTGCGACCGTGTCAGCTTATTTTATCGGGGACAAACCATTGCCACCGGAACACCGGAAGAACTCAAACGGCAGGCGGCTGCCCAAACAATGGAAGAAGCCTTTGTCAACATCATTTTGCAGCAGGAACAAAACCCATGAACATGACTCTTGCCTTTATCAAAAAAGAATTTTTACAGATCCTCCGAGATCCCTCCAGCCTGATTATTGCCTTCGTTCTGCCGACACTGCTGCTTTTTATCTATGCCTACGGCATTAACCTCGATTCCGCTCACATCAGATTGGGCATTAAAAATGACGATGGCAGCCCGATTACGGAAGAACTGGCCAAAGCTTTTGAACAAAACCGATTTGTTACCACCGTGCGCTACAACCAGCGAGAACAAATGTATGACGATCTCACCCGTTCCAAAATTCAGGGCGCACTCACCATCCCCGCAAATTTTTCTCAAAAACTGGCCGCCGGCACAAATGCCATACTGCAACTTATTGTCGACGGCACCAACATCAATCAGGTGAGCCACACGCAAAACTATGTCAGCCAAATTGCCGCCGGCTGGCTGCAAAACAGCCGTTTTGCGCCACCTCAAAATGCTGGAGTCAAAGTGCTGCCCCGCTATCAGTACAACCAAAACACCAACGGACGCAAAGCTTTGGTTCCGAGTTCGCTGGCCGTTACCATGACGCTGATCGGTATTTTGCTGACGGCACTGGTCATTTCTCGCGAATGGGAACGAGGTACGATGGAAGCGCTGCTGGCCGCCAATATCCGCCCCATTCATATTGTTATCGGCAAATATGTCCCCTATTTTGTCGTGGGTATGCTATCGCTTACTTTCAGTATGTTGGTCATTCTTTTTGTGTTTAACTTGCCTTTTCGCGGCAGTTATCCGGTTTTGTTTACCGTCAGCGCATTGTTTTTGTATGCCTCACTCGGTATCGGGCTGATCATCTCCAGTCTTTTGCACGATCAGATGCTTTCCAGCATGGCTTCTCTGATTCTCGGCTTTTTGCCGGCGCTGATGATGTCCGGCGTGGTTTTTCCCATCCTCTCCATGCCCGCCCCATTCCGTTGGCTGACCAAGCTGCTGCCGCCGACACATTATGTCAGCTTCATCAAAAATGAGTTTTTGGCCGGCACCGTCTGGCAAAACGCCTTGCACAGTTCTTTGTTTTTGTTCGTTCTCGGTTTTTTCTTTTCGCTGCTGGTTTACAAAAAAACCGCAAGGAGGCTCGATGATTAAATGTTTTTCTCGCCTGTGGGCATTAATCAACAAAGAGTTTTTGACCATTTTGCGCGACACCAAAAGCCGCATCATTATCATTGCCCCGCCGCTTATCCAGCTGGCACTGTTTGCCAACATTTTAACCATGGAAACCAAAAACGCCACCCTAATCATTATTGACAATTCGCAAACACTTGAATCGAGAGAATTGGTTGCCGGCATTGAAAACTCTCGCTGGTTTGCAAAAATTATTCGCTCCGACAATCTGCAACAGGCACAAAGAGCTTTGGAAAGCGAAAAAGTACAGGGTATTCTGGTTATCCGACAAGATTTTTCCCGAAAGCTGAAAAAAGGAATGACCGCCGACATACAACTTATTTTGGATGGGCGCACACCGACAACGGCCATCGGGCTAAATGATTACATCACACAGATTGCCGGTCGTTTTTCGCAAAAATTCACCCCCCGAACAGGGGCTTGTGTTTCGACGCTCACTCGCAGCTGGTTTAACCCCAATGTGGTTTATCAGTGGTATTTGGTCATCTCGCTGATCGTTATTTTGGCGCTTGTCATCACGTTGATGCTCACTTCGCTGTCCGTCGCCAGAGAACGAGAACTCGGCACTTTTGAACAATTAATCGTCAGTCCTTACACGGCATTTGAAATTCTCATCGGCAAAACCGTGCCGCCGCTTTTTATTGCCCTGATTTTACAAGCCGCCATGACGGCAGCGGCCGTTTTCTGTTTTGACATTCCGCTCACCGGACCTTTCGTTCTGTTTATTTTAGCTTCTTTTATCGCCCTGCTCTCATTTGTCGGCGTGGGTTTGTTCATTTCTTCCGTTTGCGACAATCAGCAACAAGCCATCCTCGGAGCGTTTGCTTTTATGATGCCTGCCATCTTGCTTTCCGGCTTTGTATCTCCCATCGAAGATATGCCGCTGTTTTTGCAATATCTGACCTATGCCAACCCAATTCGCTTTTTTATCAAAATAGGCAACAGTCTCTTTTTAAAAGACATAGGCCTTGCCGATATCTGGCCGGAGTTAATGCCGTTATTGGTTATCTCCTTTGCCACTCTCGGCTTTGCCGCGTTGACTTTCAAGCGCAATCTGGAATAGGCGGCCCATATGAAAATCTGCAAAAAAAAGCCCTCTCAGTTCAACTTGATAAAGCACGTCTATTTACAGGCAAAACGCATCATCTGTTTAAGTTTTATGATGACGAAAACTATAAAATAATTAACTATGATAATTCATAGCCTATTCTCAAGATTATCCGAGATGTTGGAAATTCCGAAACCGTAGTTGTTTTCAGGATTGTTGCCCCAACTAAGGACAGTTCTCTGGTTTTAGTTGGTTATAAATTATTTGTTGTATTTTGAAACTCTATGAAATATCATAGGTGCAGCATTTAAGGAAGGATAAAATGAAAAAATTTATTTTGGGATTGATATGTATATTGTTTTCCATAACAAATGCTCAGGCAGAAATTTGTCATAATGTTAATCAAGAAACAGCCTCTAAAGCAATGAGTATAATCAACGAACAAAGGGAAATATTTGAGTATTGTTCTTTATGTGAAAGTGCCAAATCTCACTCTATTCAGATTGAAAATGTAAGCTATAATGGATCTGTTTATGTGAACGGACACCCCATTGATTTGGCCTATGTCTACTATAAAGATAATGATGAATATATAAATTTGGGGGTTGATGTGGGGTGTGTTAAAGACGGCGCTTACGGCATTTCGGCAAAATTAGATAATTTAATCGAGTTCCAACACAGCAAAGAAAATAATAAAGAACAGGCTAAACAAAAAGCCAAAGCTATTTTTGATGAGTGTGCCAAAAATGTTGAAAATGACAAGTATAGAACAACGCAAGATATGATTGAGCGTAATATAAAAATAAATAATTGTCTAGGAGAAGCTATCAAACAAGAAATTCAAAAGGGATTTGATCCTCAACAGCAACCTCAAATATTGGAATATTTTGAACAAACAAGAAAAGGTATATGGAATTTTTATAATAATCTTTATACTGCCAATAAATATTGCTATGGTCAATGCGGTTCAATTACCGGCTTATTACCCTATAGTGATGAAGGACTTGTTTTAATGCAGATGTTAGAAAGTTTACTTTATCTCAATATAGCAAAAAATGGGTATTAGTATAATATCCAATACCCATTTTTTAAAACAATACTATTTTATTTCAAATCGTTTGAATCTGTTAGGCAAGCCAACAGTATATTTTTCATAATAAGGATTAGGATTGGTTTTCTTTTCTCTCTCATAGTCTGCAAGTCGTTGTGCCAAAATTGCGTTATTGACCTTAATAATTTCATCTTCTGAAAGTTGGTTTATGGCATTTATCGTTTCAGAACCAAATATCCCATCTTCATTGACTTGCATTTTTGTATTTTGATTTATTGCTTTTTGTACCCACAAAGCGGGTGCATGTGGGCTGTGATTAAAGAAAGAATCAAACATGGTTTCTTGTATGGCAGACGATTTAATTTCACCTATTCTATAGGGTTCATAGTAATCTTTAAGGGCAATAATTTTACCCTGTTCTCGTGTTAAATTTTTAACATGAGCGGGAAATCCTTGTGACAGCTTCGGATGTTTTTGTTTGAAACGTTCCAATGTTGCTTGTTGAAACCCCATATTGGTTGCTGTATCAATTTTGTTAGGCCTATCCTCATATTCCCCTTCTTCTCCTAAAGTTTTGTTAAATACTCTGTAAAAATTCTCATCATAATAACTATTTGAAGCATCGGTTTTATTACTCAAGCTATTCTGAGCTAATTTATAAGATATATCGTCATTAGCCTTCAGTTTTGGAAATAAGGCAGAATTTGTGTATTGGCTTTGCCTATTCTCAAGATTATCCGAGATGTTGGAAATTCCGAAACCGTAGTTGTTTTC
>JAHHRI010000036.1 GCA_020025875.1 Alphaproteobacteria bacterium | reverse complement strand
TTCTTGCGCTTTTACTTGGGCGCCCTCATTTTGGACGGCGACATTGGCTTTTTTCTCTTTGGTGTTTACGTCGGATGCGTTTTCCGTTTTGGCTTCCGGTTGCGGTTTTTCTGCTGGTTTTTCAACAACTGCCGAGGTCGTTTCCGCGGCCGCATTTTCTGCTTCCCGATTTTTCTTTTTTTTCTTCTTCTTTTTCTTTTTGGCGTTTTCTTCAAACGGATCGGCTTTTGTTATTTCTTCTGCCGATGTTTCTTCCTCGTCGTTTTCGTCCAGATATTGGTCGATCATGGGAGTGGAAATTGCCGATTCGGTCAGCGGTTGAGTTGTCGCCGGCTCATAAACGGCAGCCGGTTTGATGGCGCTGTTTTCCCGACGGTTGGCAGGCTGTACAAACGCCGCCTGCGCAGACACCGCCTGCAGTTGCCCCAATGCGGCAATGATTGCTTCCGTAGACTGCCGCTGGCTTTCTTTCAGCGCCGAAGAAATCAGTGCCGAAAACTCCTGATTTTGAGCGCGCGCAATATCTCGGAACAGATTGGCTTGCATCCGCATAATTTCTTCAACTTTGAGATTGTTTTGTCCTCCTGAGGAAGCGGCAGAATCTTTTTTCAGCGATTCCAGAGTTTCAATAATCGTCTGTGCGGAATTTTTCTGGCTTTCTTTCAGCGCCATGGAGATAATGGAGGAAAACTCTTTCCCTTGTGCTTTTAGAGCTTGCTCGACCGATTCTATGGCAGGCAAACCTTTCGGCGAGGAGGCGGCATAAGTGATTGGTGTCGGAATTTTATCTTCGCTGATTTTCTTAAAAGATTCGATCAGCGCCTGAGTGGAAACTTTTTGGCTTTCCTTTATGGCGGTGGATATAATTGAAGAAAGTTCTTCTTTTTGGCTTTTGGTGGTTTCTTTGAGAAAAGCAGATTGAGCCTTGACCAGATCATCAACCAGCCCTTTCATCTGTATCGGAGCTGCTGCCGTTTTGCCGTTGCCGTCAGATACAAATTTGAGCTGACTGCTTTGTTCTATTTGTTTGGTCAGGCTTTCTTGCAGCTCGGTAAATGAGCGGGCGATCATCTTGTTGTCTTCCAAGCGTTTCCTTTCGGAGTTTTCGATTGCTTCTGCCAAAGCCTTGGAGATGATGTTTGTAAAAGATTCGTCGGCGACCAACCTCATCGGAGCGGCATCAATGCCGCTTGCGGCGCCGTCACCTCCGGCTGCCGAGGGGCGGGTGCTTTGCAATTCTCGAATAATTTCTGCATTTGACTGAGCCAAACTGCTTGCCAGAATACGGGCAAAGTTATCACCGTTGATGATACTCTCGCCGGCAGGTTTGCCGGACGCGCTCTTGTTTTCGGATAGAACTTCTTGTAAAATATTGTTGTTTTTCTGATGGCTATGATGAGCAACAGGAGCCAGACCTTTGCTTTTTTGTTGCAGATCTTCCATATATTCTTGCAGCGGAGTGCCTCCGGGCAGACTCTGAAAAATAGATTTAACTTCCGGTGGCAGTTCCAGCAGCATTTTGTTAAAAGCTTCGCGTCTTTCATCGCTAAAAATATGCAGTTGGCGGAAAATATTTAAAAAACGCTGTGCGACAATGATCGGCAATTCTTCATTGTTGTTTTTGCTTTGTCCGAAACTTTCCGAGATTTTGATGTCGTCTGCCACAGTCTTCCCCCCGTTAGAATATATATAGGATATACTGAATACAACATAAAGTCAAATTCATAAATGTCAATCAATCATACAACGGAAGCAAAAAAAACACCGTTTATAAGCGGGTGAAAAACAGATGGCAACCGCCGCGTTTTTATTAAAGAAAAGCTTGCGCCGTTCCTCTTAAGGGTTGGCGTTTTTATTAAAGAAAAGCTTGTGCCGTTCCCCTTAAGGGGTGGCGTTTTTATTAAAGAAAAAAAGAAAACCCCGTTTGGGATTTTCTTTTTGGTTAAAAGATTTTCTTCGTCCGTTCAAAGCAAACCAAACGCCTCAATCCTATCTGCCGCATTTTCCTCCTCAGAGGTGCAAAAAATCACATTCGGAGGTCGGTCTGCCAAACCCTACAGATAAATACAGACAACTTTGTGTAGTTTGCTCAAATCGTTGTTATCCAGCTTAATCCTTTCGTCCGGATTCCAACGGATGCCGTAAAGTTTTCCGTTATCATCTTCGCGAATGCTGACGACCATAACTTCTCCTTCCTCTATTTGATAAACGGCAATATCTCCGACACTAACCACTTCTTGCGGATCTGCCAACAAAACGGAACGAGCCGGCAACAAGCTGCCTAACCGACGGGTGCACAAATTCAGCCCATAGGCCTCTTTTTTGCCATTGAGGATGTCGGGACGCCCAACCCACTTAATTTCTTTTTCGTTATTGATAATAACGTTGCCGTCTTTGCCGGGGACACCATATACCGGAATTTTTTGATTATCGCGCGGAGCGGCGTCAAAAGTGGAAATGGCACCGCGGGGATTGGACAACAGTTTATATTTGGCATCGTTGCGCTGGATAATTTCATCCAACATCCCTTTGCCGTCCAAGTTTTTGATGGCTTCTTTGAGTTCTTCTGTCGTATAGCCGAGCGATTTGGCAATATTTTTCATTTCTTTGTCGGAAACTTCTCGCTGCCCCATTTCAATGCGGTGATAAACCGACAAGGTCATATCTGAACTTTCCGCCACTTCGATCAAAGTCAGGTTCTTTTCATTGCGGATTTGACGCAATCCGGCTCCCAATGTTTTTAATCCGGCTTTTTCGTTGATTTTGTTTCTTCTTTCTTGTTCCCGCCGCCAAGACAAAATAACGCCTTCTTGAGAGTTCTGTTCATTAACGAACAGATCCTGCATCGGACAATCCAAAAGCTCCGCCACACGCACCAATTGTTCTTGATCAATTCTGCGGTAGCCTTTTTCGATTTTGGAGATGGCCGAGAGGCTGACACCCAAATGATCAGCCAGTTCCTGCATGGAACGCCCGCGCAGCCTTCTGTACATTCTGATCTGGTTAGGGAAAATAATTTCTTCCATAATTACCACCTTTGCATTGTTGCAGATTATTAAAATTTAACTAAATAATAATCTAACTTTGGAATTAATCAAGAAATTTGCACAAAAGATGACGATTTTGTGCAAAAAAAATGGCAGAATTTTCTATTTCCGCCATTTTTTTTGACTATTTATCAGAACAAACCTCAGTTAAACTCTTTAAAAGTATAAGCTTTGTTTCCTTCGGATCTGACTTGTTCGGCAAAATTGTTCATTTCTTCTTTTGAAAACATGATTTCTTGCGCCGGAATATTGTCTGCCATATCGCCGTTGGCATACAGAGGACGGTCGGCAGTGGAATAATATTTGCTGAAAGCATATCTGTTTTTAACGGCGGTTATCTCTTTGCCGTCGGCATTGACTTTGACGGAAATATAAGATTTCCGCTGAACAATACCGTCGGTGGCAAATGACTTGCCATGACCTTTGGCATCGATAACTTGAAATTCTGACAAAATGCGGTTGTTTGCACCGAAAGTTACCTTGAAAGTAGAGAGAGTTCCTTTGTTGTTTTGTTTAACCGTCCAAGTTTCTCGCCCTGTCGCATCGGTTGATTTTTCTATCGTCCGATTTTCAAACGAATCATCCCATTGAATGGTTGATTCGTTTAAGCGTTCTTTCATCACCTCCTGCAGCAACATCAGTTGCTTTTTTTCTTCGCTGAGCAAAGAATTTTGCATAAAATCGTTGACCATTGATCGGTTGTAGGAACCGTCTTTTTTGAAAGCGTATTTCAACAAAGCGGCATTAACTTTGATCTGCTCACCTTGCAGGGTGCCGTTGTTGCCGTATTGACGGGTAACGGTGGCATAGGCATCGGTTTCAACTTCTGTTCGTTTGCCTTTTTTGTCTTTGACAACCACGTTCATTTTTGTGTTGCCGTTGGTATCGGTTTCAAATGTGCGAAATTCCTGCTTGCCACGGAATTTTTGCCACGCGCTTGTGGTGTCATACACTGTGTTGCCGTTTTCGTCATTTATTTTATTAAAACCGCTGTTAATTCGACTAAACGGCTTAAACGGATTAATGACTCTCGCGCCTTCCGCGGCATTTTTCCAACCGTCGATCGAAGCTTTGTGTATTTTTTCGGAAACCACTCTATGGGCGGCAGTGCCGAGCCTTTTTCTGCTGTTTTTGGTCAGATTATTGACAAACAAAGCCGGACGCTTGGCAAACATTTCCATGCCGAAGCTGCCTGTCGGCGAGCCGATACCGTTTTTGCTGAAATGTAAACCGCCGGCAAAAGATTTTGTAAAATTCTTCATTTCGCCCAGCACGGCATAGCCAAGGAAGCAGACGGCAACCACTTTGATAACCTCTACCGTCCACCAGAAGAATTGCATCAAAATACCCACATCGGTGCCGCCGATTAACTCGCTCAACGTATCTGCCGCAATGGAGGCAATAATGTAAATGATCAGGGACAGGAAAATAAAACTGAATATGGCATTCAAAAATATTTTCCAAATTTCTTGCAGGTAGTTTGCGGTGACCTTAAAGGCAAACGCACCCAGCGCCGCCGGCAGCAGGGCTACCGCAATTGCCAATTTCAAGACGCAGTCCACCAGCATGAACGGATAGATAAACAGCAGCATAAACCCGCCTAAATAGAAAAAGATCGCTGTTATGAGATATCCCAGATGCGGAAAAACCTTAAATATCCGATATTCGGCACTCCAAGACAAACACCAGCTCAGTTCGCCCAATGCCAAAACATCGCCGATCTGATCTTGAACGGATTTAATGGTGCACAAAATCCCTTGCCCCATCGCCGGGGAAAGCCCGCCGACCTCCGGACCGACAATGGTCATCTTATGGCTGCCCAGATCGCAGGTATCGGAAATTTTGCCCGCCAGCTGCGCCACCTTCAGACCGGTGGAAAAAACCGGATCAATGCTTAGTGCCAGCAGTTTACTTAAATCGGAATTGAGCAAAATAACAACAATCAGTACGCGGAAGGCCTGATTTAGCAGCGTTTTAACAAAAATGCGCGGTTCTCTGATTTCCATCGTGGAAACAAAACGGAGTGTTACGAAAGAAAGCCAGATGGCAAATGCCACGACAACCACCACAATCACCGCTTTAGCCAACGCTTTAAACGATTGCTTGGCCATGACGCTTGATGTGTTAAACAAAATTTCAAACGGTTTACAGAAAATGCAACCCCACTCGCGGTAACTGTTGCGAACTTCTTCATAGGGCGCACAGCTGGCGGCGGCTTTGGCAGGATTTTCGGCATTGTTGGCCGTGCCGACGGAAACGGCGGTTACACCGGCTTCCGCTTCTATCGGGGTGGAGCTGGAAGCGGCAAAAGTGGCGTCTTTACAGCTTTCCAAACCGCTGGAAGGAATTTTGGTTTTACAGTTGCAAACACCTTGAATTTGATCGCACATCGGATTGACCAGCGCATCTCCGGGGCCTCGCAGTTCAAAGTGCAGGTGAGGGCGTCCGCAGGCACCGCCGGTACCGCCGACATAACCGATCAGATCGCCTTTTTTAACTTTTGAACCTTCCTTTAAGCCGGCAATGGGTCTATTGGTGAGGTGGCCGTAACGAGTTGTGTAAGTGCCGTCGCAGCCTTTGTGTTGAATGTACACGACATTACCATATCCGCCGCCGCTGGACTGACATTGTCCGCGCGCTGGTTCGGAAACACCGAAAGAATATCTGGTAATTACCCCGTCCATGGCCGCTGTTACGGCAGTTCCCATGCCTGCCGCATAGTCCATTCCGTTGTGGTTGCGTTTACGTTTCCAACCTTTTCCGCGAAAGCAAACATCTTCCGGAATACGGGCGACATTGGTAACCGGCATCGTGTTCAGGCAGGAATCGGCAGATTTGTTGGCATCTTCGATACACTTCGGACTGATGTCATAACGGGATTTGCTGCCGTCCGGACATTCGGGCGTGACATTTCCGCCTCTGTATGTGACGGCGCATACGCCTGCCGCTTCCGCATTAAATGAGATTAAGGCGGTAAGGGCAAGCAGCGCAGCAAATACGCTTCTTTTTATGTTTTTTCTTTTATATGTCGCTGTCATCGTCATCACTTCCACCTATTTCTTTTGGTTTTTGATTCCGAAAGTTGAGTTGACGGCATTGTCGATCATATCATCTTTCGGTTGTTCCGGATTTTGTTGTTCAGCTTCGGGACGTTCTTCCTCTTTTTTAAAGTTCTTTTGGGCTTTATTGGTAAATTTCTTGGCCGATCGACTGACTTTTTTCAGCTTGTTAGCTGTTTTTTGCATTTTTTCCAAACCCTTACCGGCTTTTTCCATGATTTTACCGATGGTTTTCATCACTTTGGCGCTCAATTTACCCGCTTTCAGTCCGGCGGAAGCTGCAGTCGAAGCCACGGTGCTGGCGGCGGCTGTCGTTTCCGTTATCGGAGCGGCTAAGCCCAGAGAGGCGGCCGTGCCGACATGAGCGGCGCCTTGAACGGCCTGATTCCCGGCCTTAACACTTTGATCTGCGGCATCCAAGCTTTGATCGATGGCATCTGCCGTTTGCTGCATACCGCGTCCGGCTTGCTGCATTCCCTGACCAACGCCGCCACCGCTTGAACTGTCGCTTTTTTTCAACATTTCTTCGTCTTTGCCTTTAAGGCTGGCCATTTGTTTTACGCTTTCGGCTGTTGACAGCTTCTCTTTGGGCTGTTCTTCAAATTTGCCGTTACCCAAATTGATAACTCGGTCTTTGAAGCTTCCCGCTCTGTCGAGCAGCCCTTTGTTTTCTTTTTCTTTTTTGTCAAACACTTTTTGGGCAAGGTATTCTACCGCGACTCCCGCCTTCTTAGCAACTGCTTTTCCTGCAAATTTAACCGGTTTCATGGCATGATGCTTGGCTATTTTTGTTGCCTGAGTAAGTCCTTTGTGCATTTGATCGGAATTGAGCATGCCGTTGAAAAATCTGCTTACATAATCGCCTTTGGTTGAAGCAATGAGTTTTAAGGCAAACAGATAGGCAAATAGAATGACAATCCAGCCAAAACTCCAAAAAGCCAGTTGTTGGTCAATATATTCATTATCTCCGTCCTCAATGGCCGTCATCATTTTGGTGGTGCCGTCCATTTCCGATGTCAGAATGGAGTCGACGCTGGTATTCATGGCTTCTTGCGATCCGATGTCCAGAGCATTGCTGACAATCGCCAAGCCTGCGGCCACGGTCATTCCCAAAAAGATCAAGATACCGGCAGAATTCAAAATAATGCTGAAACATTTACCCAGTTTGTCTTTGGTTACGTTAAACGGCCACAGCGCAACCGTAAGCGGCAACGCAATAATGGCAAAGCCGAGTTTAAAGGAAATATCGACCAGATAATAGGTAATCGAAAGAGTCATCATGAAGCCAAAGAACCAGATGAAAGCGCCGCTAAACCAAATCCATGGATTGGGAATGCGGGCAATTTCCCAGTCATAGGCGCCGGCGTGCGTGGCATGACAAGTCAACATATGGCCAATTTCAAGATGTGTGGATACGGTGTAGTCAACGGCAGCAACATAGCGTAGCAACTGGTTGAGGAAAAATGCCGGAATCGGGCCGTCTTTGAAAAGATAAGCACTGTCGAGTTGGATGTTGCTGATATCCAAACCGCTGGCGGTTGATGCGCTGACCAGCATGGCAATACCAAACTGAGCGCCGAAATTCATAAACGGCACAATGGCGTAAGAGATAAAAAAATCAATACCGGCATTGATTACCAAATAGGCTCCCAACACCTTAAAGGCCATAATCAACAAATCGTTGACCATTGCTGTCGGCTCAATATTTTTAAGCGATGACAGCTGTTGCAGGACATAAAAGGCAATCCAGAGCATAATGCCGATCCACAAAATCTTACTGCCGGCTTCTTTGGTCACATCATACAAATAGGTGCACGCATTCATAAAGCTGCCGATCAGAGCCGTGACAACATCACAGGCATAGCAACTCGATTTATAAATGGCGTCCATTCTTTCTTTGTTGCATTCGCGGTTAGAAACGCCAAAAATGATATTTGTTGCAAACTTGGCAACGCCTACCGCAACGTTCACGGCAAATTTGCTGATTTTGATAGCCGCTTTTGTTGACAATTTGGCGAGCTGATAAACAGGGTTATAGGTTACCAGAAACGATTTCAGGCAGTTGTCGGGCAGTGCCGATTCTACATTGCTGAATATCGATTCCACGGTATCGTCAACAAAGTCAAGTCCGGCATTAAGCCCTTTGTCAATAAGGTCAAGTCCGGCGTGCAATCCATCGCCGACCAAACTTTTGGCATAAGCTGTCAGCCCTGGGCCTTCGCCGGAAAGAGAATTGTTCAGGGCGCGTTTAAGCAGACGCGTTTCACGGTTAAGAGCGCTGGAGCCGCTGTTTGCATTTCCGGCTTGCGGGCGGTAAACCTGCGAATTGCCTGTCGGTTTCTGAGATATTGCATTGGCAATATCGGATTCGGATATCTGATAGGTGGGAGAGGCAAAAGCATTGCCAACGCTGAAGATCAGCGCAAAGCAAACTGGCAGCAAGACCTTAAGATTTGCCTTCAGCTTGCGAAATATGTTAGTTTGCTTTGTCACGTTCTTATCCTTTCTCTAACTTTTATCCTCATCATCCTTACCGGTCAAAGATTGCAGTGTGGATTTCTCATCGCTATGAGTTCCTGGCAATGCGCTGAAATTTGACGATTTTTTCGCTCCGGCCTTTGTTGCTGTTTGGACAAGCTTCTTACCAATACCGGCACCTGCCCATGACAGAACAGAGAAACCGATTTTGCCAACCGTCTTTTGGAAGTTTGCATCCCCGCCGCCTTTGACCAAATCATCGGCAATACTCTTGGCAATATTCATGGATCCGACCAGCAGGAACGCAACCAACATCAACATCAACAACGGTTTGCTAAAGTCTGCCAGTGATGCTTTGTCGCTTTCAAAAAGTTCTTTGTTGTCGATCAAAATCTGTTGAGTCGCCGCCAATGCCATCAATATGACAATGGCGATACACATCATAAAAGCAGCGGAATTGAGTATGGTGGCAAATCCGGAGGTGGTCCAGTTTCGGGTTGGTTTGAAAGCATAAGCCATAATAAGTATCGGCAAAATCAAAATCATCATGGCCAAACGGAAGATGCTGTCTACCAGATAAAAGACAAAACCGATTTTGATGAATAAGAACAGGAGGAGCATAATTATTCCGCAGACCAATGCCATAAATCCGGGTTGGGTAATGATCACCCAGCCGAGCTTAAATCCAAAGTTTAAGCGTTCGTTTATCGCGCATATCATACACTCCATCATCTGCTTGGGCGCAACGGGGAAACCTTCCGGCGTTGCCGGATCCATGTTGGAAACCGAGCAAGCTAAGTTGTAATTTGCTTCTACGTTTCCGGTAAAGGGGATAAACAGCATTTTGCCGTTCCATTGCATACTGTCGGCGCCGCCACCTGCCGATTGCGAAAAATGATTCAACATTTCGCTGCCAAGTTCAAGAAAGGCGTTGTATATCGGGAAAATAATCGAGTTTAGCACCCATATTACGCCGGTAGAGGAGGTGGCAAGCAATCCGCAGACAAAGCAGAGGAAAAACTTTTTCATGACCTCGGTCCACACTTCTGCCGGCGATTCTTCGGTAAACGAGCTGACATGCTTCATAATCCTGAAAGAAAGCCAAACGGCAAAGGCCACCATCATCAGCGCCATGGCACCTTGCGTCATGTGGCTGTACATTCCCATGGTAATATGACTGGTTGTGTCATAAATGGCCGTAACCACGGCTGCTTGCCAACATTCCCGATGTTTGACCTCCAGAGTTGTGTTGTCCTCCATGGTTTCGTCAACCGCCGAGTTGTTGCCATCAGTCCCCGAACAGGCAAACAACAGTAACACTGCCGGAATAAGAATCAGCAATTTCCAAAATTTTGCTATGTTAATGTTCTTCACCATCGGTAGTCCCTTTCTATCTTATTTCTGGTTTTTCAGAGCTTCCAGTTGGCTTATTAGCTTTTGTTTTTCTTCTTGCAGCTTTTTCAGCTTTTTCTTCATATCATAATCAATACTGCTTTCACCGGAAGAATGTTTTGAGCCCGAAGCGCGAAGCTGTTTTTCCAGCTCTTGCTTTTCAATTTCAAGATTGCGGATTATGCTCTGCAATTCTTCTATTTTATCCTTGGCTTTTCTTTCGGTTGCTTTAATTTTGTTTTTAGCTTCCTTCTCAGCCTGTGAGGCAATTTTTTCTTTTGAGTGGTTATGGGATCGACTTGACTGTGTTTCCCCTCTGTTTTCTCTCGGTGCGGCCTTGGCAGCTCCGTTATCTCCCTCGCTCATCTGCTGACTGGCGTTTGCGTCCATGTTTTGAACGTTTCCTTCTTCTGCGTTCTGCGTCGGTGTGGCTGCGGCAGTCGCAGTCGCTTCGTTGTCAGCTATCGGTTGATTGTTGGTATTGACGTTCTGCTCGGCTGTCGCTTCCGTATTTGGCTTCGTCGCAGTTGTTGCAGCCGCTTCGTTGTCTGCTGCCGGTTGATTGTTGGCATTTTTGTTCTGCTCGGCTGTCGTTTCCGTATTTTGCTTAAATGTCGTTTCTTTCGAGTTTTGGCGAGCGTCGTTGTCGGTTGTTGCTTTGTTTTGTTCGGCTGCGGCTACGTTTCCTCTCGGCGAGGTTTCCGTTTTCGCTAAAGCCGATGCGCCTTTCAACCCTATAGCGCTTCCCATCCTTGATAAACCATTGTAGGCTCTGGTTTTAATGGCAGATTTTCCGGCTCTTACCTTATCGTTGATGCCGGTGGCTTCACCGGTAAAGTGCAAACCTTGACCGACGGTATGACCAACGGCTTTTGTTGCTTTTCCAGTTTGGATGGTGCCCCATTTGGCAGCACCCGCACCAAGAGAGGCAATATGTGAGCCGATGTCGCCACCCGATCCGCCGCTCATTTGCGAAGCAAGACTGACGGATTCGCTGCAAAGCTTAAATCCGAAAATGCAGCACAGAATCAAGAACAACAAGCCCATCAAACCAATACTCATAACCTCAATCAGAGGTTTAACTTCATTATTGTTGACCAGATCCCTAATCTTGTCAAACCCTCCTTCGCCGCCGGTAATGGCTTGCAGTCCGAGTTCTATGTTAACGCTCACGACCAATCCGAGGAAAACAAAAGTAAAAAACGTGTTCATAAACATCTGCCAACCGGTACTGGTGTATTTGGAAGTCAGCTTAAACGGCCACGCGGCAATCAGGAATGGCATCAATCCGCCGACAACACCGAGCCGGACAACCGCATCAAGCAAATAAAAACCGAATGCCAGACAAACCAACCAACTGAAAACCCAGATAATCAGACCGCTAAACAACATTGTCATATCCGGCAGACCATACCAGTGGCTGGCCTCGTTTTGCGCAACACACATCAGCGAACTGCCGATGGACGTGGCAACCGCCAGTTCTTGTTGAACAGAGCGTACAAAGCAGTCAATTTTGGCAAACAACCCCTCCGAATAGTAGCCTACGGCTATCGTCGTGCCATCGCTAAACTGTTCTGTCGAAGCACAGGTCATGAAAGAAGATGTCGAATGGCTGTCGCTGCTGCGGAAAAGGAAACTGCTGCCAAACTCCATAGCTGCGTTGAGCAACGGTTCCAGAACCAGCGTGTACAGCTCCTGCACGTTGGACAAAATCAGATAAGCCAACAAAATCTTAAAGCTCATGGTCAAAAGATCGGAAACATATTTCGGCCCGTCTTGCTTTGTAAAAGAACTGACCTGCTTAAGGGTAACAAAGGCAACATAAAGCGCAAAACCGATCAGAAGCAGGTTTTTAAACCCTTTGGCAAGTGCGTTGTACGAAGCGGAACTCATCGTCTGTGCCGTGTTAAACAAAATAACAAACAGCGGGCATAAAATACATTTTTTGCTTTGCTCAAGCTTAAGCGGCAACGGAACACAACCTTTCATTACGCCGTTCATGGATTTCATATTTTTATCCAGATACATTTTTTGTCCGTCGGGAGAAGATTGATAAACGGCAACGGCCTTGGCTGATATTTCCAGTTGTTCCATTTTTTCGGGAATCGATTTTATGTTACCGCTCAAGATACTGGAACCTTTACCCTGCACATCTTTGGCGGTAGCTACCGCTTTGTCAATATTGGCATTTGTTTTCTCATTTCTGTATTGTTCCAGATCGGCCGATATCTCGTCGGAAGATCTAAAGAGATCTTGTGCCGCACCGCTGACAGTATTCCATACGCCGGAAAAAAAGCCGTCAGATCCTTTGTATCTTGCGGCGGCGGCGTTGGCAGCACCGGATATATTGTTGATCCCGCTTCCTTTGGCAGCCATATCTGCGGCCTCTTGAAAAGAAACGGCTTTAATGTTTTCGGATTTATAACCGGCGTCGGCAGCGACTTTATCCACCGCCGCTTGCCCTCCCAGTCGGATCAAAGTGGTGCCGCCCAATTCCAATTCGGCGCCTGTGGCACCAAGCCATGCCTGTGCGTAGGCAATATTTGGTAAAAATGCAAATAATCCCCATGCCAGGAGCCCAAAAATCAATTGTTGTTTTAATTTTCCAGTCATCGTCATTTCCTTTTCCCAAAGGGATTACCTAACACTTTTAACCCGATCAGCAACACAATAATCACCAGTCCAAAAGCATACCAAACGGCATTTTTGAATATAAATAAATCCCAAAAATCAAAGTAGTACATGGCTGCCAAAGCAAGCAGTATGCCCAGATTTATTAAGATTGTCTTCATATACACCACTCCTATTTTTAACCAGTATAACATAAAAAAACATAAAAGATTGTTACAGTTTTTTTATTTTTTCAACTTTGCTGTTTTTTAAAATTTTCCGTTCAGCAAAAAATTCCGACACGCACGAATCGTTTTGTTGTCTGCAGCCGGATTCGTTTTCCATGTTTTTATGTCGATCATATCCTTTGCGTCGGGCAAAAACGAATCGGTTGCCCTTGGGAAAATAACTTGCCAACGTTCGGGCAAGACTCTTTTAAAAAGTTCGGCGATCCGGTTGTGGGTGTTGATAATGCCAAATTCTATGTTTTCCGGAAAACGCGGCAGCTGGACTATCTTGCGCGAATCGCAGGAATTGATTGACGGACCGAGAATAAAAGTTGCTATTTTGCTGTCGCAGAGCCTTTCCCATAGTTTGAATCCCCGATTCGGCGGATCGATTTGAACGATTCGCCGAATTTTGCCCTTTTCTTTCCTTAGCGAATCGGTGGCAAGCAACTGTCTGACCAGAAGTCCGCCGATTCCCACGGTAATAAACGAAAACTCCGTTGCATAATCAAGGCTGCCGAGCAAAAGCTCAAGTTGTCGGACATGCGCGCCCAGCCCTTTGCGGGTGGACGGATAGTTGACGGCAACAGCAGCAAAGCCCGCCGATTCGATTATTTTAACCATTTGATTAAACTGGTTTTTGTTGCCGCCTAGTCGGTGCAGGAGAATAACGACTTTGGCTCTGGGCGGTGTCAGTTGAAAAATTTCGGCATAACGCACAAGAGTCCGTCGACATTGTTCAAAACTGCCACTGGCCCGACGAATATCCCAATTATCGAGCAAACGATAGTGTTTGGTTATACAATTACGCTGAATCCGCCATTTTTGATAGACATATATGTCCTCCCACAATTGGCGTCCGCCGAGAGTAAAGAAAGTAAAAGTCATCTATAGTCAATCTGTTAAGTTATTCATCTGCCGATTATATCAGAAAGCATCAAAAAAGAAAAGCGATTGTTGGCGGATTCGTCATCAAAAAAAAGGAAGCCGAAGCGCGATTCTTACTCGTTTTTACTATATAATATATATACGCCTGTGTCGGTAGATTGAGCCGATGTGTCGCATACTAAGCAAAGCCGGTGTCAGGTATCGAATTGGAGCAAGGGATAGGGTTAGGATATAAAGTTCATATAAACAGTAGTTTAGATATTTTCTGATGTAGGAGTGTTAAAAAAAGCGCAATTTTTTAAAAAAATGTATTGACAATGTCTGATATGTGTCCTATAAACCACCT
>JAHHRI010000035.1 GCA_020025875.1 Alphaproteobacteria bacterium | reverse complement strand
GAGCTACACCCCCATTTAGGTTCGTTTCCCCTTATACCCAACATTTTTTTTGATTGCAAGCATTTTTTTCAATTTTAATTAAAAAAATATTGCTGTTAACATTCTGGCAATTTTTTTCTGGTATTTTTTTAAGCGTATGATAGAGTACCGGACTGAAAATTCAGATTACTGATATTATAAAGGATTTTTGATTTTGCACAAAAATATGATATCTCAGCTTGCAGCGGCGGCCAAAAACAAACGGTGCTGGCTAACGTTTTGCGCCACTTTCGCCATTGCTCTGTGCTGCATAATCGTCATCTTGCGTCACTGCGAGGTCAACGCCTCCCCCGCGCTTTCGTTTTCCAGCCTCGAATCGATTGAAAACGAAATTTATGATGAGGAATTCAGCGAACCCGATAACGACTTTATTGCCGCCGAGTTCGCCTCGGAGGAAGAAGCGGAAAAACCTGAACCGATGGAAGAAAATCGGGAAAACACCCTTTCCGTCAAAAGCGGAGATACCCTGCTTAACATCCTGACCGACCTCGGACTGGAATATAAAATTGCCAACGAAATTTTTATGGCAACCAAAAAAGTGTACGATCCGCGCAACCTCAAAGCCGGACAAAAGTTGCAGATCAACATGACATGGAATCTGCCGGAAGACAAACTGATTGCCGTCAACAGCATTTCCACCCAGATTCGCAGCGGCGAATCTATCGTGATCGAACGAAACGAAGCGGGAGAATATGTTGCCGAAGTGCAAAAAGAAAATTTGATTGAAGAGATCGAATCTGCCAACGGCACCATCAACGGCAGTTTGGCAGCCGCCATGGGCAAACAAAACGTTCCGGCTCGCATTGTTGCCAATTTCATCAATATTTTTTCCTATAGTGTCGATTTTCGCCGTGATATTAAAAAAGGCGATCAATTTGAAATTATTTATCAAAACTATATCACCGCAGATGGAGAAGTGGTGAAAAACGGCAACATTTTGTTTGCCTCGCTCACTCTCGGCAAAAACAAAATTGACCTATACCGTTTCAAAGACAAAAGCGGCAATGTCGACTATTACGACGCCAAGGGCTATGCCATGAAAAAAACACTCAGCCGCAAGCCGATATCTTATCAAAACGCCCGCATATCTTCTCCTTTCGGGCGCAGACGCCACCCCATTTACAAAGACTATCGCGTCCACTGGGGGGTTGACTATGCCGCACCGCGCAACACGCTGATCTATGCCGCCGGCGACGGTGTCGTTCAGATCGCCAAATACAACGGCGGCTATGGCAATTATATCAGAATCCGCCATAATTCGGAATATGCCACCGCCTACGGCCATATGCAAAAATTTGCCAAAGGCATTCGTCCGGGGGTGCGTGTCAAACAAGGACAGGTTATCGGTTATGTCGGTTCAACCGGTCGGTCAACCGGTCCGCACCTGCACTACGAAGTCATCAAAAACGGGAAACGTGTCAACCCGCTCACCATCAAGGCTGCCGCTTCGGAAAATTTGCGCGGGAAAAATCTGGTTCGCTTCAAACATCAGGTAGCGCAGATCAAAGAAACCCATCAGAAAATGCTGGCCAACGCGCAATCGTCTGCCGACGACAACAAATTGGCCAATGCCAGAAGCGGTAAAGATATTCGTGCCAACTAACGTTCCAAAGGCTTGGACCAAAGCGTTTGCGCTGTTTTGTCAGGATTGAGAAAGTTTCAGTCCTGAAAGACTGCCGTTTTGCAGGCAAAAAATGTTTTTCTTTTCTGCAAATTCCTCAAAACGAGAGGCAAAAACGAGTTTATCAATACCGTTGATTGTCAAAATTTGCGGATTCCGCAAAATGGCCGGCAACTCCTCGCTGCGAAAAACACTCCGCGGATCGGCATTGTCGACAAAAGCCATAACATTGCCGGCGGCACAGTCAATAAAACGCCGCGACGCCAAACGCCATATTTCGGCAGCACGAACGCGATCATGGTCATTGTCGATCTGCTCCCAATCAAAACCAAGTTCAATTAGCCGCCGACCGCATGGCGTATCGTCAATCATCACCGCCTGCGGGTTGGCGCGCATAAATGCCTGTGCCGCATCTTTGTTGGCGGTAGTCGGCTGATAGCTCACCGAATACAACACGATCGTATCGGGCGCACTTTTAACGTCTTCGGTGCCTGCCACTTCCACCGCAACTCTAAACAAATTACTGTCTATCACGATTTTTTTATCTCTAACTCATTGTTACCGACCACGATCTCGGCGGTATCGTTTTCTCCGATTTTGCCGTCAAGAATCGCATATGCCAGTTTATTCTCAACCTGATGTTTAAGCAAGCGTTTTAACGGTCTGGCTCCATAAATAACATCATAGCCGTTGTCTGCAATCCACTTGACCGCCTCATCATCTATATGCAAACGAATATTTCGCTCGTCTAAATATTTTTCAATGTTTGCCAGCTGAATCTTGGTAATCTGCTTAATATCCTCTTTGTTTAGTTTATGGAAAAGGCTTATCTCGTCAATTCTGTTGATAAACTCCGGACGAAAAGCAGCTTTAACCACCTCCGTCACGGCAGCTTTAACATCGCTTTTTTCGTCAGCCCTTGCCAAAATATCCGATCCCAGGTTAGATGTCATGATGATGATTGTGTTTTTAAAATCGACAGTACGGCCTTTGCCGTCGGTTAGGCGTCCATCGTCTAAAACCTGCAACAGCACATTAAAAATATCCGGATGCGCTTTTTCCACTTCATCAAACAAAATCACCTGATAGGGGCGGCGACGAACCGATTCGGTCAGCACGCCGCCATCCTCATAACCGACATATCCCGGAGGAGAACCTATCAAACGCGCTACCGCATGCTTTTCCATATATTCCGACATATCGATTCGCAACATTGCCGTTTCGTCATTAAACAAAAATTCTGCCAAAGCTTTGCCCAGCTCTGTCTTGCCGACACCGGTCGGACCTAAAAACAAAAACGAACCGATAGGTTGCCGATGGTCGCCAATGCCTGCTCTTGAGCGGCGGACAGCATTGGCAACGGCGGAGATGGCCTCTTTTTGCCCAACCACGCGGCAACTGAGATAATCTTCCATATGCAGCAACTTTTCTTTCTCTCCCTCAAGCATTTTATCAACCGGAATACCCGTCCATTTAGAAACCACTTCGGCAATGGATTCGTCGGTCACAACTTTTTCCGCGCGACCGTTTTTTTCTTGAGCAATATTTTCCAGTTCTTTCTTTTTCTTTTCCAAAGCAGGGATCTGCCCATATTGCAATTCACCGGCTTTTTCAAACTGCCCGTTGCGCTGCGCAATGGCCGCCTCTATTTTTGCCTTATCAAGTTTATCTTTAATTTCCGTCAAATCGGCCAAACTCTGCTTTTCGGCTTTCCATTTATCATTTAAAAGACGCGCTTTTTCCTCTATGTCGGCTGTTTCCCGCTCAATTTCCGCCAATCTTTTTTTCGACTGTTCGTCACGTTCTTTTTTCAGGGCTTCGCGCTCAATCTTCAACTGCATTATTTTGCGCTCGATATGATCCAGTTCTTCCGGTTTAGAATCAATCGACATTCTAAGCGAGCTGGCGGCTTCATCCATCAGATCAATCGCCTTATCGGGCAAAAAACGATCGGCAATATAACGGTTGGAAAGTGTTGCCGCCGCAATCAGCGATGAATCGGAAATCCGCACCCCGTGGTGCAGCTCAAATTTTTCTTTAATTCCCCGAAGAATGGAAATGGTTTCTTCAACCGTCGGCTCGCTAACAAACACCGGCTGAAAACGCCGTGCCAGAGCCGCATCTTTTTCCACATATTTTTTATATTCGGAAAGGGTTGTTGCTCCCAAACAATGCAGTTCGCCGCGTGCCAAGGCCGGTTTCAGCAGATTGGAAGCATCTGTCGAACCTTCCGATGCACCGGCGCCGACAATCGTATGCATTTCGTCGATAAACAAGATAATGCTGCCGTTTGAGTTTTCCACATCTTTCAACACCGCTTTTAAGCGTTCTTCAAATTCGCCGCGAAATTTTGCTCCGGCAATCAACGCTCCCATATCCAACGCCAGCAAACGCTTGCCGCGCAGACTTTCCGGAACATCATTGTTGACAATTCTCATAGCCAACCCTTCGACAATGGCTGTCTTGCCAACCCCCGGTTCGCCGATCAGCACCGGATTGTTTTTAGTGCGCCGTGACAACACCTGAATGGTACGGCGGATCTCATACTCCCGACCAATCACCGGATCCATTTTGCCTTCTTTGGCTTTTTCCGTCATATCGACGGCAAATTTCTTTAAGGCTTCGAAATGATCTTCGGCAGACTGGCTGTCTGCCAGACGTCCCTGTCGATATTCTTCAATCGCCCGATTGAGTTTGAGCGGATCAACTCCGTTATGCCGCAAAATATCATAAGCCTTATTGCCGGCAATCGTTGCCAGTGTTTGCAGCAGTCGCTCCACCGTAACAAATTTGTCATTGGCTTTATCGGCAATTTTTTCAGCCTCCAGCAACACGGCATTAAAGCTCTGAGCCATCACCGTCTGCACGCCGCTGCCCGACACTGACGGAATCTTGTTCAATTCGGCTTCGGTATCGCGGCGAATCTGCGATAAATGACCGGCAGCCTTTTCGATCAGACTTTCAACCGTGGCATCTTGAGCTTCCAGCATTGCCTGTAGCAGATAAAGCGGGGTGACATACTGGTGTTGACGAACAACCGCCAAATTAATGGCATTTTTGATAAGTTCTTGCGAGCGCGTGGTCAATTTTTCCATATTCATAATGTTTTCTCCTTATTTTTAAATATAAGAAGAGGACGAAAGGAAAATCAAGCCGAAGGATAGAAATAGTTCAAAAAAGATTGTTTTCCGCTTACTTCTCACCTTTTCCCCTGCTTCCCGCACCTCGCCCTTTTCCAACCTCCTCTCTTCACCTTTTCCTCTGCTTCCCGCACCTCGCCCTTTTCCAACCTCCTCTCTTCACCTTTTCCCCCGCTTCCCGCACCTCGCCCTTTTCCAACCTCCTCTCTTCACCTTTTCCCCCGCTTTTCGCACCTTGCCCTTTTCTCAACCTCCTCTCTTCACCTTTTCCCCTCCACATCTTCACTTTTTCAAAAAATAAATATTCCCTGCTAAACCGAAAGGAGACGGAAAACCGCAAAACAAAAAGCCGTCGGTTATCACCAACGGCTTTTTAGGCTTTTGCCTCTAGTATTCAGGCTTATTCTGCCGGCTGCTGTTCAACTGCCGGCGTTTCGTCTTCATCTTTTTCAAGCTGTTCATCCGCAGCGCCGCGCAATGCCAAAATCTCTTTGTCATTTTGCGCAGCAACCCGTTTCAGGTTACGCAGCACCGTACCGGTACCCGCCGGAATCAGGCGTCCGACGATAACGTTTTCTTTCAAGCCCGTCAGATGATCAACCTTGCCTTCAACTGCAGCTTCGGTCAGCACCCGAGTCGTTTCTTGGAAAGAAGCCGCCGAAATAAACGACTTGGTCTGCAACGAAGCCTTGGTAATACCAAGCAAAATGGGATCGGCTTCGGCAGGGATACCGCCTTCGGCAATCGTTTTCTCATTTTCAGCTTCAAAGACATCACGGTCCACTTGCTCACCGGTGAGGAAAGTCGTGTCATTCGGAACGCGAATTTCAACCTTGCGCAGCATTTGCGAAACAATCACTTCAATATGCTTGTCATTGATCTTAACACCTTGCAAGCGGTATACGTCCTGAACTTCTTTAACCAGATATTCCGCCAGTTTTTCCACACCCAAAACGCGCAGAATATCGTGCGGAGCCGGTGTGCCTTCAACCAGCATATCGCCTTTCTTAACCATATCGCCTTCCTGAACCACCAGATGACGACCCTTGGGAATCAGATATTCGATTGCTTCGCCTTTGGCGGGAACAACGGCAATCCGCTGTTTTGCCTTATGGTCTTTGCCAAACTCAACAACACCGTCAATATCCGAAATAATCGCCTGATCTTTCGGATGGCGTGCTTCAAACAGCTCAGCCACACGCGGCAAACCACCGGTAATATCTTTGGTCTTAGAACTTTCTCGCGGAATTCTTGCGACCACGTCGCCGACTTTCACTTCCGCACCGTTTTCAACCGTCAAAATGGCGCCGACCGACAAATAATAGCGAACATCTTTGTTGTTATCAAACAAAACCGGATTGCCCTTTTCGTCTTTCAGCAAAATCCCCGGCTTGAGGCTGGCGGAGTTTGCCCCCGAATGCCAGTCAATGACAACATTGTCGACCACGCCGGTGGCTTCGTCAACACGTTCCTCAAGCGAAATATTGTTGATCAAATCAACCCATTCGACATAACCGGCTTTTTCGGTAATGACCGGAATTGTAAACGGATCCCATTCTGCCACTTTCTGACCTTTTTTAACTTTGGCGCCTTCTGCTACCAAAATCTTGGTGCCATAGGGAACCTTGTGGCGCGATTTTTCACGCTCGTTGCCGTCAACGATTACAATCTCACAGTTGCGAGAAAGCACAATCATATGACCGTCGGAATTTGTAACCGTATGGTTGTTTTCCAGTTTCAAAACACCGGCGAAAGGAACTTCGACCGTCGACTGTTCTGCCGATTTTGAAGCCGCACCGCCGATATGGAAAGTTCTCATCGTCAGCTGTGTTCCCGGTTCACCGATTGATTGGGCGGCAATCACGCCGACAGCCTCACCGATGTTAACCGAAGTGCCGCGAGCCAAATCGCGACCGTAACAGGCAGCGCAAACGCCGTTTTTGCATTCGCAAGTCAAAACCGAACGGATCTTAACCTGCTCAACGCCGGCCTTTTCAACCACGTCGACATCATCTTCGGTAATCAACTTACCTTTCTTAACCAGCACTTCGCCCGTTTCGGGATGAACAATGTCTTCCTGAATCGTCCGTCCGAGAATACGCTCGCCGATAGAAACAATAACGTTACCGCCATCTACCACCGGACGAACAATAATGCCTCGTTCGGTGCCGCAATCCTGCTCGGTAACCACCACATCTTGAGCAACATCAACCAGACGACGTGTCAAATAACCGGAGTTTGCCGTCTTCAACGCGGTATCTGCCAAACCTTTACGTGCGCCGTGGGTCGAGTTAAAATACTCAAGCACCGTCAGCCCTTCTTTAAAGTTGGAGATAATCGGCTGTTCGATAATTTCGCCCGAAGGTTTTGCCATCAAACCACGCATACCGGCAACCTGACGCATCTGTGCGGCAGAACCGCGGGCGCCGGAGTGAGCCATCATATAAACCGAGTTGATATAGCCGTTTTCGGTCTTAGAAATGTTTTTCATCATTTCATCTGCCACTTTGTCGGTACAGGCTGCCCAGATATCAATAACCTTATTGTACTTTTCACCTTTGGTGATCAGACCGTTTTGATATTGCTGTTCAAATTCCTTAACCTGATTTTCGGTTTCGGCAACCAAATCCTTTTTGGCTTCCGGCACAATCAGATCGTCTTTACCGAACGAAATGCCGGCTTTGCACGCATTCCGGAAACCCAAAGACATCAGACGGTCAACAAACATAACCGTTTCTTTCTGGCCGCAATGACGGTAGATAATATCGATAATTTCACCAATTTCTTTCTTCTTGACCAGTCTGTTGACAAGCGAGAAAGGAACATCTTTGTGTTGCGGTAAAATTTCTGCCACCATCAAGCGCCCCGGAGTCGTATCAACCAATCCGTATTTGGCCTCGCCGTTATCGTCGATATAGCTTATGCGACATTTGATTCGGCTGTGAAGATCGACAACTTTGGCATCCAGAGCCAACAACACTTCATTATAGTCGGCAAAAATCGATCCTTCGCCTTTTAGGCCTTCGGCATCATAAGTCAGATAGTAAATACCCAAAACCATGTCCTGTGTCGGCACGATAATCGGCTTACCCGATGCCGGCGACAAGATATTGTTGGTGGACATCATCAAAACGCGGGCTTCCAGCTGAGCTTCCACCGATAACGGAACGTGAACGGCCATTTGGTCACCGTCAAAGTCGGCGTTAAATGCGGTACATACCAGCGGGTGCAGGTGAATGGCTTTACCTTCGACCAAAACCGGTTCAAAAGCCTGAATACCCAGTCGGTGCAAAGTCGGCGCGCGGTTAAGAAGAACGGGATGTTCGCGGATAACTTCTTCCAAAATATCCCACACTTCCGGACGCTCTTTTTCAACCATGCGCTTAGCCGCCTTAATCGTCGTTGCGTGTCCGTACAATTCCAACTTGGCATAAACAAACGGCTTAAACAATTCCAACGCCATCTTCTTCGGCAAGCCGCACTGCTGCAATCTCAGTTCCGGTCCAACCGTAATAACCGAACGTCCGGAATAGTCGACACGTTTACCCAACAGGTTCTGACGGAAACGACCTTGTTTACCTTTCAGCATATCGGACAAAGATTTCAACGGGCGCTTGTTGGTACCGGTAATGGCGCGGGAACGGCGACCGTTGTCAAACAAAGCGTCAACCGATTCTTGCAGCATACGTTTTTCGTTACGGATAATAATGTCCGGAGCGTGCAGTTCAAGCAACCGCTTCAAACGATTGTTGCGGTTAATGACACGACGGTACAGATCATTTAAGTCCGAAGTGGCAAAACGACCGCCGTCAAGCGGAACCAACGGACGCAATTCCGGCGGGATCACCGGCAGCACGTCTAAAATCATCCATTCCGGCTTGGTGTTGGAGTTGACAAACGCTTCAATAATCTTTAAGCGTTTGACCAGTTTTTTGCGTTTGGCTTCCGAAGTATTGTCTTTCAGCTCCGCGCGGATCAACTTTCTTTCTTCTTCCAAATTGATTGAGCTGAGAATTTCTTTAATGGCCTCGGCACCGATGCCGGCACGGAAAGAATCTTCCCCATATTCGTCAATCGCTTCCTGATACTGGTCTTCCGAGAGCATTTCATACATACCCAAAGGTGTCAGCCCCGGTTCGATAACGATGTAGCTTTCAAAATAAAGAACACGCTCCAGCGATTTAACGCTGATATCGGTGAGCATGGCTATGCGACTTGGCAGCGACTTCAAAAACCAAATATGGGCAACCGGCGCGGCCAGTTCAATATGCCCCATTCTCTCACGGCGAACGCTGGAGAGAGTCACTTCCACACCGCACTTTTCGCAGACAATGCCGCGATATTTCATTCTCTTATATTTACCGCACAAACATTCATAATCTTTAACCGGACCAAAAATGCGCGCGCAAAACAAACCGTCTCTTTCCGGTTTGAAAGTACGATAGTTGATGGTCTCGGGTTTTTTGACTTCGCCGTAAGACCAGGAACGGATTTGTTCAGGAGAGGCAATGGAGATTTTGATTTCGTCAAAAGAATCTCCGTTGGCCGGCTGCTGACCAAAAAATTTCATAATTTCATTCATGTTTTTTATCTCCAATTCTAAACGGCTTCGTTCTGCAATTCAATATTCAGACACAAGGATTTAATTTCCTTAACCAAAACATTGAAAGATTCCGGCGCACCGGCTTCAAAGCCTTCCTCGCCACGGACGATTGCTTCATAGACTTTGGTTCTGCCGTTGACATCATCAGACTTGACGGTCATCATTTCTTGCAGGGTATAGGCTGCGCCATAGGCTTGCAACGCCCAAACTTCCATTTCGCCGAAACGTTGTCCGCCGAACTGAGCCTTACCGCCCAGTGGCTGCTGAGTAACCAGAGAATACGGCCCGACGGAACGCGCGTGCATCTTCTCGTCAACAATGTGGTGCAGTTTGATCATATAGATGATCCCGACCGTAACTTTACGGTCAAACATTTCACCGGTACGACCGTCATAAAGTTCAATCTGGCCCGAAGTAGGCAGGTTTGCCATCGACAGCATACGGTTGATGTCTTCCTCATGCGCACCGTCAAAAACCGGAGTCGCCATCGGAATGCCGTTTCTGACATTTTTGATCATTTCGACTTTTTCGTCCATTGTCAGTTCGGCAATCTCACGATGATACTGTTTTTCGCCGTAAATTTCTTTCAGTTTGCCGTTCAAGTCTTCCAGCGTTTTTTCGCCGCGTTTATATTGCTCGCACATCTCATTGAGCTGTTTGCCGAGTTCTTTGGCAGCCCAGCCGAGGTGAGTTTCGAGAATTTGCCCGACGTTCATACGGGAAGGCACGCCCAAGGGGTTCAGCACGATATCGACCGGCGTACCGTCTTCGGTATATGGCATATCCTCAAGCGGCAAAACGCGGGAAACCGTACCTTTGTTACCATGACGACCGGCCATTTTATCGCCCGTCTGCATTTTACGCTTGGTGGCAATAAAGACTTTGACCGTCTTTAAAACACCCGGCAGCAAATCATCGCCGCGTTGAACTTTTTCCACCTTATCGTCAAAGTGTTTCTGAACACCGGCAACACGCGCATCAAAAGCGGCGGTAAATTCTTCAATCCGTGCCATGGCTTCTTCGTCTTTAACGACAATCTTACGCCATTGCGAAGACGGAACATTGGCAAACGATTCTTCTGTCAAAACAGATTTCTTGGCAATGCCTTTCGGCGCATCGACAACCGTCTGTCCGATCAGCATTTCCTTTAAGCGATTGTCAAACACCTTGCGAATAATGGCAATTTCATCGTCACGGTCTTTCGCCAACTGAGAAATTTCCTGTTGTTCGATGGCCAACGCACGTTCGTCTTTTTCAACCCCGCGACGTGAGAAAACGTGAACATCAACCACGATTCCCTCAATCCCCGGCTGAACGCGCAGCGAAGTGTCACGCACATCAGAGGCTTTTTCGCCAAAGATGGCGCGCAGCAATTTTTCTTCCGGCGTCACAGGCGATTCGCCCTTAGGTGTTACTTTACCGACCAAAATATCACCGGCCTTAACTTCGGCACCGATATACACAATACCGGCTTCGTCAAGGTTGCGCAATGCTTCTTCACCCACGTTCGGAATATCGCGGGTAATTTCTTCTTGTCCGAGCTTGGTATCGCGCGCCATCACTTCAAACTCCTCAATATGCAGAGAAGTCAGAACGTCATCGCGGGAAACCCGCTCCGAAAGCAAAATGGCGTCTTCGTAATTCAGACCGTTCCAAGGCATAAAGGCAACCAGCATATTCTTGCCGAGAGCCAACTCGCCCATATCGGTACACGGACCGTCGGCCATAATATCGCCGGCTTTAACCACGTCACCGACCTTAACCAACGGCACTTGATTGATACAGGTGTTTTGGTTAGAACGACGGAATTTTGACAATTTATAAATTTCAACACCGACACCGTCAGAATTTTTGCTCATTGAACGAACCACGATACGATTGGCATCGACAGCATCGACCACACCGTCATATTTGCAAACGACCGTTGCTCCGGAATCTTTGGCGACCGTGGCTTCCATACCCGTACCGACCAACGGGGCTTCCGAACGCAGCAGAGGCACACCCTGACGCTGCATATTCGATCCCATCAAGGCACGGTTCGCGTCATCGTTTTCCAAGAAAGGAATGAGCGCGGTGGCAACCGATACCAACTGTTTCGGAGAAACGTCAATAAACTGAATATCTTCCGGCGCGTGAAATTCAAACTCGCCGGCTTTACGGCAGGCAATGGCATCTTTAACAAAAGTACCGTCATCACGCACTTCGGCATTGGCCTCGGCAATGATGTATTTGCCTTCCTGATCTGCCGACAAATAAACCACTTCATCGGTCACTTTACCGTTGACGATTTTGCGATACGGACATTCGATAAAGCCATATTTGTTAATGCGAGCATATGTCGACAACGAGTTAATCAGACCGATGTTCGGACCTTCCGGTGTTTCAATCGGGCAGATACGGCCATAGTGTGTCGGGTGCACGTCGCGCACTTCAAAACCGGCGCGATCACGCGACAAACCGCCGGGGCCCAAAGCCGACAAACGACGCTTGTGAGTAATTTCCGAAAGCGGATTGTTCTGATCCATAAACTGTGACAACTGCGAAGATCCGAAAAATTCGCGGATAACCGAGGCAATCGGCTTTGCGTTCACCAGATCTTGCGGCTTAACATTGTTCAAAACTTCCGAGCTCATTCTTTCGCGAATGGCTCTTTCCATACGCAACAATCCCATGCGATACTGATTTTCCATCAATTCGCCAACCGAACGAACGCGGCGATTGCCCAAGTGGTCAATATCATCAACTTCGCCGTGACCGTCGCGCAATTCAACCAACCGTTTCACAATGCGCAAGATATCGTCTTTGCGCAGCGTACGGTATGTGTCCGGCGCATCTTCAAACGAGATGTCCAGGGCGGTGTTCATCTTCACACGACCGACAGAGGACAAATCGTAACGCTCATTGTCAAAAAACAGCGACTTGAACAAAATATCGGCTGTTTCATATGTCGGCGGTTCTCCGGGGCGCATAACACGATAGATGTCAAGCAGAGCTTCTTCGCGACTGTGATTCTTATCCACTTCCAAAGTATTGCGGATATAAGGTCCGACATTGACGTTATCAATGTATAAAACTTTGATTTCGTTAACTTTGGCTTCTTTAATCTTGTCTAAAAGTTCCTGATTGATCTCGGCACCGGCATCGGCAACAACTTCGCCGGTCTTTTTTTCGACCAAAGCAACGGCCAAAAATTTGCCCAGCAGCTGATCTTCGGCAACCCGATAAAATTCCAACCCTTCGTCAACCAATTTCTGAGCGGTGCGAGCCGGCATCTTTTTACCGGCTTCCCAAACCTTTTCGCCGCTTTGAGCGTCAATCAGATCAAATGCGAATTTAACGCCGCGGAAACGTTCGGGTACAAACTTGCTCTTCCAACCGTTTTTGTCGGCAACATAAGTGTCCACATCATAAAAGTAGCTAAGAATTTCTTCTTTATCCATTCCTTTAATTTCGGAACGATCGATTTTCTTGCCTTCCTGAGCCAATTCTTTCAATTTTTTTTCGGTTTCTTCAGAATACAGCGAATAAAGGATCGACGTCACCGGCAATTTGCGGCGACGGTCAATACGCGCGTAAAGCAAGTCTTTGGCATCAAATTCAAAATCGAGCCATGATCCGCGATATGGGATAACACGGGCGGCAAACAGATATTTGCCGGAAGCAACCGTCTTTCCCTTGTCGTTATCGAAGAAAACCCCCGGCGAGCGGTGCATCTGTGAAACAACAACGCGCTCCGTACCGTTGACGATAAAGGTACCTTTATCCGTCATCAACGGAATATCACCCATATAAACATCTTGCTCTTTGATGTCGTGGATCGAACGGGCGCCGGTGGCCTCGTCAACATCCCAAACGACCAAACGCAACGTCGCCTTCACCGGTGCGGCATAGGTCATATCGCGCTTAATGCACTCGTCAACATCATACTTCGGATCTTCCAACTCATACTTAACAAACTCCAATTCTCCCGTTCCGGAAAAATCTTTAATTGGGAAAATAGAGTTAAAAACTTCTTCCAAACCAAACTCGCAATTTTTATTTTCAATGAAATCGCGGTATGATCCGGTCTGCACTTCAATCAAACTCGGCATTTCCGACACGGAGTCGATTTTGCCGAAATTCTTTCTTACACGTCTTTTGCTCGTATAAGATTCTTTCATGTTATGTGTTTCCTCATGGTTATAATTCTGCGACAATACTATCAAGTATGCTTGAATCCCGACCGCAGAAGGTTAAAAATGCTTTTTTAAAAAAAGAAAACGTCATCAAACCCACGGGGAATGAGGCTCCCCTCTTGATGAAACGATAAAATAATTGCATGCAACCGTCACCAGACGTGACAAAATTCAAACGGATAATGACTCATATTTGCGATTCTGGCAAGCAAAAAATGTGTCCGTGAATAAACTTTTTAAGCCGGAAAGTTTTTTAGTGTATCGAAAATTGGCATTTCCAAAATAAGCCGCTTTCTTAAACCTCAGGCACCCACTATTTAGAGCCCCCTTCCTTTACAACAAAGCCAATACCACAAGTCTAGCGGGCGCATCCCTCAAATTATCCCCGATTGTGCAAACATCACGCCGAGCAAAGGACCGATCTCCGAAGCTCATCAAAAAAGGGAAGCGGTAAGCCCACAATACAAAAAACTCCCCGCCTGAGCAGGGAGTTTTTAAACAATGCGTCAAATTGAAAAATTACTTCAATTCAACCTTGGCGCCGGCATCTTCAAGCTTTTTCTTGATTTCTTCAGCTTCAGCCTTAGAAGCGCTTTCTTTAATGGTCTTCGGAGCGCCGTCTACCAAATCTTTGGCTTCTTTCAAACCAAGTTGTGTAATGGCTCTGATTTCTTTAATGA
>JAHHRI010000034.1 GCA_020025875.1 Alphaproteobacteria bacterium | reverse complement strand
TTTTCCCAAAGGATGGTGCCGATTGCCGCCGTTGCCAAAATCAAGATGATGCCGAAAAGAGTTCTGCGGTTTTTTGTGTCGGCTATGCGATTGACTTTCACCATATGTTTTTCCCTTTCGTATGATCTGTTTTGCATAGTAAACCAATTTCTCGCCGAGGCAAAGCCCAAAATATTTTTATAAGTCGTTTTTTGCCGAATTTTTGTTGTTTTTGATGATGTTACAAATATATGAAATATAAAAAGCGTTTTATTAATTGCTTTTTTTTTAAACTGATTTATGTTATCCTAAAAAAAATGTGATATTTTTAGTAAAGGCTGGCTATGTACTTATGGCTGATTATAGCGACGTTCATCACGACACTTTTTGCGCTGAATACGTCGATACGTTCGGATATCAAAGAACTATACGTTGAACCGCAGGCGCAGACCGTGGTGACAAAGCTTTATGTGCAGCATCGCGCGGCAATGAATTATGTGACAAAGCGCAATCGTAATTCTCCGGCGGCGGGTATGAGCTATCAGCCCGGCGAGCTTACAGCCGATATGCTGAAAGCCAATTTGCCTTACGGTTTTCGGCAAGACAGCGGCTTTAGCAAATTTACCACGTGGGTTTATTGTTTGGATAAAGATAAACTTGAGAATACGGGAGCCGCCGCATTGCCTGCCAGTTGCACGTCCGGACTTCCGCCTGCCGACGGCAGCAATACCAATCCGGATATGGGAACGGGAGGAAACTGCTGCGCCGGACCTTCGACGATTGTTTATTTGGTAACCTATGGCTGTATTCCCGTTAAATGGCGTGATGTGCGTTCCGGTAAACCGGACGGTGTTTTGTTGGGGGCAATGAAAACAACCACCGGCTTTACTCACGGAATGGGCTATGCTGTTGAGCGAGGGGAATTAGGCAACAATGTTTATAACCAAAACAACCCATATAGGGAAGAAATTGAAACAAACATGGGTGTTTACGGTCAGGGCGGTCAGTTTTATACGCCGCTCCCGAATTATATTTCCGATACGTCTATGGGCGCGGATTCTTTTGCCAATGTCTGCGGCAGTTTGCGGAAGCACAACCAAGATTACGATCCCAGTAATCCGCAGAACCTTGATAAGTTGTACAGCAGTTGTGACTATTGTTTGGTATATGTTTCTAAGTTTTAGTTTGAGGGGGAAAAGACCATGAAAAAAATGATTAATCGAATCAATGAGGCCGGCACAATGCTGGTGGAAGCGATGGCGATGTTGGGGTTGATTGCCATGGTTACCCCGATTTTGTACAAAAAAGCAGCAGAGAGAACAACGGAACTGCAGGATATTAACGCCTCAAATCAGTTGCGGATTTTGGCTAATGCCATGGATGCCTACATCAAAGACAACTTCTCTCGTATCAATGAAGGAGAAGCGGTGACCAATAGCTGTGCTCAGGGCG
This sequence comes from Alphaproteobacteria bacterium, assembly GCA_020025875.1. Taxonomy (GTDB): domain Bacteria; phylum Pseudomonadota; class Alphaproteobacteria; order RF32; family CAG-239; genus JAFUYI01. The sequence continues at coordinate 13,098 of JAHHRI010000034.1, read as the reverse complement.
AGGTGGATTTTAGCCAATTTACGGATAGCAACTCGGTTACATTTGATATTTCCCACCTTTGCGAATATTTGCCGTACGGTTTTTTAAAAGACGGGCAAAAGCAAGACAGCAAACTGTTTTCCAGCCAAGACCCTTCCTTCCAAGTCGTGTTGCGTAAGACAACCGGAAGAGAACTGGATGCGGACAATAATCCGATTGTGGTTGCCGAAACAATAACCGGATTTTTGACCGCCGTGCCGAACGAGGGAGAGAATTTTCCCTCAACCCGTGTGTCGCGTATTGCCACCATGGTCGGCAGTAACGGGGGTTATGTTGAAGACAGCGGTAAGATTATGGGGGCGCAAGGCATTTGGAGTTTGAAAAATGATAGCGAACTGGGGCTGACACTGCCGAAAAATACGTTTGTTATTTCTTCATTGCAGCCGATATCGTCCCAAGGTTTGGCCAACGAAGATGTTTTGCACCGTAAAACCGAACGGCAAAATAACTATGTGCTGAACTCGATGGAAACCGACTTGTTTATGAGTTATAACGATAAAAACCATAACATCCGCCAAGTCAATCAGATTATAATGAACCCGCAGAAAGAATGGATGGTCGGCGGCGATTCGAACACCTTTATACGAGATGGAGCCAGCGGAAACAACCCGAACATGGAATATGGTCAGACTTATGAACCCAATCTGGACTATACCCTGTATATCGGTGACAAAGGCGGCGCCTATATGGAAGGCAATTTGGCGGCGTTGTCCTCGTTGTTTACGGTCAGAAGCGAGCAAGATAACAACAATGGTGACGGCGGTATTAAATATTACGGAACCAACAGCACCACGGACACGACCAATCCGAACAGTCCGGTAACCACCACCAACAAAGGTGGCGCTGTTTTCAGCGTGACGGCTGCTAAAATGGAATATGGCAACATCGATAAAGACACGGCAGGAGCTTTGCTGACGGTGGATAAGGATAACGGTTCAATGGAGTTTGAGTCGAAAACGGCAAATTCTGCACCGGACGGCACCACCAACACCAGCTCGCAGAAGTTGATTGCTGCCAACGCCGAGCGGGTTAATTTGATTGACGGCGCTTTGAGTGTGCGCAATCCGGGGATTGCTCCCGACGGCGGAAGATATGACAATTATCATAAGGATCAATGGCCGGAACAAAATGCCGCTCCGGCAGTGATTGTCGGCGGAGGCAATGTTCATAATGCGTCTTACACCACTTACCAATATGATGAAAACGGTATGCCGGTTACTGACGGCAATGGTGGATTTGTTTCCAACGACAGAAACGGGGAACACGCCTTAACCGTCAATGGTCCGGCTTTTGTCAAAGATAGTTTGAAAACGGCTAAGTTGAAAGCCTATAACGTTGATGCCGCCAAACTACGCGCAGGTGTGCGTCCCGAAGATTTCAATGATGTGACCGAAGATAAAGATTTTTATTTGGTGGCGGAGCAGAAAGGTGCCGATGCCAACAATCCCGAAGGCAGGATGCTGGTAGGGCATCACCAAGATCAGGCGAGCAATACTTTGGGGTATCGGATGCAGATTGCGGAAAAAGATGACACATTGGCAGATGGTACTGAAGTTAAGAGCGGTATTCGTATGAAACATGAAAGTGGTATCAATATGCTTGCCGGCGGTAAGACGACCAATGTCGGTTTGATTCAATATGATGTTAATAACGGCAGCACTTCGGTCAACAATGATCCGGAAGACGGGCAGATAAAGATCGGTGCCATGGATTCTATTTCTCTGGCTACCATAGACGATACCGGCAACTTTATTGATCGATCTGTTGTGTCTATTCAAGATGATATGTTGCGCGCTTATGCCAGAATCGATGCAACCGACCCACGGCCACATGTCGGATATATAGATTCGGTAACCGATTATGCTCGTTTTATATCGCAGAATTTTATGCCGAATAATGGTGCTCACGATGCACTCTATCAAAGAAAACAAGAAGGCGGTGAGGACAATTTGTTTGGTTTGGGCGGTATGGACTTTACAATCAGCGAGCCTCTCATGAGTGGTGACAAAGCGCGGCCGGTTGTCGATATTCACGCCTCTCGTCAAGTGGAAAAAGATTATTTGGCTTCTCGATTTACCGGTGGCTTTGCCATTTATGACCATGATGTCAGCGGTGTTACCGACTATCCCGACAATCCTATGGAAACGGGTGCGGACGGAACACAGGTGATTAAGAAAGGAAACCCCTCTTTATATGTTAGCAAGGGCGATTTTCAGATTTTGGCGACCGAAGAGAACGCCGATGCAAAAATTAAAAAAGGGGATACGATTTTGCAAGTCGACAACAATTCGGATGAAAAGGTTATTAAAGATGACAATGATCGCGGCAGCGTTTATATCCGCAAAGGAGCTATTAATATTGCGGGAACGGGAAAAGCAGATCGCTTAACTAATGGGGACGTGAAAGACAGCTATCGGGATACGTTTGCCGGTGGGCAAGACGTTGTTCAGCCCGGTGGTTATATTGCTGCCGATCGTTTCATCGCACATACGATGCCGTCCGGTATAGATTCTTCAAAGAGTGGCGCTCTCGGCGCGTCGAAGGCAGAACTCAGCGGTAATGCGATTTCCGGATCAGATGGAGAACCTTTAGTTCCATATGAATATTATGAAGTTAATCCGGCGTACACATCAGTTATGCATGATATCAAATTGACCACCAGAGGCGGTGCGCGTTTGAGCGATATTTTGCCTGATTTTATTAACAAGGGAATTTATGTGGTCGATAATACATTCCAAGATGACGTGGTTTGGGCAACCGGAGGTGATCCTATGACATTTAAAGATAAAGAAATAACCAGCGGATCGGCTGAAGAATATACGTCGGCCTATTTAGGGTTTGTGCCAACTCCGACTTGCCCGCAGGGATATTCCAAAGTTATCACCATCAATCCTTCCGGTTGGGCGATGGCACAGGCAGGTACGCCCGTATCTAGGAATGATAAGATAGACATTAGCACACATAACAATCCATATTTGTACTGGTATACTCAAGATGGCGAAGAGCGTACAAAAGCAGAAGAAGTTGAACCGGTCAATCCACTGACTTTTCAGAAAAGTAACTGGTTGAAAGCAATGGTTTTACCAAATTGTGGCGGTTTAAAAATAAACGGTGTTTGTGACAGCGGCAATTCGTTTAACGGCTGGGGAACGGTTATGGGCTTTATTTATCCGGCAGCTTATTATGACGACTTTATTAATGGAGTTCTGAATAAAGACAAAGGTCAGGCAAATGATAACAATCATCAGGATACCGTCTACTGGAATCTGTATCCGGTGCAATATCGCCAGCTGGAAGCTTATGTGACCGTTTACTGTTATTTCAACCGTAGATACAAAGAGAATAATATAGATCAGCCTATGTATCCTGAAGATATGGTTGATAGCGATTATGATCAGATGAAACACCGGCGTCCATATTGGGAAAAAGATAAGGGTGTTTATCAAAAACGCTTGAACGATCCGGCTTTGAAATATAATGATCCGTGGTAGTTGATCATAGGTTTGCCGCTTCATCAAAGGACTTTGGCGTTTTGGCCGAAGTCCTTTTTTGTTTAATATCTTACAGACAATCTCAAGTTGGCTTAGGGTTGTTCGATATGCTGTCGGACAACCCGTTTCCAATGATTTTGGTTGAAATGTAAGCTTTGCAGCAGAGTTAGCAATAGAGTTAGCAATTTTTGTTTGCCTGAGGAACAGTTATAAAAAATTGCCCGAGCGGAATGGCGCCATTGTGAAAGGGCAAGCCATCTGTCGGAGTTTATCGGAGTAAGGAGACGGCAGAGTTTGTCATTGCCCCATCGTTGCTTTGTTTTGCGTAAAGCGAGGGGTTGGCAAAAACGGATAGCCACGGCGGATTTTCGACCAAGCAGGTTTTGTGTTTTCCGCCAAAGGGTAGGTTTGGACCTTTTCTCAAAGTTTTGTTGCCATCTGCCGTGCTGACAGGCGGAAAGTTTGCGCGTGGTTGCTTTATAAACGTTTTTTATGGCAAACAGACATGGAGAACGCCGGCAAACACTCATCTTCTTATTTTCAAATTTGCAGAACAAGCGGATTAAAAAGAAAAAGCAAACAGGCGGAAAGGTTGCGCTTGTTTGCTTTATAAACGTGCCGTTTGGAGCTGTTTTTGCTTTCTTTCGGGCTAAAGGGGAGTAAAAATCTGCTAATTTTGCCCGAAAGATTTCATTTTCAGTTTGTTCCAACCGCTGTTGTTTTTCTTTTCTTCTGCTGCGCGTTTGGCTTCTTCCGCTTTTGTTTTTTGTTCCCATTTGCGGATTGGTTCACTGCGTTTGTTGACGATTTTGCGTTGTTGTTCGTTTTGAACGACACCGATCGGCAGCACCTGATTTAACAGGGAAGGAGAAATAAATTCCGAGTGTTTAGGGCTAAGCGCTTTAAGCATGGCGTCAATAATGGCCGCTCCGGGTTTGAAGTTGTAGACATGAACGCTGCCGCCGTAAAAAATAGCAAACGAATGACAGGGAGAAGATATTAATATATCTGTATAGTCCACGCCACGAACAAAGCGGATGATGATTTTGGGTTGGATGATGCACTGTTCGGCTTGGTCAAACAATACGTTTCCTTCGGTGCTGAGAAAATATTTGATGATCATGTCGCGCACCGGTTCGCCCATAACGCCGCAAAAGCCGCGAATCGGAAAACCGTCCAGCGTATAGCCGTTGTATTCTTCATTTTGCGGAAAAACCTCATAGCAGAATACCTGTTCGGCATTAACGATGTTGTCTACCGCAAACTTTCCCGCTTCGTCATAAAAGCGCTGTTGAGGTTTGACCTCTTCTGTTTCCGTCTGAGTTTCCCGTTTCCAAGAGCCTTCCGGACGGCTGAAAGATTTGATGCCTTCAACAGATTGTGTCAACCCATCGACAGGATAGAACATGATCAGTCCGGCAATCAGCAGAATCGGTAATTTCATAAACAGTCCTCCCAAATAATTTTCAGTAATTATAATAAATCCTTGTTTGTTTCTCAAGCAGTAATTGCTTTTTTAATTGTCATTGATGCGCAAGGCTTCGATAAAGGCGGATTGCGGAATTTCCACCTTGCCGAACTGCCGCATTCGCAGCTTGCCTTTTTTCTGTTTGTCGAGCAGTTTTCGTTTGCGGGTGATGTCGCCGCCGTAGCATTTGGCGGTAACGTCTTTGCGCAGGGCGGAAATGGTTTCGCGGGCAATGACACGTCCGCCGATGGCCGCCTGAATCGGAATTTTGAACAAGTGCCGGGGGATTAGGTTTTTTAAGCGTTCGCAAATCTGCCGTCCGCGTGTTTCCGCTTCCGAACGGTGGCAGAGAAAAGCCAGCGCATCGACAGGTTCTTCGTTGATAAGAATTTGCACTTTGACCAAGTCGGATTCCTGATGATCGACAATTTCATAATCGAAACTCGCATAGCCGCTGGTAATGGATTTCAGCCGGTCATAGAAGTCAAACACAATTTCGTTTAAGGGAATTTTGTAAACAACCATTGCCCGACTTCCCGCATAGGTCAGTTCCTCTTGCACGCCACGGCGATCGTTGCACAGTTTTAAGACGGCGCCGAGATATTCGTCGGGTACCAAAATGGTGGCACGCACCACCGGTTCTTCAATTGAGCGAATGGTCGACAGGTCGGGCATATCGGCAGGGTTGCAGAGCATGAGTTGCTCACCGTTGCTCATGTTGAGGTTATAAGCGACGGAAGGGGCTGTGGTGATGAGATCCAAATCAAATTCCCGCCCCAGACGTTCCTGTATGATTTCCATGTGCAAAAGACCGAGGAAACCGCAGCGGAAGCCGAGTCCGAGCGCCGCAGAATTTTCGTTTTGATAATCTATGCTGGCGTCGTTGAGCTTGAGTTTGGCCAAGGCGTCTTTTAAGTTTTCGTATTGGCTGCTGTCTACCGGAAAAATGGAGCAGAAAACAACCGGTACCGACGGCTTAAAGCCATGCAGCGCCGCTTCGCAGGGGGCGCGGTGGTCGGTGATGGTGTCGCCGATACGACATTCGCCGACACTTTTGATGCTGGCGGTGATAAAGCCGATTTCTCCGGGGTAGAGTGCTTCGGTATCTTGCATTTTGGGGGTGAAAATACCCACTTTGTCAATTTGATATGTGCTGCCGGCAGCCATCATGCGAATCTGCTGCTTTTTGCGTATTACCCCGTCTTTGACACGCACTAAAATAATGACGCCGAGGTAGGAATCGTACCAACTGTCGATCAAAAGCGCTTTTAAGGGGGCGTTTTCGTTTCCTTCCGGCGGCGGCAGGCGGGTGACGATTGCCTCCAGCAGAGCCGGCACGCCAAGCCCCGTTTTGCCGGAAGTTTCCACCGCGTCGGAGGCATCAAGCCCAATCACATCTTCAATTTGCCGTTTTACTTTTGGGGCTTCTGCCGAGGGCAAGTCCACCTTGTTTAAAACGGGGATAATTTCGTGGTTGTTGTCAATAGCCAGATAAACATTTGCCAGCGTTTGCGCTTCCACGCCCTGAGTGGCGTCAACCACCAGAATCGACCCCTCGCAGGAAGCCAGAGAACGGCTGACTTCGTAGGAAAAGTCAACATGTCCGGGGGTGTCCATCAGGTTGAGCTGATAGGTGTTGCCGTCGGCGGCGGTGTAGTTTAGGCGAACGGTTTGGGCTTTGATGGTAATGCCGCGTTCGCGTTCGATCTCCATGGAGTCGAGCACCTGATCCTGCATTTCGCGGTCAGAAAGGCCGCCGCAATATTCGATCAGGCGGTCTGCCAAAGTCGATTTTCCGTGATCGATGTGGGCGATGATGGCAAAGTTGCGAATGAGATTTAAATCGTGAACCATGTCTTTCCTATCTTGAATTATCCGTGTTTAATACCCATAAATAGGGCAAAAAAAAAGATTAGGCAATATAATATTGATTACGGCGGCAAAATATGCTAACAATTAAATGTATATCCAGACAGGAGGTTTGCTATGAGAAAAATGATTGATGTGGATTTCGGATCTTCCCGTTATGATGAACTGGTGGAACTGCGCTATAAGGTTTTACTCGAACCGCTTGGGTTAAAATTTCTGGATATGTATCGCGAAAAGGAAATGAATTATCTGCATATAGGTTGTGTGGAGAGTTTAGACGATACATTGGTCGGAGGGTTGATGTTGGTGCCGGTCAATGATGAGGAAATTCGGCTGATGCAGGTGGCGGTAGACAGCAAATATCAACGAGAAGGTATTGGGCGCGAGATGGTTAAATATGCCGAAAAACGCGCTAAAACAGTTGGGTATTCGAGGATAGTCATGCACGCCATGTTGTCGGTTGTCCATTTTTACGAAAAACTCGGCTATCGACAGGAAGGTGATATTTTTGAAGAAAAAGGCATTACCTTTGCGCGTATGGTGAAAAACTTGTCCTTTGCTTAAGTGGTGGTATCAGATGGCAGAAACTTTTCAGGATTATAAGCTAAAATTAATCGAACATTATCAGCGTGTTCAAAGTGCCGACGAGTTGACGGCAGGATTTAACCGGCTGGTTGACGGCGAAGAATTGCGGCAGCTGACCGCTTGTTTGAAAAAAACGTTTCCCAAAAAACCGACGCTCGGTGACGAATATACGATGTATTTTGCCTATGCCATCTCGCAAAAAGAATTTCTCACGGCGGATAATTTGCTCGATTGGCGAAAACATACCAAAAAATTTATTAATAACTGTCCGCCGAACCACCGGCTCGAAAACCATTTGTGGAGCGTGATTCGACATTTGCCGGAAATGGGAGGAACACCCAGCGAAACTTTCAATTATGGTCAACGCGCATTAAATTTGCTGCCGAAAACTTATCCACAATATCGGGAATGTGTCAAAGCGGTGGAAAAAATGGCACGCAACGATTTTCGCTTTTTGCTGGAGAAGGCAAAAAGTGAGCCTGATTATCAAAAGCAGCTGAAAGCCTTTGATCGTGCGTTGGCAAGATTGACAAATATCCCGTCAGGCGAAAGATATAAAGGGTTGGACGAGTGTATGCAAGCCATGGCACCGGTTTATGGTCGCTGCGAATGGGGACGTTTGGAGTTGCCGCGCAAACGCCGTTTGGCTTCCAACCGTATTTTTAAAAGCTTGCCGTATGAGGCAAAAATGGCAATTCGCACCCGCAAACAGTATAATGATTGGCTGAGTAAATAAATATCGGAGTTGATTAAAAAAAAGCCGGCAAAAAAAAGCCGGCTTTTTGGTCGGCTTTTGCCAACAGGGGCGGTTGTTGTCAACAATGTGTTGCCAACAGACCAAACGCCGCTCTTGTCAGAACGGCGTTTGGAAGTTCGTCGGCTGCCGGTTTATCTTTCCAGCGGCTTAAATTTCATGCTGTGCGGGTTGCACGCATCTTCGCCCAAACGGCGAATTTTGTCTTTTTCATATTCTTCAAAGTTGCCTTCAAACCATTCGACATGGCCGTTGCCTTCATAAGCAAGAATATGGGTTGCCAATCTGTCTAAAAACCAGCGGTCATGCGAGGTAACGAGTACGCACCCAGGATAGTTCATAATGCCTTCTTCCAAAGAGCGCAGCGTGTCGACATCGAGGTCGTTTGTCGGTTCGTCGAGCAAAATCACGTTGGCACCCTTGCGCAGCATTTTGGCGAGATGGACGCGGTTGCGTTCGCCGCCCGAAAGTTGACCGACTTTTTTCTGTTGGTCGCCGCCTTTGAAATTGAACTGACCGACATAGGCGCGGGAGGGAAATTCTTTTTTGCCCAGAGTGATCATATCCAGCCCGTCTGAAATTTCTTCCCAGACGTTTTTATCGGGGTTTAGCTCATCGCGGCTTTGGTCAACATAGCCTAAGTCAACGGTTTCGCCGATGCGAATGGTGCCGGAATCGGGATTTTCCTGTCCGGTGATCATGCGAAAGAGAGTGGTTTTTCCTGCTCCGTTGGGGCCAATGATACCGACGATGGCGCCTTTGGGAATTTTAAAGGATAAATCATCAATCAGAATGCGCTCTCCGTAACCTTTGGTGAGGTGATCGGCTTCAATGACCAAATCTCCCAGCCGTTCCGTCATGGGGATGTTGATATTGGCTGTCGTAATTTTGTCTTTGCCGGCTGCTTGCAGCAATTCGTCATAGGCATTAATACGCGCTTTTGATTTGGCTTGTCTGGCTTTGGGGTTTTTCCGAATCCACTCCAGTTCGCTTGCCAGTGTGCGCTGACGGGAAGTTTCTTCTTTTTCTTCTTGTTCCAGCCGCTTGCGTTTTTGTTCCAGCCACGAGGAGTAGTTGCCTTCATAAGGAATTCCCTGCCCACGATCCAGTTCTAATATCCAGCCGGTGACATTGTCGAGGAAATAACGATCGTGAGTAACCATCACCACCGTTCCGGCGTAGTTTTGCAGGTGTTTTTCCAGCCACGCAACCGACTCGGCGTCTAAGTGGTTGGTCGGTTCGTCCAAGAGCAGCATATCGGGTTTTTGCAGCAGCAGTCGGCAAAGAGCGACTCGGCGTTTTTCGCCGCCCGAAAGCTTGGTGACATCGGCATCTGCCGACGGGCACCGCAGAGCGTCCATGGCAATTTGTATGCCGCGTTCAAAATCCCAACCGTTGCAGGCATCTATTTTTTCCTGAAGTTCGGCTTGTTCGTTGATCAAGTCGTTCATTTGTTCGTCGCTCATCGGTTCGGCAAAGCGCGCGGAAACTTCTTCAAATTTTTTCAGCAGGTCTCTGGTTTCTCCCAGCCCGTCCATAATGTTTTCGATAACGGTTTTTGTCGGGTCGAGCTGCGGTTCTTGTTCCAGATAGCCGATTTTGACACCGTCGGCAGCCCATGCCTCGCCATTAAAATCTTTGTCTTTGCCGGCCATAATCTTCAATAGCGTGGATTTACCGGCACCGTTGACACCCAACACGCCGATTTTTGCGCCGGGCAGAAAAGAAAGTGTGATGCCTTTAAACAGTTCCCTGCCTCCCGGAAAAACCTTGCTCAAATTCTGCATGACGTAAACATACTGGTAAGATGCCATTTAAATATTCTCCTTTGTGATATTGTTTTATTGTTTGGGTTGTTTTATTGACGCCGGATGTGTCTGATTGCGGCTTCGCTCGGCGCCGGCGGTTTGCCGTAAACCGTTTCCGCTTTGGTGTCGGCGGTGTCGTTTTGAACGGTCACTTTTCCGACTTTTGCTTTTTTGCCGCGGTCATAAATTTTTTGTGCATTCAGGCGGTCGTTGCGATCCTGATAAAGCAAAGTGGCGTCGTAGGGTTTTCTAGGGGTAAAGATTTTGCCGTCGGGCATTTTGAGGCTGCCGTCGGCATAAAGCGTTGCCTGATAGATGGGCTGATTGTTAAAGCGTTCGTTAATATCGTCACATTCAAAAAAACCGTCGGCCTGCTTGGCAAAATAGCCGTCGGCTTTGGCGTTGTTGTAGGCATACATGGCCTTGGCCTGCATTTTGTTGCTTGGTGCCTTGGTGATGAGTATGGCGCGGGCGAGCATTTCAAAAGTCCGAAATTTGGCAGCACCGCAGGCCATGCCCTGACCGGCGATATAGCCCAGCGTTTTGACCTCATCAATATAACCTATGGTCTGTGCGCGTGCCGACACGGAAAGCAACAAAGCGGCAGTTATGATTAAAATCGTTTTTTTCATCATGGCTCCTTGTTTTGAATCTTTAAGTCGATTATAGGGGAAATATTTTGCAATGCAAAAATAATCTTTGTTTTTTTAGCATATTTTACCAAAAATATGGTTGACAAAAGTTTGCTTTTGGCATAAGTTGCAGCAAAACATCTGATATGAGGAATGTGTTATGAAACTGTATAGTTCTTTAAAAACCAAGAAAAACCGCGATAAGGACTGCAAGATCGTTCGTCGTAAAGGCCGGATTTTCGTTATTAATAAAAAGAACCCGAAGTTCAAAGCTTGTCAGGGTTAATTGATTGATGCCTTTCAAATCAGCTCCGCGGTTGCGGAGCTTTTTTTGTATGAAAAGCGGGCAGAACGGAAAGCCCCCGCCATCAATCTCTTTTAAAAAAAACAGACGCAAAGGCGTCTGTTTTTTTGTAAAAAACGCGCTTCAATCGGCATTTAAGGCAAGAGCGGTGACCATGCCGGATCTGAAGCATCGGCAGGGGTAACGATCATTCTCTCATTATAGCCGGTGAGGTCAATGGTATAGAGCTTAACCGGCGCGTTGCTGCGTGCCGTTCCTTTGTCTTGACGAAAATACATCAGAACACGTCCGTTAGGCGCCCAAACCGGAGCCTCGACCAGATAGCCGCTAGTGATGAGGCGCTCGCCGCTGCCGTCCGGATACATAACACCAATGTAAAATTGTCCGCCTGCCATTTTGGTAAAAGCAATGTAGTCGCCTCGCGGAGACCAAACCGGCGTGGCGTAGCGTCCGTTTCCGTAGCTGATGCGGCGAACATTGCCGCCGTCGGCGTCCATAACATAGAGCTGTTGGTTGCCGCCGCGATCGGAGTTAAAGACGATCTGTTTGCCGTCCGGCGAGTAGCTGGGCGAAGTGTTGATTGATGTGCCTGAAGTCAGCTGTGTGCTTTTGCCCGATTTTAAATCCAATTCATAAATATCGGTTGTGCGCCCTTTGGCATAGCTCAAAAGCAGTTTGGAGCTGTCGGGCGAAAACACGGGGGCAAAAGTCATGCCTTTAAATGCGCCGACCAGTTTTTGTTTGCCGGTTTCAATGTCCAGCATATAGACTTTTGGCGTGGCGCCGGCATAAGAGAGATAAGTAATTTTTTGCAGGTTGGGAGAAAAACGCGGGGTGAGAGCCATGGAGGCGCCGTTGGTGAGAAACTTGTGGTTTTCGCCGTCCTGATCCATAATTGCCAACCGTTTGATACGTCGGGTGGCGGGGCCGCTTTCCGAGATATAGACGATGCGGGTGTCAAAATAGCCTTTTTCTCCGGTTAGACGTTCGTAGATGGCATCGGCAATAACATGAGCCACGCGCCGCCAGTTGTCTTTGGTGGTTGTAAACGATTGTCCTTTCATTTGTTCTTCGGAATAGACATCCCACAGGCGAAATTCCACCCGCAGGTTGCCGGCGTTTATTTCCGATATGGCGCTTTGGACGAGTGCCGCCGCATTAAGTGCTTTCCAGTCGGTAAAGCGCGGCAATTCGTTAATTGAAGAAAAAGATTGGATGTAACTGTCTTCGGGGATGAGGCGAAAAAGTCCGGAACGCTCCAGATCGGCAATGATCACTTCGCGGATTCGTTCACCGTAGGAAGCGGCTTCGCCGTTACCCGACATTTGCGGAAAAGCAATCGGCATCGGCTCGCGCATGGCGCCGTTAACATCAATTTTTAACTCGGCGCGAACGGGAGAAATCAGGAATCCGAGCGCCAAGGCAGCGTAATATACAATTTTCATCTTAACACCTTGGGATTTTAAATTTACTTACAACATAACATATGTTAACATTGTTAAAATTTCATTAGCAGACAAAAAAAATTGCGGAGAACACAAAATGGATCTTGCGGCGTTTAAAGCAAAATTGCCGTCAAAAAGAGCGTTGATCGGCTTTGATTACGGCAGCCGTCGGTTGGGGGTGGCGGTGTCCGATCCGTTGTTGACGGTTGCTTCTTCCCATGCTGTTATTTATCGTCAGAATCGGGCAAAAGACGAGGAGGCCTTGCGTCGGATTATCGAAGAAAAAGAAATTGGCGGCATGGTTTTTGGTTTGCCGTTGCAAATGAACGGCGAAGAAGGGGACATGGCTGCCGAAGTTCGTGCCTTTGCCGCAGAAATGGAAAAAATATTTGCGCTGCCGGTTGCTTTTTGGGATGAGCGCCTTTCGTCATCGGCCATGGAAAATTTTTTGATTAAAGAAGCGGATCTTTCGCGTGCAAAACGCAAAAAGGTTTTAGATGCTTCGGCGGCAGCTTATATCTTGCAGGGTTTTCTCGATGCTTTAACATATGTCTGATAAAATTTCCCGTTTGAAAAAAAATGTGAAAAAATTTTCCATATTATAAAGCCGTTTTCGTCGAAGTTTCACGAAAACGGCTTTTTTCTGCTGTCAAAAGCTGCAAAAAAAGGTACGATAAAATGCAGCAAAAATCAAGACGAAAAA
>JAHHRI010000033.1 GCA_020025875.1 Alphaproteobacteria bacterium | reverse complement strand
TATATGTTCCGTTGCACGGCACCGTTTAATTCCTCTCCGTCAATGAGAAAAAAAAGCGTTAAAATTTAATTTTCAACAAATAATATACTTGCCAATTCTCATATTTTAATTTATTGTTAACCATTAGAGGGGTCAAGTTTATGAGAAAAAAGACTTTAAAAATATTTGTTAACAGTTTTGTCGTTTCTCTGTTCACAATATGGGCAGTTAACGGTTTGTTTGCCGTTCCCGAAAAGCACAGAAACGCAGAAATATCCATTCCCGACAAGAACGTTGCGCTCTTTTTTCAGCACGAAGCGCCGATGGTCAACTATTCTGCCTCAACACCGGTAAAAACTTTTTCGCTGGCGGCATTGGCGCCAAAGCCGGCGGAAAGAGAAATTTTTATCGACAAAGACCTTTTTGTTTTTGATGACGGGGACGAAGGTATCCGCATCAATTCGATCGAAGAGGTCGCAGATATTCCTCTTGAATATTCTTCCGCCGTTGCCGACTCGCAGATATTGCCGGCACAAAAAATTGTTGTTGCCGAGCAGAGTGTGGCTCTTGCGACGGAAAGCAACGACGTAACAGCAACCGATACGGTTGCGGACAAGGCAACGGAAAAGGACAATCAGCTCTCGGCAGAGCAAGAACAGTCCCCTACGGCAGAAACAACCGAACCGCTGTTACTGGCTGCCACCCTTAACGAACAGACCGATATTGAGCCCATTCCGCTTGAATTTGGCAGCAGCGCCGTTAACGCAAAAGTAGAAATTGCCGACAAAGCCCCCGACAATCAGATTGCCATGGCTGACGGCGGGAAAGTCAATCTTGATAAAATTGCCGTTGAGCAACTGACGGAAACGCCACAAACCGCCCCGCGGGAATGGTACGAAATGAGCGCCAAAGACAAGAGCGACGAAAAAGAAAGCCCGTGGGTGGTGGCCAAAGGCACTCGCAACCCCAAAAACAACCATGTGCTTGACGAAAATTTTTACAAAGGCATGAGCGAATCGGAAATTCGCGCAGCTCTCGGCACCCCCGAAAAAATGGCGGAAGAAGGCAAAGAAGTTCAGGTTGCCGAGATGGTCAAAAATATATTAATCCCGATTCCCGAAGACATTATGAACGATAAGAATCTGACTCCGCAGCTGGTTTCCTCCAAAAAAGACAAACAGCGGCATGAGGAAGAAGAAGCCGTTGCCGTTGACGTTGACGATACCGGCAGCAGCGCCAAAAGCGGCGGACTGTTAAAAAGTTTGGCTTCGATGTTCAGCGGCTCGGGCGAAACAGAAACAGCCATGTCCGACGAAGAAGGCGAAAGCGACTACGAAGAAAAACCGAAAAAACGCAGAGGACTGTTCTCCGCCTTCAGTCGCGAAAAAGCACCTGCCAAAATTTTGCCGGCAGAAATGAGGCTTTCGTTCCAACCGGGCAGAGCCGAAATATCCGGCACCACGCTACGTTGGATACAGGCTTTTGCTCATAAAGTAACAGAATCCCCCAATGTCATTCTCGAAATCAGAATCGACAGAACCAGCTCTTTTGAATTGCAGCAAAAAAGATTAAATTTGCTACACAATATTTTAACTAATAAGGGTGTAGGATACGAAAAAATAAATACCGTGTTTACATCTCGTGAGCCAAATTCGTTTATTATCAGAACTTTACGGATAAATGAAAACGTTAACAACACTGTACAGGAAAGTCATAAAAAGCGGAATTTGTATTACCAGTCATGGTAGAATATCTGCTTGATTATTTTTTTTCAGTATGTATGATAGGTTAAAAAATATGAATAAAAACAGCTTAGGAAACACAAAAATGAACTACAAATTTCTTTTATCGGTCGGTTTTTTAGGAGTTCTGCTGTTATCGGGTTGCGCAAGCAACAGCGATTATGAATATAACTATTCGGAAACACCGACGGCACCGGGCATGACGGTTAAGCAAACCTGCCCCGCAGGACAGTACCCCACTCCGGGGATAACCGGCTGCGCCGCGGAAGACGAATTTGTCAACTACACCAAAGTTGCCGCCGATTATCGCGAATATGGAGAAAGAACACCGCGTGACCATTTGGTCGTTCAGGCCGGAGCAGGCAGCAATATGTCTGCAGCCATTCCTCCGTCAATTGACGGCGAGGTTGTCGACTACGAAGAAGAAATCAGCGTCGATGAGAGCAAACAAAATATCGGCGAAGAAGGCACGGCGGAAACTGACGAAAGCGGCAATGCCGACGATCCGGTCGAAGATTGGTTGGCAGAAGAAGGAAAAAGCCTGAAGCTGTTGTTAACGGAATGGTGTGATCGCGCCGGATGGCGGTTGATCTGGAACACCAACCGCAACTATACATTAACGGCCGGAGCCATGTTCAGAGGACGCTTTGCCGATGTCAGTTCGGCATTGGTCAGAGCCTTTGCAAGGGCACGTCCGGCGCCGATCGCTACATTTTATAAAGGAAACCGCGTCTTGGTAGTCGAGACTATGGAGGATGAGAATGCGTATGAATAATTGGATTAAATACAGCCTGAGCTTGGGCTTGGTCGCGCTGATTGGCGCCTGTTCCGTCGCAACCAGCATGGATGCCGCATTGGAACGGGAAGTGGAAGCTACGACGGAGCTCAAAGAAAAGGCAAAAGAGCCAACCCAAACAGCTCCCGAAGATGTTGTTCGGGTTAAAAATGAAATTTGGCTCGGCGACAAGAGTATCGTAGAGTACGAGGGTGCTCCGATGCCTGCTTATCTTGAAACAAAAGAAGGAATCACCCTGATCAGCAATCGTCCGATCACTTTGTTTGAAGTCGGCGATATGATTAACAAAATCACCTCCATCCAAGTTCGCTATGCGCCGCATTTGGAAGAAGATCTGCTGAAAAACGCAGAAGAAAACGCTCCTTCGCCCGAGCAGATGAACGCTCATTGGGCAGAACCGAGCAAGATGCTGGTTTCTTACCGCGGTCCGTTAAGTGGTCTGTTGGACGAAATCGGATCACGTTTCGGCATTTGGTGGAGATACGAAAAGAACGAAATTTATTTCTACAAGTTTATGACGAAAACCTTTGTGTTGTATAGTTTGCCGACCAAACAGAGCTTAAACAGCAACATCGGCGGTTCTTCGACCGATTCCGGCAGCGGCGGTTCTTCGTCTTTGACACTTACCAACACGGCGGAACTTGAGCTGTGGAGCAACATCGAAAAATCGATCAGTTCCATGATCGGAAAAGATGCCCAGCTGTCGTTAGATCCGACAAACGGCACCATCTCGCTTACGGCAACCCCCAACGAAATCAGGCGGGTAGCGCATTATATCAACGAACAAAACGTTCGCTTGTCCCGTCAAGTTGCCATCAGCATCAAAGTTTTGCAAGTTACGGTCAACGACGCAGACACTTTCGGTTTGAATTTGAGCAGCATATTCCATGACGGCAAAACCACAATCGGGCTTGCCAGCGCAGCCAGCGGTCTTTCGTCTGATATTGCTCAAAACCTGACAATGTCGCTGATGCCCGGAAACTGGAACATCAACGCCAGCATTCAGGCTCTGTCGACACAGGCAACCACCAACCTGATCACCAGCGGCACCGTTACCACACTAAACAACAAGTCGGCCCCGATTCAGGTTGTTAAGAAACAAAACTATATTTCGGAAATTACCAAAACCAACAGTGGCGGCGATTCCAACTACTACGATCTGTCGACGGAAACGGAAGAAATCGAAACCGGATTTACCATGAACGTTTTGCCGCGGATTTTGGAACACGGACGCCTGCTGTTGAAGTTTGACCTCACTTTGTCCGATCTGTTGGCATTGGAAAAGGTTGACTTAATAAATGGTTCCGGCTCAGGAACCGGACAAAGCGACGGTGGCGAATATATCCAAAACCCGATTATCGAATCTCGCGGATTTACACAAGAGGTTGCCATGAAATCGGGAGAATCTCTGGTGCTGACAGGCTATGAGAGGGTTGAAAACAGTGCTGAAAAACGCGGTGTCGGCTCGGCCACAAACTCCGTGTTGGGCGGCTCTGCCACGGCAGCAAAGGTCAGAAGCATTTTGGTCATTATTTTAACCCCTGTCGTTCTCGAAAGTCCGCTTAATCCGGAAACAAGAGTGCACGACTGAACTGACAATTCTTAGATTAAGGAAATAAACGTGTTAGATGATGACAAAATGTCAGGTGACGACTACAAAACCGATCAGGATCGGAGCTGGGGGACGCATTTTGTTTCCGGCGGGGTTGAATTTGCGACCAGTTTATTCTGGCAATCCCTGCAAAATCAAGATGCTCCTCAAGCCGAAATTATAGAATCTTCGCAAGGGGTTTTGGAAGGTGCCGATCTTTATTGTATAAAGAAAGGTAAAACGCCGCAGTTTGGTATCTGTGTTTCCGCAGACGGCTACAAACCGGGGATGAATGCGGCGGCAATCAGCATTGCCACGGCGCTAAGCGATCAACCTTCTTTTGTTGCGGTATTTAAGGTTCCCAACGGTTGGTGGTATGTCTGCGTGCGCGATGACGTCATTTTGGCTAACGGCGATATGCTTTATTTGTCCGAAGAAGATGCCAAAAAGCAGTTTATGAGCATGCTGATGGTGCCGGACTGGAAGCTGAAGATTGCGCCGTCGGAATGGGGTATTGAGGATACTTTGTATCCGGAGCTCGAAGATTTGCTGTCAAGAGGCAGCAAGGTCAGACTGCAAAAAATCAACACCAAAGGCAAAATGTTTTATGTTATTGCCGGTGTGGCGGCTTTTGTTGCTCTTTACATTATCTATCAGCTGTTTATGAGTCTTTTCGAAACAACGCCGAAAGTGCCGGTTATTGTGCCGGTTAAGCCCAAGGTAGTACAGACGGAGGAAATTCCGCCGGAGCCGAAGCCGTGGGAAAATTTGCTTGATCCGGTTGCGTTGCTAAACAGCTGCAACAACAAGATTATGGATTTGCTGCAAATTATGCCTCCCGGTTGGAAGATCGGCGAATTGACCTGCACAAGCGGCGGCGCCAGCACCAGCTGGTCCAGAGTGTTTGGCAGAATATCCATTGCGGACAAAGCGCTTAACTCTTCCGGTTTGCCGTTTTCCGCCCGCTCCATTTCCGATGACGGAAGCAGCGTTATGGCGGCCTTGAGCCTTGACGAGATAAAAACGGAGCTTTCGGAACCGACGAAATCAGTACTTGACCTGAAAATCAACCTAAACGAATTTTTCCAGTCGATTGATCAGAGTGTTTCGTTGACCGATGAGGTTTACACCTCTCCGCAGCAAAATGTTTACCGATCCGTCAAGTTTCGGTTCAGTTCAAACTATAATCCCAAAGTCTGGAGCACTTTGTTAACAAAATTTTCAGGACTTAAGATTAATTTAATTAAATACAACCCCGATACCGGTGTTTGGGAATATGAAGGAGCTATCTATGCATTATAGTTTTAGAAATACGTTATGCGGTCTGGCCGTTGTTATTGCCGCAAGCTTGTTGGCCGAGCAGACTGTTGCGCAAACCGTCACTTTGTTGGACGAAACCGATACCGTTAGTTTATCGCCTACAGATGAAGGCGCGGCCGCACCGGAAGAAATTTCCCTGTTTGACGAACAAATGGGAGATGTTTCTTTGCCCGGCGGCGGATTGCTTTCTCCTGCCCAACCGGCGGACAGCGTCGATACCGATGTTATTCCGATGGAAGGCAGCATGGGTGAAGATTCCTCCGAGCAAATTTCCCTTTCCGTTGAAGACGAAACGGCACTTGAGCCCAACGAATCGAAAAACGATAACGGGTTGAACATGGTTGTTGAAGGCGAAGCACCTTCCAAAACCGTTTCGAACACGCCGCCGATGGTTACGGGAAAGCTCCTTGCCCCCAAAACAACCGGTGGTTTTGACGAAAACATCTCGCCTTCGATCAGCAATGACCTGTTTGCCAGAATGTCTGATTTGGAAAAACAGACGACATTGCTCAATCTGGAACTGAAAAAAGAAAGAGTTCAGAACGAAATTGCCGCGGTTAAGGCCCAAAGACTGAAAGCGCAGCAGGAAGAAGAAGCGCGGAAAGCCGAAGAAGAAAGAAAAAGACGCGAATGGGAAAATGAGCAGGAACGTCTGATGGTGGCAGAGCAGACCAAACTGAAAGAAGCCGCCGCCGCTTTGGAAGCACTGCGACAAGAAAAGATTGTCAAAGCCTATAAAGCAACGTTGCTTGGTGCCACCCAGAGGTGGATTAAGACAAACGCCGAGGTTTATGCCAAGATGGCGAAAAAAGATGCGGAAATCAAACAAATTCTTGAGGAAAACGCCAAGAAGATGACCATTTTGAAGCAAAAAGCCACCGACCTTAAGAGTAAGTCGGAAACGGCAAGAATTGCTCATGACAAAAAGGTTGCCAACCTCGAAAGCCAAATTTCTATATTAAAAACGCGCTTGGAGGCGGAAATTGAATCTTCCAAAAAGAAGATTGCGGCAGCCAAGGCGGAGAGCAAGAGCGGGCGCAAGAATCCGTTTGCAACGGCAAGCGGCATAGACATAACCGCCTCTTTGATCCCCGGAAAGGTTAAGCTCAGCAACGAATATGCAATTATGGAAATTACCGGTCGCGGCGAAGAACTGGCCGCCAAGCTGATCAACACCGACGGCGACATTTTTATGGCCAAAGTCGGCACCACGCTGAGAAACGGTTATACCATTGACGAAATTACCCAGACATATCTGAGTGCGGTTAAGGACAACACCAAAGACCTGTTGTATTTTTCCGCCGGCGGCATTCTCGATCAAGAGCCCGTACCGTCGGACATTACCATGAAGCAGCACACAAACGACCCGAACGGCAACAACAATTCCTCGTCAGGCAAACGCCAAATCAATACCACGCAGGGGATTCCGAGCTTAGGTCAAGGTATGTTTATCAGATAAGCGAAATCAATGGTAGAAACAAACGCAAACAGCAACGGCAACACTTCTTCGGTTGTGTATAACGACCAGCCGAAGAAGCTGTTTGCCAAAGGCTTTATCGAGGGGCTGTTTGCCGATGACGACTATTTTTATACCCTCAAGAAGCCAAGCTGACCGATGATCGGGACTTAGTATCAATTATGTTTATCAGACAAGCAAAGTAAATGGTAGAAACAAGCGCAAACAACAACGGCAACACTTCTTCGGTTGCACATAACGACCAGCCGAAAAAGCAGAGTGCAAAAGACTTTATCGAGGGTCTGTTTGCCAACGACAACTATCTTTGCACCATGCCCAAAGCCAAGCTGCCCGACGGTTCGGCTCTTAACATCAATGACGAAACCAGAAGGCGGCTGGCTCTTTTTGCCGATGGTACGATCCTCATTTCCAAAGACCACCGTTTTGACGGTCCGGTATTGAGCTTTTTGAGCATTGCGGAGAAGAAGGGGATTAAGATGAAGTCCCCTGTTTATATTTCGCAAAACGAGCTGTCCACCATCTATGCCATGGCGGAGCGCAATCAGGTTTTTTCCGAAGATGACGAAGATTTGGCACGTTTGCAGATGCAGCGCGACTTTGTCAACATTATCAAGCGCGCCTCCTCGATGAAAGTTTCTGACGTGCACGTTGTTGTTTCCGACAACTGTACGGAAATATTTTTCCGCTCCAACGGCGTGATGATTAAGGAAATGGAATATAGCAAAGAATGGGGCGACCAGTTTGTCCGCGCCGCTTTTGCTTCGGCAGATATTTCCGATGCCAACTATGCCCAAAACGAATTTCAGGGTGCGCAAAAGCTTGGTTCCACCCCGTTGCGCGGTTCCAAAGGCAAGCTGATGCTGCCGCACAATGTTTTGGCCATTCGCCTGCAATTTAACCCCATTGCGTTTGGTTCGCAATATTTGGTTATGCGTATTCTTTATGCCGACGACAATCCGGACGGCAACGACGACTTGGCGGCTTTGGGCTGTGGGGAATATGAGCAAGATTTGTTTTTCCGTCTGCGGGCGGCACCGGTTGGGCTAAACATTGTTGCCGGACCGACAGGTTCGGGAAAATCGACGCTGTTGCAGCGCAACATGATCAAGCTGATTAAAGAGAAAAACGGAGAAATTAACTTATTGACCGTGGAAGATCCGCCGGAATATCCGATTCCCGGAGCGCGGCAGATGCCTGTGACCAACGCCAACACGGAAGAAGAAAAGACGGTTCAGTTTACGTTGGCATTGTCGGCGGCATTGCGTTCCGACCCTGATGTGCTGATGGTTGGCGAGATACGTTCATTGGCCACCGCCAGCCTCACTTTCAAAGGCGCGCTTTCCGGCCACTTGGTATGGGCAACGTTGCACGCCAACTCTGCTCCCGCCATTGTTACCCGTCTGCGCGACATGGGGGTTCAGTCTTATATGCTGAGCGATCCGGAGCTGTTAAAGGGGCTGATTTCTCAACGTTTGTTCCGCAAACTGTGTCCTTATTGCCGCATACCGGTTAAAGAGAAGCTGGACAATCCGGCGGTGAAGCGTTTGCGCACGGCGCTGGGCGATTTTGGCGTTGAAAACACCTATCTGAAAGGCCCCGGCTGCAAGTTTTGCGAAGGGCGCGGCATTAAAGGGCGTTTGGGCGTGCAGGAAATGATTTTGCCCGACGGAACATTTTTGGAGCTGATGATTGCGGGAGAAACACGCAAAGCGATTGACTATTGGACCGGCGACCTAAACGGCAGAACACTAAAAGACGCGGCGCTGGAGCGGATGTTAAAAGGGCTGATTGATCTTGACGAGGTGGAACGTTGGTGCGGTCTTTTGGACCAGCGTCCGGTATATTAGCCTCAACAGAGAAACGAACAAAAGACAGGGAGACAATAAGAGATGGATGACAAAAAAAGAGATTCGGCTTCAAACCTTAGTCAGGCATTAAAGAAAGTTAATGCCATTGAGATTTATTATGCCAAAATCATCTGTCTGGCATCAGGACAGACACGTTTGAAGATCTATCGCAAAATTGCATCGTTGATGAGCAACCGCTTTTCGTTGATGAATGCGTTAGACATGCTGCACGCCACAATTACCAACGACGGCAAAAACCCGAGCGAACCGCTGGCGATTGCCATTGCCCAATGGGGATATGGGCTGCAAAACGGTATGTCGTTTTCCGACGCGCTCAAAGGCTGGGCGCCCGACCGTGAGCGGCTGATGCTTTCCGTGGGCGATGTATCTGACCTTGAAGGCGCGCTTTACAACCTCATCCGTGTTACCGAAGGCACCACCAAGATGATTCGCCCGATTATCGGCGCCATTTCGTACCCTGCCTTTTTGATGATGATGGTGGTTTTGATTATTTACGGTATCGGTGCGTTTATGGTGCCACCGATGATTGACGCCGCGCCGAACACGCGCTGGCAGGGAACCGCCAAAACCTTGGTCAACTTATCCGGCTGGATTCAGGAATATTGGATTGTTGCCTTTTCGATTTTGCCTGCCCTTATGCTTTTAATTTATCTGACAATCGGCATTTGGACGGGGCCGACTCGCGCCATTGCCGACCATCTTCCGCCATGGTCGTTGTACAAAACCTTTGTCGGCATCACTTGGCTTTTGGCAATGTCGGCTCTTGTCAAAGGGGGGACGCCGGTTTCCAACGCCATGCGGGCTTTGCGTAAAGATTCCACCCGATATTTGAAAGAGCGAATTGACAAGGCATTGGTTTTTATCAACAACGGTGATAACTTGGGGCAAGCGCTTTCTAAAACAAAGCTTGATTTTCCCGATACGGAAATTATCGGTGACTTAAAAATTTATTCGGAAATGGACAACTTTGAAGAAGCGCTGGAAAACCTTGCCAACAACTGGCTTGACGAATCGGCATTTGTTATTGAGCAAAAGGCCAGCATTTTGAACATGGTTGCTTTGCTACTGGTTTCGGGGGTTATTGCTTGGGCGGTTATGGGCACCTTTGAAATGCAAGATCAAATCACCAGTTCGATGGGTATGTAGCATGAGCAAGCATTTGCAAACACGCCAATTTTATATTTTGCTTGCTATCATGACGGCGGCAATCGGGTTTATTGTGCTGCAATATGTTTCGCCCAACCAAAGGGCGGAAGAAGCGGCGCTGCAGGTGGAAGAAATAGCCCGACAGATTCGCCAAAACCATGCCCAAAGAATTGACTATTGGGGGCTGAACACGCAGTCTGTTATTGATAACAATATGTTAACCAATTTGTCTTATGATGACGGCAAGTTGATTAACGCTCTCGGAAAACCGGTAAAAATCGGAAGCGGGGAAAACGGAGACACCGTGATGCCCGGCGAGCGTAGTTTTGATGTTGTCTACAGTGGTCTGAGTGCGGGAGAATGTGTTTATCTTGCAGCTTATCACTTTGAAAAACCTGAAGAATTGGGGCTATTAAAAGTTACCGTTATCAGCAAAGACAAACGTCAGAGCTTTACTTGGGGTGAGGAAGAATTTAAGCTGCCGGTTAGCCGACCGGAAGCGAAAAAAATCTGCCGCAACGGTTCTAATGTCTTGTGGACAATAGAATAATTTTTGTAGTGGATTTAACCTGTTTCGGCTAGAAACAACTTGTATAATAGCAAAAAATCGGCTATTATATTTATTGGAATATGATTTTTTTGGGAGAAAAAAATGAAGACTTTATATAAGAGTGAACAGAGCGGGCGTTCCATGGTTGAAATGCTCGGCGTTCTTGCCATTATCGGTGTTTTGTCCGTTGGTGGTATCGCCGGCTATTCAAAAGCCATGGCTAAGTTCAAAACAACAAAAACAATGGATCAGGTTGCAATGCTTGTTGCTAACATTCGGACATTATACTCCGGTCAGCCAAGCTATACCGGTTTGACAACAGGCGTAGCCATCAAGATGGGTGCCGTCGGTGCCGAAATGCTGAATGGTGTAGCTCAAGAAACAGCCACCACGGTTTACAATGCATTTAACGGTGCTGTTTTTGTTAAAGCTGCTGCGGGCGGTCGCTCGTTTGTTGTTACTTTCACCGGTTTGTCTAACGAAGCTTGCGTTGCTTTAGGATCTGCCGACTGGGGTTCTGGTTCCGGTTCTGGCTTGGTGAAAGTCGGCACCTCCAATGCAGTCGTTAAAGCGGAAGCGGAAGCTGATGCGATTACTACTACTCACTCCGGCACGACGACAACCGGTAATTTGCCATTACCATTGGCAACAGCTGCTGCTGGTTGTAATGGTAAAGGTGATATCAACACCGTTCAATGGGAATATATGTAGTTTGTATCTACAGAGATATACAAAAGGAGGGGGCAACCCCTCCTTTTTATATTTGCCTATCAGCCCAAACAAACGGAAGGGATTTATCTTGTCTCCAATGCCTGTTTTTGGAAACCAGACGCTTCGTTTGCAAGAAAAAGTGCCGATAAATCAAAGCCATGCAAAAGCCACCGAGAAGCCTATTGCTTAACACAATTTGCTTGGGAAGAAAAAGAAATGTTCCAACGCACACCAACAAAAAAACTTGTTTGCGGCAATCTTTGGGCATATAACACAAATCATGCAGATAGCTATATATGATAGGTGGATGTGATGCCATTTGCCAAAATCGCTTTGATGACCATTTTGTTTTTTATCGCTGCCGTCTTAAGCGTGTTTTTTCTGCTGACACCTGATTTCCGGAGAAAAACACGTTTGACGATATTATCTTTTATAGGTTATCTGTGGCAGATGATTACACAAGCGTTAAAGGGCAAAATCTGCTGCCGAGATTGTCCATACCGCAGGAGAAAAACTGCCGTTTGCCAAATTTTAGGCAACTTTTCTACAGCAAGGCAACCATCTGTCCCTACAGACGGCAGGAATCTGCGGTTTGCCGTCGCCGGTTGGGCGAAAGCCAACAATCTGCCGCCGTATGGACTTTTTACTAACCCTTTTTTACTTTTTTGATGATCTGTCATGAAATATTTATCTTTTGCTTTGTCTTTTTTGGGTTTTTTCTTTGGTTGTGCCTCGCTTTGGGTTTTCTTTAACTGGGGAACCGTTTCGGTTCAACAAGTGCTCGCCAATTTAGTAAAAATCAACACAATATCCCATTCTATCCTTTTTGCTTTTGCACTATATGTCCTTTTGCCGGCTGCTCTTTTAACCCTTTTGCCCGACAAAATCCGTCTGCCCTTGCTTGTTGTCGCGGTCGCTTTCGGTGTCTATGTTTTTAATATCGTCTGCTATGTCCAAAATAAAAATGTTTATTCTTCTCTTTATGAAGATGATTTTGTTATCATCAATGCCGAAAATATCACTCATCCGAAAAAGAAAAAAAATCTGTTGGTTATCTATGTCGAATCTTTGGAAGAACAATATTCTAACCCAAAATTCAGCGGTGAAGTCTTAACCCCTTATCTGCAAGAACAAAAGAAAAATGCTCTGCATTTTGACGGTTATTTCCAACTGCCTGCGACCAAATATACTCTTGCCGGTATGATGACATCTCAATGCGGTATCCGTGATCATATCGATTTTGAAAAAATTGCCGCCATACCGAATATGTATCCGCAAATTGCCTGCATTCCCGATATTTTGGCAAAAAACGGCTATCAAAATTATTTTTATAACTCTGCAGACCTCGAATTTGCCAACACCGTTTTCTATGCTCAACAGCACAGTTTTTCAACAATGAAAGGTTATAAGGCTTGGAAAAAAGAAAATCCCGACAACCCAGACATTCAAGGTAATTCTTGGGGAGTTCGCGACAGTTTCCTTTATCAGCAAATTAAAAAGACCATTCTCGATATGGAACAAAAAAATAAACCTTATTCCATTTTTGCAATGACTGTTGACACGCACGGCGAACTCGAATTTATCGATCCCATTTGCAAACAACCGGAAATCAGCAAAAAAAATCTGATTAAATGCACCGATCTTGTGCTCGGAGATTTTATTGAATGGTGCAAAAATCAGCCTTTTTATAAAGACATGACTATCGTGATTATGGGAGATCATACCGCTCACGGAACTAAAAACGAGGTTTATCTCAAACAACCTAAAGAAAGACAAATCGAAAATATTATCCTCAATTCTGTAAGAACAGATAAAAAACGGCATCAATGGACAGCTTTTGATATGGCTCCAACCATTATGGAGGCTATCGGATACGATATGCCTGCCATGGGCTTGGGACGCTCCCTCTTTGCCGAGAAACAAACCTTGATTGAAAAATACGGTAAAAAATTGGATCAAACCCTGCAACAAAATTCTCGCTTTTTGCAGAAGCTGTCCGATTATGCTTTGCCCGACAAAAAAGTCTTTTTCAAAATCGAAACCGGAAAAAAATACACATCAGAACAAGAATTGCGGCAATTTATCCCCTATTCAAATCAAGCCGAATTTATCATCGGCCGACTCTGGTTTAAGCATTTGAATATACAAGTTAAAGAAAGCAAAGATTATACCCTCCGCCTGAAGGCCGTCGCTCTTAAAAAGAAAGCCGACAGAACTTTTGGCGTATTGGTGAACAATCAAAAAATCGGTGAACTCACTTTTGAAAAAGACAAGACAGACCCCGTGGCGTTTTCTGCAAAAATTCCGCTTGCGGCAATTAAAAACGGAAAATTTAAATTAAAGTTTGAGAATCAGGATATAAAACACTGGTCAATTCTCTCAACCGGCATCGGAATCGATGAATTTTCTTTGTTATAAAGCCGATAAAAAGGCGGCAGCAAAAGATTAAAACCACGGCGGCTCTCTTCGAAAAACGAAAAAACGGCATCAATTATCGGCTTAATCTAAAATATATATATTTTTCTTGCACTTATCGTCCTTTTATAATATCATTTTTTCTTATAAATTATTTTGATGGAAGCCCGAATCTATGAAAAATAATCAATATGGACGCTCAATGGTCGAAATTTTAGGCGTGCTGGCAATCGTCGGCGTTTTATCCATTGGCGGAATCGCCGCATATTCTAAAGCCATGGAAAAAATAAATACGGATAAGCTGATCGTTGATATTCACACAACCGTACGCACAATTAAAAATTTGTACCAAGACCAAAAAAATTATAAAGATTTAGACAAGCAGGTTTATGCTCTTGATTTGGTTGCCGGAGCACATAAAACAGAGGGTATGAACAAAAAGCTCTGGCATATATTAAATGGTGAAATATTTATTAAGCAAATTTCCTTAAATACCGGCTTTGTCATGGTTTATAACGGGCTCACTTCCAAAGCCTGTTCCGTGTTGGCGTCTACCAACTGGGGAAAAAGCACAAGCGGCTTGCAATATCTGGTGGTTAGCCCAACAGGTGTTATCCCGCCAAGGGGGTTCCCTTCCGTGCTGGACGACGGCGAATATGATGTGAAAGACACCCCGCTGTCACCGGCAGAGGCAGCCTTGCACTGTAATTGCAATTCTGTTTATAAGTGCGGTATCGCTTGGTTCTATAAATAGCCGACAACATAAGTTCTTCTTTTCTCAAAAAAATACGGATTGGCTTTGGGTTTTTCCGACCAAGCGGGATTTTTAGGCTATTTGGGGTTTCTGAACAAGCGGCAATCTTTGCCTTTCCTCTCTCTTTCCTCTCCGTCCCCCTGCCTTTCCTCTCGCTGCAACTCCTCTTTTTTCCTCCCTTTTTCCTCTCCGTCCCCC
>JAHHRI010000032.1 GCA_020025875.1 Alphaproteobacteria bacterium | reverse complement strand
ATGCTAACCATCATTGAGCCAATCTTTTTTTAAAAAAAGACACCCCCACGGCAAACCGCAAGGGTATCTTTTGTTTGTATGGCTGACGGCTGCTTAAAATTGACGCAAAACACCGTTTGTCTTTTTGCCGACTTCCACAATGACCTTGTTCATCAAAGCATCGAGTTGCTCATCGGTAAACGTTTTTTCTTTGGGCTGGAAAGTCAAGCCGAGAGCAATCGACTTTTTGCCTTCCTGCAGATTGTCGCCTTCGTAAACGTCAAACACCCGAACATCGGTGATGTGCTCCTTGTCGGCATTTTTTGCCGCTGCCACAATATTGGCTGCCGGCACGTTTTTATCAACGACAAAAGCCAAATCTTTATCTACCGACTGAAACGGGGACAGTTCCAGCTTTTTCTTCGATTTTCCGGCAGCGCCACGGGGCAACGGAATGTTGTCGAGATAGACCTCAAACGCCACAGCCCTCCCCTTAATGGCAAAAGCTTTTAAGACCGAAGGGTGCAGCTCGCCGAAACAAGCCAGCACATTTTTACCCAAGCGTAGCACGCCGCTGCGTCCGGGGTGATAATAAGCGGGCGCTTCCGTTGTTATCTGAGCGTTGTCCCAAGGACCGTTGGCTGCGGCAATAACCGCCAACGCATCGGCCTTGGCATCAAACACATCATAAGCGCGCGCATCGCCCTGCCAATATTTTTTTGCCGTCATGCCGTAACGCACGCCGGCTGCCGCCAATTTCTGCTCTCCCGGTCTACAGCCGAAAAACTCCGGACCGACTTCAAACAGGCTGATGCTTCCGACACCGCGAGCAATGTTTTTGCCGGTACCGATCAGCAAGTTCGGCAACAATGACGGACGCATTTCGTCCAGTTCGGCGGCAATCGGGTTGGACAACTTCAACAGCTTGTCGGACTTGCGGAAAAATGCCGCTAATTTGGAATCGGTAAAACTCCATGTGACGGTTTCAAACATTCCACGGGCGGCCAGTTCGTGTTTGACCGTCAGCACACGACGCTGAGCCATATTCAAAGTCTGTTTGGGAAAGTTGTCGGCAGGCATGGACAATGCCGGAATATTGTCCAGTCCCGCCATGCGAACCACTTCTTCGATCAAATCGGCCTCACATTCAATATCTCCGCGCCATGTCGGAGAAACGGCCTGCAACCGCCCGTCGGCAGCCTTTTCGACGGCAAAGCCCAATGCCGTCAAAATACGGACGATTTCAGCTTCGGGCAAATCCAAGCCTGCCAGAGTTTTAACCCTTTCCGGCCGTAGACCGACCGGTGCCGATTTGTAGTTTTCTTCGCCGCAAACCGTCGTTTCGGACGCTTCGCCTCCGCAAATATCCAAGATCAGACCTGTGGCATAGTCGGCTCCCGTCACATTGGAATTGGGATCTACCCAGCGTTCGTAGCGGTAACGGGAATCGGATTCAATTTGAAAATGCCGACCGGTACGGGCAATGACTGCCGGCTTAAAATAGGCGCTTTCCAAAAAGACATTGACGGTTTCTTCTCTGCAGCCTTTGGCGGCTCCGCCGATGACTCCGCCCAAACATTGCACTCCCTCCTCGTCGCAAATGCCCAGACTTTTGCTGTCCAGCGTATATTCTTTTTCTTCCAGAGAAACAAATTTTTCTCCTTCTTCCGCCATGCGGACGGTTATGTCTCCCGTTAATTTATCGGCATCAAAAACATGCAGCGGACGCGCCAGATCATAATTGATGTAGTTGGTAATATCCACCAAGGGAGAAATTGAATGCAGCCCGATTGCCGACAAACGGTCCTTCATCCATTTTGGCGTTTGCGCCCGATTGTTCACTCCCTTAATATAGCGGCCGACATACACCGGACAAGCGTCTTTGTCCCGAATGACGATGTTGATCGGATTGGCAAACGCTCCCGAAACTTTCTTTACCGCAAACGGCTTCAGACGTCCCAGTCCCGCTGCCGCCAGATCACGAGCAACGCCACGCACCCCCAAACATTCCGCCCGATTGGGGGTAATTGAGATTTCAAACACCGGATCAAAGGGCATCACTTCTGCCGCTGGTTTGCCGATCGGGGTGTCTGCCGGCAGCGATATAATGCCGTCATGGTCGTCTCCGATACATAGCTCTTTTTCCGAACACAACATTCCAAAGCTCTCGACGCCGCGGATTTTTCCAACTGTCAGTTTTTCGTTATAGCAAGGAATGACAACACCGACCGGTGCAAAAATACCGACAGTGCCTTTTTTGACATTCGGCGCACCGCAAACAACCTGCAGCCTTTCGCTGCCGGTGTTCACCGTCAACAGGTGAAGATGGTCAGAATCCGGATGCTTTTCGCATTCCTCCACTTTGGCGGAAACAAAGCCTGCCAGCTTGGCAGCCGGATTAATCACGGCTTCCACTTCCAAGCCGATTTTTGTGAGCGTTTGCGCTATATCTTCCACCGATGCTGTTGTTTCCAGATGCTCTTTTAACCATGATAATGTAAATTTCATCGTGCCAATCCTCCGTTATTGCTCAGTCCGCCGGTCATGGAAGACATATCCAAAGGCACAAAGCCGTAATGCTTCAGCCAGCGTAAATCAGATTCAAAAAAAGTGCGCAGATCGGGAATGCCATATTTTAACATTGCCAGACGGTCAATACCGACACCGAAAGCAAACCCCTGATATTCGTCGGGATCAATGCCGCAGGCTGCCAAAACTTTCGGGTGCACCATGCCGCAACCGAGAATTTCGAGCCAGTCATCACCTTCTCCGATCTTGAGTTCATCTTTGCTTCGTTTGCAACCGATATCCATCTCTGCCGAAGGTTCGGTAAAGGGAAAATATGAGGGACGATAGCGCACTTTGATGTCATCAACTTCAAAAAATGCGCTGACAAAGTCATAAAGGCAACCTTTTAAATGCGCCATGGTTGTGGATTTGTCAATCACCAATCCTTCCACTTGATGGAACATGGGCGTATGGGTGGCGTCATAATCGCTGCGATAGGTGCGTCCGGGGGCAATGATGCGAATCGGCGGTTTTTTATTTTCCATCGTGCGAATCTGCACCGGTGAAGTATGGGTGCGCACAACATAGCTGTCGTCAAAGTCCGCACTGTCGGGGTTGGAAATGTAGAATGTGTCTTGCATTTGTCTTGCAGGGTGATTTGCGGGCATATTGAGCGCATTAAAATTGTGAAACTGATCTTCAATATCCGGACCTTCCGCAACTTCAAAACCCATCTCGCCGAAGATGGCAACCACTTCTTCGTAAATTTTGGACACCGGATGAATGCGTCCCTGTGTTTCCGAGCGTATCGGCAAGGTAACGTCAATGCTTTCTCCTGCCAGACGACGGTTTAACTCAAGCGTTTCCAACTCGCGCCTACGGTTTTCAACGGCGTTTTCCACCGCTGTTTTCAACAGGTTCAGCGCCTTGCCCGCGGCGATTTTCTCTTCTTGCGGCAAAGCTCCGAGCATTTTCATTTTTTCGGTAATTTTTCCTTTTTTGCCGAGAGCTGCCACCCGCAGTTCATCCAGTTCTTTCAAGCCGGCGGCAGAGCAAATGCCGTCCAGTAGTTTTTCCCGTAAATCTTCTAAATTTTCCATTGTTTTCCCCATATGCAAATAAAAAGAGTCTGCTCGATTGCGCGAGACAGACTCTTTTTTATTTTTTTCGCATTATAAAAATTACTTCAAAGCGTCCTTAGCCTCAGCGACTAACTTGGCAAATGCCTCGGGCTCTCTTAATGCGATATCAGCCAACACTTTACGATCAAGCTCAATACCTGCTTTGCTGAGCCCGTTCATAAATCGGGAGTATGTCATTTCATTGAGTCTGGCGGCAGCGCCAATTCTTTGAATCCACAGTGAGCGGAAACTTCTCTTCTTAGCTCTTCTGTCGCGGTAGGCATATTGCAAAGCCTTTTCGACTTTTTCAACAGCTACTCTGAACACGTTCTTGGAACGACCGCGATAGCCTTTCGCCATGGCAAAAATCTTTTTGTGGCGAGCACGAGCCGTTACACCTCTTTTAACACGAGACATCTATACATCCTCCTACAAATACGGTAAAAATTGTTTGACGATCTGAACATCGCACTCGGCAACCAAGGTGGTTCCTCTGGCTTGTCTTTTCATCTTCTGGGTTTTGCAGAAGAGACAGTGTCTCTTTTTGGCGAAGTTTCTCTTTAACTTGCCGGTGCCGGTGACGCCGAAGCGTTTTTTAACCGAGCTTTTGGTTTTCATTTTGGGCATTTTATTTCCTTTCTAACGACTTAGATGGGTTTAACAAACGATACATAAGGCATGCCTTTAGCCCGTGCATCTTAAAAATCGTTTTGATTTATATATCACAAACATTTTCTTTGCAAGCGTTTTTTTTCGGCAAAATTCGGAAAAAACCGCAATTTATATTGCAATTTGAAACCGCCAAAGATATAAACATTTACAAAAGAGGAGAGTTTAATGATTTTTAACCAGTTTGAAAGGCTTTTGGCCTGCCGCTATCTTCGCGCCAAGCGCAAAGAAGGCTTTATCTCGGTCATTACCGGCTTTGCTTTTACCGGAATTGCCTTGGGCGTCGCCACTTTGATCATCGTCATGTCGGTGATGAACGGTTTTCGTGCCGAGCTTTTGTCGCGCATTTTGGGTATTAACGGGCATATCGGCATCGTTGCCGCCGGCGGGCAGCCGTTCAACAACTATCGGCAGGCCACGGCAGAAATTGCCCAATTCGACAATGTCCAAAATGTTTTTCCCATGATCGAAAAACAGTTGCTGGCCTCTTCCGGCAGAGCGGCTGAAGGCGCCATGGTACGCGGTATGCGCAAAGAAGATATTTTAAATAAGGAAACACTCAAAAACAGTATGCTCCATGTCAATATGGCAGAGTTTAGCGGCAACAACGTCATTATCGGCTACCGACTGGCGCTGAAAATGGGGCTGATTCCCGGAGATGAAATTACCCTCATTTCGCCCAACGGCAAAATTACCGCTTTCGGCACCGTGCCGCGGATGAAATCTTATCGCATTATCGGCACTTTTGAACTCGGTATGTTCGAATACGACTCCAACTTCATATTTATGCCGATCGACACCGCTCAGATCTTTTTCGGCACCGGTGACGCCGTGACCAACATTGACGTTACCCTAAAAGACGAAAATCTGCTGAAAGACACCCGCGCAGCCATCGAAAAAAGCGTGGATCCGGGGGCTTATATTCTCGATTGGCGGCAGTCCAATTCGGCATTTTTCAACGCCATTGACGTTGAACGCAACGTGATGTTCCTGATCCTGACGCTGATTATTCTGGTGGCTGCCTTTAACATCATTACCGGATTGATTATGCTGGTCAAAGACAAAGGCAGAGATGTGGCCGTGCTGCGGACGATGGGAGCAACCAAGGGCATGATCATGCGGATCTTTTTTATGGACGGCGCTTTTATAGGTGCCGTGGGAACCGCACTCGGACTGCTGATAGGTGTTTTGTTTTGCAACAACATCGAAACGATCCGACAATTTTTGCAAGATCTGTCGGGACGAGAGCTTTTTTCCGCAGAAATTTACTTTTTATCACAACTGCCTGCCAAAATAGATTATACGGAGGTGGCGGTTATCACTCTGATCGCTCTGTTGCTTTCTTTTCTGGCGACAATTTATCCGGCATACCGAGCGGCAAAAATGGATCCCGTGGAGGCACTACGCTATGAATAACGAAAAAGAAACCGTACTGGCATTAAAACAAGTTTGCAAAAGCTTCCGTCAGGGGTCTCAAAAACTTGATGTTTTAACCGGTGTCGATCTGGAGATCAAAAGCGGTGAAATCGTCGCCCTGATCGGCCCTTCAGGCTCGGGAAAATCCACATTGTTGCAAATTGCCGGTCTTTTGGAAACACCGAGCAGCGGCCAAATTTTTCTCAACCGACAAAACTGCTCCAAGCTTGGCGATGGGCTACGCACCCTGCTGCGCCGCGATTTTCTCGGTTTTGTTTACCAATATCACAACTTGCTGCCAGACTTTAGCGCGGTGGAAAACGTGATGCTGCCTCAGCTCATTTCCGGACGCAACACCAAAGCTGCCAAAGAACGGGCGGAGTGGCTGCTCAATCGCCTCGATCTCGGTAATCGGCTCAAGCATCGACCGGCAGAATTGTCAGGAGGAGAGCAACAGCGAGTAGCCATTGCCCGCGCGTTGGCCAATGCGCCAAAACTGCTGCTGGCAGACGAACCGACCGGCAATCTCGACCCCAAAACCTCCGACATCGTCTTTGCCGAACTGCTGAACATTGTCAAAGAAACCGGACTGGCAGCCCTGATTGCCACCCACAACATGGAACTGGCTTCGATCATGGATCGAAAAGTGCGTTTGGAAAACGGCCAACTGGTCAATACCGGCATTTCGGGACTCATCTCCGGCGAAAACTTCTACTGACAAAGTTTTCCGCCGTTGGGAGCATCTCTGCCTTGAAACGGACTTTAAATAGGCTTTTTTAAGTTTTAATTAAACGGATGAAGAAAACACAAAGGAGAAGAAAATGCAAAAATCGGCTTATGTACTTTTGTTTGCGGCTTTAACAACCTCATTTGGCGTTTGCGCCAAATACAACCCGCCTAAGGATGTGCCGCAGGTTTCCCATGCGCAAAAAATAGCCATCGGAGAAATGAATCGGTTGGACAAAGACCGTGACGGCAAGTTAAGTCAGGAAGAATTTGGCGCCAAAGTCAAAACCTATACCCGCACGGAGGAAAAAAATCTGCGCCGCGCCCGCAAAAAAGGCATATATCAGTCGCCTGACGAACAATTTAAGACAATGGACAAAGACGAAGACGGCTTTCTGACGTTTCAGGAGCTCTCCGCCTATATTGAAGAATATCAAAAATTGGACAAGGGGCGAGCCCGCTACTACTAAACTTTATGCCAGCTTATAAAAAAGGAGGTACTGATTATCTTATTGTCTGTAAAAAAACAACTTACGGAGAACAGACAATGAAAAATCTCATAACAAACCATACGAAAGAGTATCATACGCCGACACATTCGGGAAACGAATTGCGGCGTTTTTTATCTCATATACGCAATATTTTTGACATACCCGAAGAATTTGAAATGCGCGAAAATGAGCTGAAAATCGAATTTTCGGAAAATAAAGATGCCGTCGATGTACTGGCGGAAGTTCCGGGGATGAACGAAGCCGACCTTGACGTGGAAATTTCCTCCGACGGTTATCTCTCCATCAGCGGAGAAAAGAAAAGCCGCGTAGAACACAACAAAGGAGATAACTATTTTTCCGAAGTTTCTTACGGTATGTTTCAACGCACCATTCCTCTGCCGTGGGATTTGGACTATGCAAAAGCAGAAGGCGATTATGAAGACGGTATTTTGAAAATCCATATTCCCAAAACTGCCGTCGAACAGTCAAAAAAGAAAAGACTGCCAATCAAAACCAAGAAAAAAGAATAGCGGCCATAACAAACAGCCGCTTTAAAGCCGCTTGCCGTTTATCCGCGCCATGCCCGCCGCCGATAAACAATCCCCCGACAAGCGGCTCTTTTTTTCCCATTCGTTCGGAGCGGTTTTCTCAGGCATTGTCCCATAAACATCGACACTTGATGTTGTTTTGCTTTATGGTTTCAAGCTTTTGCCGACACAATCAGCAAATCGTCCGGCGACTTTCGGCAAAAGATGACAGCCGGCAGCGGAGCGGATAACCACTTCACAACTCAAGTTCAAAAAATTCGCAATTATCAAAGCGCCGCGCCTGCTTAAAAAAATGATAATAAAGGTTAAACATCAACGCGCCGTGAGTGACCACGCCAACAACGGCAAAATCGGTTTGCGCGGCAATTTTGCGCAAGGCGGCAATGGCTCTTTCCGTGCTTTGCCTGATACTTTCCCCGCCCGGCAAGCAAACATCGAAACGTTGGGGATGGTTTTCGTCGTTGATCACCGCAAACACATCACCATAAATTCGGTGGACATCTTCCGAAAATATCCCTTCCGCTTCTCCGAAATGCACTTCTTCCAACCCGTCCGCAATCTGCATGGGACAACCGAGGGCATCGACAATCTCTTTTGCCGTCTGACGGGCGCGGAGCATTGTCGAGGCATATACGACCGACATCTGATAATTTTTTAGTTTTTCTGCAGCGGCAGCGGCTTGCATATATCCGGTTTCGTTAAGCGGCAGATCCATTCCCGCCCCTTGAACCAATCCTTTAACGTTGCCATCGGTTTGCCCGTGGCGGATAATAACCAGTTTCACGCTTTCCTCCTCCTACACCAAAAACTTTGCCCATCGATCATGCCCACTGAGATACAGCTTGCAAGCCATGTTTTTTCTGCTGCCCAGCAGTTGCGGTTTCAGCGCGCCGCTTTGGTAGAACATAGCCGCATACTTCCGTGCCGCATCCACCCGTTGTTTGCGGTTGGCGCCAAAGATCTTCCGCAGCGGTTGAGAAACCAGCGATTTGAAGATAAAACGAGTGAGGTAAAAATCGAGATTTTGGCGCAGCTTGTCGTCCACATCCGACAAGCTTGCAAAAAAACGTTCCATTTCTTCTGCCGCCAACGCATGGGAACGAACATATTTGTCGGTTATTCCTTGCTTAGAAACGGAATCCTCATTTTGACGATAATAAAGCAGGCGAGCATCGGTAGAAACCATGTTTTTGATCGTCAGCAACGTTTTCATGGTAAAGACCGTGTCTTCCGCCGGCTGCACGCCCTGCGGAAAATCAATACCGGCAATTGCTTCGCGGCGGTAGAGTTTATTCCAAACATAAATTGCCCCGCCTTTCCGATGGCCAAAAAAATCAGCTATCGGCGTGCGGCTGAATGTAGCTTCGCGAACCACTTTATCGACGGCAAAATTTTCCGGCGAGGCGTCTGCGACAAAAGCATCGGGCACAAAATGAATTTGAAACGCCGCCACATCGGCATTGTCACGACAGATCATTCGATAAAGAATTTCCAGTGCTTGCGGATGCAACACGTCATCTTGGTCAAGAAACGCAACAAACGGCGACTGCGCCTTACTTATCCCGCAATTACGGGCAGCGGAAACACCTCCGTTTTCCTGTGTTATCAGGCGAAACATGGGGTTTTCGCAAGCATATTTTTCTGCTATGGATAATGTGCCATCGGTCGAACCGTCATTGATCAGCAGCACTTCCAAATCGGTAAAAGTCTGCGCTTTTACGGAATCGAGACAAGCCCGCAGGTGGCGCACAGCATTGTAGAGGGGAATGATCAGGGAAATTGCCGGCATTTTATTTCTCCGTTCGGTTAAGATATTTTAATTTTAAGTAACATTTTAAGACGAATCAGGCAACCATTATTTTTATAAATCGACATCATTTAAGAAGCAAAAAATAATAAAAGAGAAACAAAGATCAGGAATACGGAGCCATGAGAAAGCTCGATCATTTTCCGCCCTCCCCCGCAAACCGATCTTCCTCAGGCAGCGGCGGATCTTCTCTCAAAACCAACCGCCTTTGATTACGTTTTTTCCAAATTTGTTTTCCAGCTCATCCCACGCCGCCGAAAGCGGACTGCTTTTAAATTGCAGTCGCTCAAACAGCTCCGGCTGATAGCTTGCTTTCGAAACCAATCCAGACAACACAATTCCACTGCTTCGATAAAGTACTCCCGCATGATAAATGTTTTTTAAAAGCGGCATAACCGCCTCGGCAATGCAAAACTCCGCATCGGAAGCTGCCGGAAGCTTGACTTTGTCGGATACGACGGCAAAATCTTTGGTGCGCAGCATAAGCCCCGCCGTTGTGCAAAAACAGCCGTCTTTTCTTATACGCCGACAGGCACAATGGAGGTGGCGACGCAATTCCGCCCTTAAAATATCTTTATCCGAGGTAAAGCACGGCAAAACCGACGTGTCCTGCACAGATTGCTGCTGCAGGGGCGTCGTTTCGACCCGCCGCATATAATATCCCAACAACTCATATTTCAGATCCAAACCGACAATTCCCATCTGCTTCCTAATCAGCTGATCGGGACGAGAAACAAAATCCCATGCCGTAAATATGCCGTGATACGCCATCTGTTTGGAATGGCTGCGACCAATGCCGCTGACATCGTTAATGTCCGTTTCCCGAAGCACCTTTTCTACAGTATCGGGAAAAACACGAAAAATACCGCCGACATTCTTGGCCTTGTCGCTGGCCAATTTAGCCAACAGTTTGGATGGCCCCAGACCGATCGAAACCGGAATATCCGCCGTTTGCCAAATTTTTTTCCGAATATCGGCAGCCAACGCCGTGTATTCTGCCCGATAAACCCGATCAAGCGAAGTTAAATCGACATAGGCTTCGTCTACCGAAACAACCTCCACATCAGGTACCATTCCCCGCAGACAAGACATTACCCGACGAGAATATCGACCATACAACTCATGTCGGGCATTTTTATAAATAACCGCCGGAAATTCACGGCGCGCCATAAACATCGGCATCCCCATCTTAACTCCCGTCTGCTTTGCCTCACGCGAGCGCGACACAACGCAACCGTTGTCGCCGGTCACCACACAAACAGGCTTGCCTCGCAAAGACGGATCAACGGATTGTTCGCAACTGACAAAAAAACTGTCGCAGTCGACCAGAGCTATCATATGTTCTTTCATTTTTCCTCGGCATCTTGTTCTTGTTTTGTTCTTTATACCCAAAAAATTCCGCTGTCAATGACAAGTTCGGCGGCGGGACTTGGTTTTAAAAACTTTACGATCGACCACTTTTTCAAAAAAAATCATAAAATTCAAAGGCTGGCGACCCAATGATTAAAGATATTTTTTAAGAATGATAACAAAGCAAACATATTTTTCGGAGAAACAAGCAAAAATCTGATTGACTAAAATCAATCTTGGTGATAAATGCAATATTAATCGTTACGGGACGTAGTTCAGCCTGGTAGAGCGCTTGCATGGGGCTGGAGGAAAAAAACGTTCCAGAGAAACGTTTTTTGACGACAGGTGCAGTCTTGTTGTTTTGTAAACGAGCGACAGCGAAGTGAAGCAAAACTTACAAGACAAGTGACCGAAGCGAGCTTAGCGATTGCGAAAGCAGAGCTTAGGGAGCAAGACAAGATGTCGGAGACAGCTTGCACCGTTGAAAGAAAAAGTTTATACTATTTTTATTACGGGACGTAGTTCAGCCTGGTAGAGCGCTTGCATGGGGCTGGAGGAAAAAAACGTTCCAGAGAAACGTTTTTTGACGACAGGTGCAGTCTTGTTGTTTTGTAAACGAGCGACAGCGAAGTGAAGCAAAACTTACAAGACAAGTGACCGAAGCGAGCTTAGCGATTGCGAAAGCAGAGCTTAGGGAGCAAGACAAGATGTCGGAGACAGCTTGCACCGTTGAAAGAAAAAGTTTATGCTATTTTTATTACGGGACGTAGTTCAGCCTGGTAGAGCGCTTGCATGGGGTGCAAGATGTCGGAGGTTCGAATCCTCTCGTCCCGACCACTTAAAAATACCTGCCCTTGTCGGCAGGTATTTTTTTATCCCTCAAAGGTTTAGAAATTCCGCCATTTTGATAAATCTTCATTAAGTAAATGCCTCTTCCTCAGCCTAAAGGCATACATTTTCTTATACCGAACGATATTTAATTTGTTGGTAAGAATAATTGGAATGCAACAGCAGTTGAAAAGAATTGTTGATTGCCAGCAAAAAGAGATGGAAATTTTAGCAAAATTAAAACATAATTTGAATATTCGCACCAAAGGTATTTTACCCAAATCATTAAGGAATATATAAATGGCTAAACTTTCTCAAGACGAATTAAACAAACTTTTATGGAATGCGGCAGACTCTGCCCGTGGCGTGGTAGATGCCGGCATTTTCAAAGACTATATTTTAGCCTTTTTGTTCTTTAAGTATATAAGTGATATCAAACAAGCAGAGGTCAAAAAACTACAAGAACGCTATGGTGATGACAAGGATCGCATTGCTCTGCGTTTGAAAAATGCACGTTTCGTTTTGCCCGATGGCGCCAGCTTTTATGACATTTATGATTCTCAAAATGCCGACAACATTGGCGAGATAATCAATAAAGCCTTACGCAAGATTGAAGATGCCAACGAAAATTTGCTAAAAAACATTTTTACGGTAGATTTTAACTCTGACGCCATTTTGGGACAAACTAGCCAACGCAACAAAATGATTCGCGACTTGATTACAGACTTTAATAAAGTTGACCTGTCAGAATATAACGAGGATTTACTTGGCAATGCTTATATGTATATGATTGAACGCTTTGGCTCAGATGCCGGTAAAAAAGCCGGAGAGTTTTATACGCCAAAAGTTGTTGCTTCATTGCTTGCTAAATTGGCGATGCCCAAACCGGGGGATAGAATTTGCGATCCGGCTTGCGGTTCGGGTGGCTTGTTACTCTTGGCCGGAGAAGAAGTTGAAAAACAAGGTTCCAAAAACTATGCCTTGTATGGACAAGAAAAAACCGGAGCCACTTACAACCTGGCGCGGATGAATATGTTTTTGCACGGTAAGGACTCTGCCCGTATTGAATGGGGCGATACATTGAACAATCCTTTGTTGAAAGAAAACGATCAATTGATGCCATTTGACATTATTGTCGCCAATCCGCCGTTTTCTTTGAACAAATGGGGTGAAAAACATTTGGAAAACGATATTTATCATCGTTTTGATCGTGGAATGCCGCCGACCAGCAAAGGCGATTATGCGTTTATTTCGCACATGATAGCCACCGCCAAAGAAAAATCGGGACGCGTTGCGGTAATTGTTCCGCACGGCGTTTTGTTCCGCGGCAGTTCGGAAGGCCGCATCCGTCAAGCCTTGATAGAAGAAAACCTGCTTGATGCGGTTATCGGCTTGCCGGCAGGACTGTTCCAAACAACGGGGATTCCTGTAGCTATTTTGATTTTTGATAAGAGTAGACAAGAAAAAGGTGCAAATCAAGCGCGTAAAGATGTTTTGTTTATTGATGCCAGCAAAGAATTTAAGGCAGGTAAAAATCAAAACACGCTTGAGCCGGAGCACATTAACAAAATATTTGATGCTTATAAGAACCGTGCAGAAATTGAGAAATTTTCGCATTTAGCCAGCTATGACGAGATTAAAGAAAACGACTTTAACCTTAATATCCCGCGCTATGTGGATACCTTTGAAGAGGAAGAAGAGATTGATTTAAGCGCTGCTAAAGCCGAAATTGCCGATTTGGAATTGCAACTTCAAGAAGTCCAAGCCCAAATGCAAGCTTACTTAGAAGAATTGGGAGTGTAGATGATGAATAACACAAAAGAATTTGACGGACAATTAATTGATTGGCGCAATAAAAATCTTCAATCAGTCCCTGAGCGAGTAGGATTGGCTTTTTATACAAAAGACAATGGAGATGTTGAAATAGAAGTCTATATGGCTGATGAAAATATGTGGATGAGTCAGCAGATAATGGCAAACTTGTTTGGTGTTGAGGAAAATACCATAACCTACCACATTAAAGAAATTTATAAAAGCGGGGAATTAGATGAAGACGCTTCAACTACTCGAAAAATTCGAGTAGTTCGTACAGAAGGGAATAGAACGGTAAAACGCGATATTCAATTTTATAATTTAGATGTTGCAATTTCGGTTGGTTATCGTGTCAATTCTATTAAAGCAACCCAATTTAGAAAATTTGCAACCAGAATTTTGCATGAATATATTCAAAAAGGTTATGTGCTAAATGATATTCGTTTCAAGCAAGGCAATAAATTTGACGATGCCTATTTTGAAGAAATGCTTGAAAGAATTAAAGATATTCGCCTGTCTGAAAGAAGAATCTATTTGAAGATTACGGATATTTTTGCATTGGCATCGGATTATGATAAAAACAGCATTTTAGCCAAAACCTTTTTTGCGTTTATTCAAAATCAACTGCATTTTGCCGTTTCAGGAAAAACAGCTGCAGAATTAATATACACAAGAGCCGACAGCGCCAAAGAAAACATGGGATTAACCAATTGGGCTCATTCTCCCAATGGCAAAATATATAAAACAGATGTTACGATTGGCAAAAATTATCTGAATGAAGACGAACTTCACCGTTTAAGAAGTGCGGTTTCTGCATTTTTAGATATAGCCCAAATGCGAGCAGAAAGAAAGTTGCCAACCAATATGCAAGATTGGATTGGCTTTATGGAAAATTATTTGAATTTGAATGAATTTCCGGTGTTGAAAGGATTAGGAAAAATAAGTAAAGAGCAAGCAGATGAAAAAGCCATTACCGAATATGAAAAATATCGCCCGATTCAAGACGCCAATTACATTTCTGACTTTGATAGAGAACTTGAAAAATTGGAAAAACGATTAGAGAAGAAAAAGTAAGGATTAGGAGTGTAGGAATAAACAAATGGTACAGTTAATCATAGATATAACTCCAAAAGACTGGTTCGATTATGCAACTGCATTAGGTCCGATTATTGCTGCTTTAATTGCTTGCGGTTTGGCTTGGTGGCAAGGAATGATTCAAAAAAAACAGCATAATTTTGATTTATTTAAAGAAAGATGGAAACTAAAAAAACAACTCGAAGAATATATTCCTGAATTAACAAATATTTCGGGGGAAAATAGTAATTATGGCATAATTTATCACAAACTATCAAAGATTACTGATACTTGTAGCTACCTATTTGATGAAGAAATAGCCCAAAAGGCTAAAACAATCGCTGTTTTGTATTTGAATACATCAATTTTAAGCAAAAAAAATACACATTCTATTAAAACAAATCAAAAAGCTGATAGCCAAGCAATAGATAAAGAATTCGATAATATGTTAAAACTTTCTTCTGAATTAGGGCATTTGATGAGTATGATTTCTTCATATTTAAAGAAAAATAAATTTCAATAATAAAAAGGAAGTGTAAATGAATAATAATCTTACATTTGACGATGTTGCTCAAGCCTTGAAGATTGGCAAATCTCTTTATGATTTGAAAGAGGATATCAATTTTTATAATGAAAATATTTTAGCTTTGCAAAGGGGGGGTTTTGAAAAGAATATATCAAAGGTTCATGCTAAAATATCCTACGATAAAGCTGTGCTGATAAATGAAATGCACTTGATTATGAGAGAGGGTAAAATCTAATGAAAAAGATTAAGAAAATGATACCTAAGCTTCAAAAGAATAAAGCAATAAAAAAGATAACTGGCTATTTAATTTTAAAAAAATTCCAGTGGTTTAAAGATTTTTATAACATGGATTTATTGTTTGCCTCAAAAGGAAAAGATTTTGATATTCAAAAAAAACAATGGATTGAAGAATTTATTAATTGTATTTGTTCAATAGCAGGTCTTGTTGTGTTGTATTTGCTAATTAACAAACTTGGAGAATTAAATTTTGAAAACTTTAGTTCTGAAATATTATATTC
>JAHHRI010000031.1 GCA_020025875.1 Alphaproteobacteria bacterium | reverse complement strand
CTAAGATTAAATTATAAGAATTATAATCTCAAAAGTTGAAAATAAGGTTAAAGC
Source organism: Alphaproteobacteria bacterium (assembly GCA_020025875.1). GTDB lineage: Bacteria > Pseudomonadota > Alphaproteobacteria > RF32 > CAG-239 > JAFUYI01. The sequence goes on along the minus strand of JAHHRI010000031.1, from coordinate 15,804 downwards.
AAAAGTGAATTCTCCGTTAATCCTTGGTATCTTGATTGACAGCGAAATTGTGCTAATGTAAGTTATTAGCAGTGCTAATGAAAACTGCTAATAACTTTGAGGTTTACACCCCAGACGATATTTAGATAAGTTATTGATTTTACGTAAAACAAGGTTTTATGGGTTGGTATTGACGCATCCTGCCACCCCAGCCAGACTGAACAGAGGTTGGATTTTGATATCTAACCTCTTGTTTTTTGAAATTTTTTTTGTGGTTCGCAGAGGGCGTTTTTTAGGCGGCAAAGTAAATATTTTGGGGGTGCGCGGATTTTCTTTGCCGCGAGCTTGTCTATTTTAGTTTTGTTGTTTCGATTTTCATCGAGATCCTATGTTTTTCTCCGGGGTTTAAGCAGATAAAAGAGGTTTCTTGGTTAGACGGTTCAACACAGATAAATTGTTTGAATTGTCCGCAACTCATTTCGGCAAGATCTTTTGCCGGATTCCATACGACGGTCGTGGCAGAGTTGCTTTTTTTGATGCTGATGAGGCGGTTAAAGTTCGGATCTTCGATTGAGATATTTCCTTCGTGATTGAGGAATATGGCATCAAATTCGCCGTGGATTTTAAGATCGTCTTTCAAAGTATAAATGTTTCCGTCCGGTAAATTTTTATAGCGATGATGATTGAGCCCCTTGATGGTAATGTCGTCTACGGAACTGATGTTGAAGTAGGCGTGCAGGGCTTCGCTGAACGCAAACGGTGTATTGCCGTTGTTGGTTGTTTCGAGGCAATATTCAAGGTGATCTGAAATATTGATGAAAAGTTTGGCGCTGACGGCGAGATCAAATTTGTCGTCGGGCGTTAAACCAAAAACGACTTCGGTGCGCTCACTTTGGGCGGAAATGTTTTGCAAACGCCACTCCGAAATGCGAGCCAAGCCGTGACGGGGCAAATGGTCGTTTAGCTTTTCTTGTGCCACCCGCGGCCAGCAGATCGGCACGCCTCCGCGGATTGCGCCGGTGCGATCAAATTTGTTCAAATGGCCAAGCCAGAAAATGTCGTTTTCTTCGTCTTTGGGGCGGTATGAAACAATATGCGCTCCCCATGTGGAAATTTTGCATTCTGCCAGATTGTTGCTTAAGGTGATAAGACCGTTGTCGTTAATGTTCATGCCATATGCCTTTTAGATAGTGATTGCCTCTGTTAAACGGTTATCATAATCAAGGTGGTGTGTCAAAACATTAAAAGCGGCAGCTGCCGAAAAAGGCACAATAAAGCCAAGCCTTAAAAAGATTGACATGAGCAAAGAGAGATTATAAGCTTTTAAAAAAAGAAAGGAAAAATAATGAAAGAAGCATCACTGTCCATTGTCGAAGATGTTGAAAAAGGTTGTTATCTGATGATTCGTCATCAGCGTGGCATCAATAAAGGATATGTTAATTTTCCGGGAGGCAAAAAAGAAGCGGGCGAGGATATGCGCAGCTGTGTGATCAGGGAAACTTTTGAAGAAACCGGCATTCGCATCACCAATCCGGTAGAGGTTGGTTATATCGAGTTTCCCACGATGGATTTTTATGTGCATATTTTCAAAAGCACGGCTTTTTCGGGAACATTGACGGCGCGAGCGGAAGAAGTTGAAGTGTTTTGGCAAGATAAAAAGACGCTTCCCTATGACCAAATGAGAGCGGCAGACAAAGATTTTCTCCCGCCCATTTTGTCTGGACAATATGTGAAAAGACGCTATTACTATACGCCGGACTTTCGGGTGAAAAGGGTTGAAGATATTGCGGACTAAGTGCCGTTCTGAAAGCGCAACGCTTGTCGGCGGCGATTTTTAGCCTTCCAGTTTCTTTTTTTCTTCTTTTTCTTGCAAAATGTCGAGATCGCGTTCCGTTGCCAGTTTGACCAAAATGGTTTTGATCACGGTATCAATCTGTTCGTCCTCTCGGTAGTCGGCGGGGAGGGCAAAGTTCACCCGTCCGTCTTTGAGGATTTTAACAGCTTTTTTCTTGTCCTGACTTTTGGGTTTGTAAACGGCAATGGAATAGCCACCACCTTTTTTAACCAGCCGCATGGAAGGGATGTCGGTCATGCCGTCGCCGAAATAAATCATCCGCGAAAACGGAATGGGACGATCTTCGTCGGGCATAAATTCGTTGACACCGCGGTCATCGAGTTTGCCCAGCCCTTTGTTGATTTTGGACAGATATTGCGTTTTGGTGGAATAGTTGACCACCCGTGCCGGCCATACGGCCTCTCCTTTGTTGTCATAGGCATAGGCGCAACCGTAAACTTCTTTGAGATATTTGCGAATGGCGCAGCCTTCGATAATTTCTTCATATCCGGCAGAAATAACATAGTGTTCGATCTCCAGATCGAGCATATCGCCATAATGGTTGATCCTTTCAAACCAGTTTTCCACGCCTTCAAAAAATTGGATATTCTTACCGCATTTGAAAAACAGTTCGCGGGTTAGGGGAATCTTTTTGTCTTTGGCTGTTTTAAATACGTAGTACATTGAGCTGGTGATTTGTTCCATCATATTCTGATCGCCAAACGTGTTGGCTTTGTTCCAAAACGTTTTGCACGACATACCGAAAGTGGGGATAAGCCCATAGTTTTGCATATCGGTGGTGCTCAACGTTCCGTCAAAATCATAGATCAGTGCTACTTTTACTTTTTTTGCCATCGCTGTAATCTCCGCTTGCTATTTTTACAAAGATATTTTATAAGACAAGAAAAACAATTAATCAACAACATTTCTCTTTACGAAAAGGATAAAAAATGTCTGCAATATCTATGGATCAGTTGGTGTCGTTGTGCAAACGTCGCGGTTTTTTGTTTCAAAATGCTGACATTTACGGCGGTCTGCAAGGTGTTTACGATTATGGTCCTCTCGGTGTTGAGCTGAAAAACAATCTCAAGGCGGCTTGGTGGCGGGCAATGGTTTACGAACGTGACGATGTGGAGGGGCTGGATGCCGCCATTCTCACCAACCGAAAAGTGTTGCACTATTCCGGACACGAAGATACTTTTTCCGACCCTATGACCGATTGTCGCAAGTGTAAAGGACGTTTCCGCGCCGACCATATTAAAGACGGCAAATGCCCCAACTGCGGCTCGACGGATATGACCGAACCGCGCCCGTTTAACCTGATGTTTAAAACCGCAATCGGCCCTGTCGACGACGGATCCTCTTTCGGGTATTTGCGGCCGGAAACAGCACAGGCAATCTTTACACAGTTTAAAAATGTTGTTGATTCCACTTCCCGCAAATTGCCGTTTGGTATTGCGCAGATCGGCAAATCTTTCCGCAACGAGATCACGCCGCGCAATTTTATCTTCCGCGTACGCGAGTTTGAACAGGCGGAGCTGGAATATTTCGTTATGCCCGGCGAAGACGAAAAATGGCATGAAATATGGAAGGAAAAACGCATTAAGTGGTGGTTGGAGCAGGGTTTGGTGCGCGAACATATGAATATTTATGTCACGCCGAAAGAAGATTTGGCTCACTATTCCAAAGCCACTTATGATATCGAATATCAGTTTCCGCACGGAATGGAAGAATTGGAAGGCATTGCCAACCGCACCGACTATGATCTGGGCAACCATACCAAAGGACAGGACGAATTTGAACTCTTTTCTCATTGCCACGAAAATCCGGAATCTACGCAAAAACTGTGCATTCGTGACGAAGAAAACAACCGTTGGGTGGTGCCGTTTGTGATTGAGCCGTCAATGGGGGTTGACCGCGGCGTTTTGGCGGTGATGACAGAAGCCTATACCGAAGAAGATATGGGGGACGGCAGCAAACGTATTGTATTGAAGCTCAAAAAACATCTGGCGCCGATTAAAGTGGCGGTCATTCCGCTTAAAAAGAACAATGAGCAGATTATGTCCAAATGCCACGAAATTAAACAAAACCTGCTCAAGCTGGGTATCGGACGGGTGGCGCTGGAAAATACCGGCAATATCGGCAAAGCCTATCGTCGGCACGACGAGATAGGAACGCCGCTGTGTCTGACGGTGGATTTTGAAACCATCGAAAACAGCCCCGAAACGGTAACCGTGCGCGATCGTGATACCATGGAGCAAACCAGAGTTCCGGTTGCCGACTTGCCGAACTTCCTGCGGGACTATTTCCTGTAGACCTGCAAACTCTCTTTATGCTGAGGGCGTTTGCCATTTGAAGGGATCCTTAAGATGAAATTGTCGATTATCACCATTTGCTACAACGAAAAGAATATTCGCAAAACCTGCGAAAGCATTGTCAACCAAAGTTGGCAAGAATTTGAGTGGATTGTGGTCGACGGCGGTTCAAACGACGGCACGCTGGATGTGCTGAATGAATACAAAGAGCGTATTAACGTGCTGATTTCTGAGCCGGACAACGGCATTTACAATGCCATGAACAAGGGAATTGCCCAGGCTAAGGGAACATGGCTGAATTTTATGAACGGCGGCGATGCTTTTGTCGGCCCAATGGTTTTGGAGCAGGTGTTTGGCGGCAACCGCACTTACGAAGAAGCCGATGTCTTGTACGGAGATATGCTGTGTCGGGGTAAAGTGCACAAAATGCCCGATGCCGTGGAAGCGAGTTTTTTTATCCATAGCTGCATCAATCATCAGTCATCGTTTATTCGTGCCGCTTTGCTGCGCGAGCAAGGTGGTTATAATGAAAAATATCGAATTGCCGCCGATATGGAAAAGTGGGTATTGTGGTTGAAAAACGGACGGGTTTTTCGATATTTGCCGATGCTTATCGCCGATTTTGACGCAAGCGGCATTTCCAGCAGCGGCAGCAATTTGATGAAAAAGGAAATAGCCAACATTATTGCTCAATATTATACCGAGGAAGAATTGGCGGCAGACCAAGAGGGCAGAACACTTTGCTGGACGATCAAATTATTTGGCTTTTTCGTATTGTTGAAAATTCACAGAAAACCCTTTCAGAATATCTACTGGGTGAATCTGTTTGGTTTTATACCTTTGTTTAAAATCAGAAAAAAGATAAAATAAAGACTGCAAAAACAAACTTGCCGACAGATCGAAACGGTGCTGTGGCACCTTAACGTTTATCACGGGAACATTTGTAAAGGAAATAATATGCAAACGGAAATCAGCGTTTTGAGCAACGGGTTGAGAATTGTGAGTTTGAAATATCCGCAGTTTGAAACCGTTTCACTCGGAATTTGGGTAAATACCGGAGCCGCTTATGAACAGGAAAAAATGAACGGCATTTCTCATTTTCTTGAACATATGGTGTTTAAAGGCACGGCCAGTCGTTCGGCGGCGGCCATCTCCGAAGATATAGAAAACGTGGGCGGGCAGAGCAACGCCTACACCTCCCGCGAATTTACCGCTTTTTATGCCAAAATGTTGAAAGATGATTTAGAACTGGCGGTTGATGTTTTGTGTGAGCTGATTATGTCGCCGCAGTTTGCCGAAGCCGAATTGGTGAAAGAACGCGAGGTTGTGGTTCAGGAAATCAAACAGACTTATGACGATCCGAGTGATATTGTTTTCGACTATATGCAGGCAGAAGCTTTTGCCGGTCAGGCGATGGGGCGTCCCATTCTCGGCACGGCCGATCTGGTTCGGGGTTTTGGCGCGGAAGATTTGCGCGCCTATATGGAAACCAACTATGCGGCGGAAAATATGGTTTTTTGTGCGGTCGGCAATGTCGATCATCAGCGGTTGGTTAAATTGGTTGAGGCAAGGTTGTCTGGCTTGCGCTCTAAAACTTCTTTTGTTGCCGATCGTCAGCACTATACCGGCGGATATTTTGCCGAAAAAAGAGATACCGAGCAGGCGCAAGTCATTTTGGGCTTTGATGGTTTTTCTTATGCCGACGAACGCTACTATGCCGCCATGCTGATGTCCACGGTTTTGGGCGGCGGCATGAGCTCGCGCTTGTTTCAGGAAGTGAGGGAAAAACGCGGTTTGGTTTATTCCGTTTACAGTTTTCCTACTTTTTATACCGGCGCCGGTTTTGTCGGCATTGCCGCCGCGACCGATAACGAACAGATTAACAAAATGTTGCCGGTGATGATTGGTGAAATCAAAAAAATGGCATCTTCATCGGTTAGCGAAACAGAATTGAATCGTGCCAAAGCTCAGGTTAAGTCGGCCATTTTAATGTCGTTGGAGAGTTCGTCCGCAGTGTCTGAAAAACTGTCTCGCCAGCTGCTGCTGTTCAATCGTTCGATTCCGATCGAGGAAACAATTACCAAAATAGAAGAAGTCGGCGTTGAAGATATCCGCGCCGTGGCAGAAAAAATTTTTGCTTCCAAGCCGACATACGCACTGGTCGGCAGTATCAAAGACCACTACGACTACGATAAAATTTGTCGGCTGCTGAAAGCTTGAGAATGTTATGGCAAAATTAAGATTTTGTTTCTATAATGGTGGGAGTAGTTAACGGACAACGGAGGATCCCATGTCGCGTGCCGAAGATATTTTTCAAAAATTGATTTATTTCGGGGAAGAAGCAATCGACGACTATATCGTCAATTCGCAGACCGAAGAGTTGTTTCTGGACTTTAAACGTGCGGATTCAACCGGAAAAAATGGTTTGGCTCTGCACAAGGACGACCGCCGCAATTTGGCAAAGGCAATCTCCGGATTTGGCAACTCCGAAGGCGGAGTGCTGCTTTGGGGGGTGGAGTGCTCACGCAGTTTGGAAGTGGGCGATGTGGCACAGGCAAAGCTCAAAGTTCAAAATGTCCACCGTTTCCTGAGTTGGCTGGAAAATGCCATTTCCGGCTGCACCATTCCCAGCCACAACCGTGTGCGCAACCACATTGTCAGCGTTGACGAAAACGGCGACGGCTTTGTGGCTACATATATTCCGAAGTCGGAAACGGCGCCGTTGATGACAACCGTGGGTAACAATTTTTACATTCGTTCGGGTTCTAACAATGTGCCGGCGCCCTATTCGGTGCTGGCCGGTATGTTCGGTCGTCGACCGCAGGCGGAAATAGAATTGATGATAACCGACAAGCGGTTGTCGGTTTTGGAAAACAGCGAGGCTGATATCTTATATCCGAGCAGTATCGATTCTCCGCCGGAACGCTATCTCAAAATCAGCTTTTCCGTCCGCGGCCATAACCGGAGCAATGTCATTGCCCGCGAACTGTACCTCTCTTGTACGGTAACGACGGACGGCGGCGAATATAACAAAGTGCGTTTTCTCAATTATAATCAGATGGACAGCATCCCCGGATTGGAAGGACAGCTGAATCTGATTACCCGACCGGAACTGAGAGTGCCGCCGCGGAGCATTGTCCGCTTTACCAATGTGGACATTATCCTTTCGCCTTATATTGAAAACGATTTTCTGCTGGACGGCGTCGTCGGTGCCGACGGTACCGCACCGCACAGTTTTCGCATTTACATCCCCAAAAACAAGCTACGTTCGTTTGTTGCCCGAGCCATTCGCGAAGATGCCGACCCGTCATTGTTTCTCAATGAATTTTTTAGTGAATTTTCAAGCGGAGAACCGGTATGATTCGCGTTGAAATTTTTACCGACGGCGCCTGCTCTGGAAACCCCGGCCCCGGCGGTTGGGGGGCGTTGTTGCGCTGCCGAGGAGTTGAAAAAGAACTTTCGGGCGCCGAAAAAGAAACCACCAACAACCGCATGGAGTTGACGGCGGTAATCAACGCTTTGGCGGCGCTTAAAACAGCGTGTGACATTTCTCTTTATACCGACAGCAAATATGTGATGGACGGCATCACCCGTTGGCTGCCCTGTTGGAAGAAAAACGGCTGGAAAACCAGCAATAAAAAATCTCCGGTCAAAAATGTTGATCTGTGGCAACGGTTGGACGAACTTGCCATAGGGCACGAAATCCGCTGGATTTGGGTTAAGGGACATGCCGGTCATGCCGAAAATGAACGGGTTGACGAACTGGCCAGAAAGGCAATTAAGAATTTGTTTTAAACAAACTCATATTGTCGATTAGCCTATTCAACTTCTGCTCGCTTAAAATTTCAGGCAGCACCATGCCGTCGGGAACCAACGGGCTGAACAAGGCATAAAACGGCACGCCGCTGCGTCCAAATTTTTTCATAAACGCCACTGTTTCTTTGTTGCTGATGGTCCAATCGAGATTGAGCATCACCACGTCTCGGTTCTGAATTTTTTGTTTAACCGACGGGTTATCAAACACCATAATGTTGTTGTAGCGGCAGGTTAGGCACCAGTCGGCATTGATGGAAACAATCACCGTTTTGCCCTGTTTGACATATTGGTTGATGCTTTCCGCATTGGTAGATGCCGCTCGGCTTTGCCTAATTTGATTTTCCTTATTTTTGGCGGCATAATGGTTATCGACCGAGGTGCCGACATAAACGAGGAGAGCGCAAATGCCAAACATCAGCCCCATTTTGCGGGCTGCCGATTTTCTTATCTCCGGCGGCAGGTTATCGTAGTCAAGATTAAGGCTGATATGCCGTAGCCACAAAAACAGATAAAATAAAGCGCCATAAACAGCCAACCTGCCGGCAAACCCCAATCCGGCCTGTCCCGCCGCAATATACAGCAACCAAAGAACGCTCAGCCACAGCATGATAAGCATAAAACGTTTCATAGTATTCATCCAGCTTCCGGGAGGCGGCAGAAAGAGTGCCGTTTGGGGGAACAGGCAGAAGAATAAATAAGGCAAGGATAAGCCCAAAGCCACGCCGCCGAGAATAATCAAAATATCGCCGACCGTTCCCGCCAGAGCAAAGCCGATGGCCGTTCCGAGATAAGGGGCGGTGCAGGGGGTTGCCATCAAAACGACAAAAGAGCCGGTTAAAAAGTGGCGTAGTCCGTTCTTTTGGTCATCGGCAGTGCGCATGAAAAAAGAAGGAAGTCTGATTTCTAAAATGCCGCCTGTTTGGGCAATAAACAGCAGCACGGTAAAAAAGATCAGACTGATAAACCACGGGTTTTGAAATTGCATTCCCCAGCTGACGTGCTTTTCAAAATATTTTAAAACGGACAAAGTTGCCGCAATCAGGGCAAAAGAAAACCAGATACCCGACAGGCTAAGCCCAAAATTGCGCCGAACGGCGCCGATATTGCGAGCGCCGAATTTTGTCAGCGAAAGCAGCTTAAGCGACAATACGGGAAACACGCAAGGCATAAAATTGAGCAATAACCCTCCGATAACAGCCGCCGCAAACATGGCAACAAGAAGATTTTGTTGATCGTCCCGCGGAGGGCTTCCCCGAACCGGTGTAAGCGTTTGTCGGAGAACATATTTGTTGTTGACGGCAACGGTAATTTCAAACTCTTTTCCGTGGCCGTTCATGTTTTTATCCATAGGCAGCAGTCGCACAAGAGCCCGCTTGCCGTCAATGCTCACCCGCGGTCGTTCAAAGAAAATTCCGCCATTGTTGCCGACAAAGACGTAAAACGATTCGATTGTTTGCGGACTGTCTATCAGCAGCTTTAAAACTTGCCCGTCCGATGGCATCTCCTCTATGGTGAAAGAGCTTATTTTTAAGTCTGAATGAGGTTGCGGTCTTAAAAAACCGGAAACCATACGAATATAAGTGGCAACCGAACTGTCCCGTGTCAAATCGGGTTGCAAATGCAGCTCAGGGGAGAGGCGAATGGTTTGGCACTGGTTTGGGCTCCGGCACAGGTTGAGCGAGATGTCTGCTTTCAGCGTCATCGGCTGCGACGGATCAATAACTTTTGCGCTAAAGGGAATGGCTGTTTCTCCGGTGTAAACCGTCCAATCTTCCCGACCGCCGGCAAGGCGCGTGGGAAGCGGCAGGGTATATTCCGCCTTTTCCGAGTTTTCCGATTTGTCAAAGCTGATTTGGGGTTTGAAGTATTGTGCGCTGTCAACGGCGGTTATAAAATAATTGTTGGGAATAAGGAGATGGATGGCACCCTCCGTTTGCCGATTTTTGCTGACACCGCTTTGAATGGTAATCAGGCGAATTTTGAAGTCGTCTTTTTTCGCCCATTCGCCGATTCCGCGGTTACCGGTGAGGGGATTGTCGTAAAGAATATCATAGAACAAAAGTTTTTTGGGATCCAATCGGGAAAAAATATGTCCGAGCTCCGCAAAATCTTTCATTTTTTCATTGTTTGCGGATTTGTCGGCAAATTTGGCACGGTAAGCTTTTATCTCGCGCGGGTTTTTGCTGTAGGAAATAATTTTTTTAAAATCCTGTATCACAACCGTGCCGTCGGTATTGATATAGTCAAAATCGGGCGAATTGAGATCATATTCGCTGTCATCGGCTATCAGCGGTGGTTCTTCGGGCGTTATTAACGCTTCTTTATATTGGTTGATAAGTTTTGAAATATAGCGGTAAACTTTCATCCCGTGGCGCAGATAGTACTGATAATCGTAAATTTCCTGCGGTGTCATCTTCGGATGACGCTGAGCAATGTCTTCGTACAAATTTTCATCGATGAGGGTGCCGGGATATTTATGGTCAAAATATTTTGCGGAATCGAGAAATTGGTTGACGCTGTTTTCTAAGTTGAACGGTTGCGTCTGTTCCGCCTCTTTCAGATCTATCACAACGGCAGACGGCTCCTGCGCCGCCGCCGAAAAGTGGAGCAGTAAAAGCGTCAGCCATATTGTTACTTTAAAAAAATTTTTCATCATTTCCGCTTATTTGGCAGTTTAAAAGTGCGCCTGTCTATGTTATTATATATGCTGTCATTTAATAATATAGTAATGGTACGGATGAAAATGGTCAATAATTATCTTACCGGTAAATGTTTGGTTTCCATGCCGCATATTGAGGACGACACTTTCTCTCATGCGGTTGTCTATGTCTGTATGCACAATCAGGAAGGCGCCATGGGGTTTATGGTAAACAAACAGTTGAAAGAGTTTTACTTTTCCGATCTGGTCAGTCAGTTCAACATCGGTTGTGCGGCGCCGGTTGAGCCGATTGTTCTTCATCAGGGCGGACCACAGGAACGGATACGCGGTTTTGTCTTACATAGTTTGGATTATCAGGGGGAGGGAACTTTTCCGATAGATGACAGATTTGCCGTTTCTTCTTCCATCAATGTTTTAAATGATATCGCCTTTGGCAAGGGACCGCGCTACAACCTGATTGCCCTCGGTTACAGCAGCTGGAGCCCGCGCCAACTGGAGCGCGAAATCATCGCCAACAACTGGATGGTTGTGGAGCCAACGCCCGATTTGCTGTTTAAAACCAAAGACGAAGAAAAATGGCAACGCGCGGTAGATGAACTTGGTTTTGACATCAACCGAGTTTGTCTGCACACCGGCAGGGCCTAAACGGTTATTTTCTTCCGGTTCGCCGTATCCGTTTATATTTTTTCGTCCGGATCACGCAAGACATAGCCGCGTCCCCAAACGGTTTCAATGTAGTTTTTGCCGCCGGAGGCTTTTTCCAGCTTTTTGCGCAGTTTGCAGATAAACACGTCGATGATCTTCAATTCCGGTTCATCGATGCCACCGTAAAGGTGGTTCAAAAACTGATCTTTGTTAAGCGTAGAGCCTTTTCGCAAAGAAAGCAGTTCCATAATGCCATATTCTTTGCCGGTCAGATGCAGCGTTTCGCCGTTGACGCTAACCGTCTGAGTGTCGAGGTTTACTTCAACGTCACCCGTACGGATAACCGAGTTGGCGTGTCCTTTGGAGCGACGGACAACGGCCTGAATTCTTGCCAGTAGTTCTGCCCGATCAAAAGGTTTGGTCAAATAATCGTCCGCACCGTAGCCCAGCCCTTTGACTTTTTTATCCGGTTCGGTCAAGCCGGACAAAATGAGCACCGGTGTTTCAATTTTTGCCGAACGTAAGCGTTTTAATACTTCGTATCCGTTCATGTCGGGCAACATCAGATCAAGAATGATAATGTCGTAGTCGTAGAGCTTGCCTATTTCCAGCCCGTCTTCGCCCAAATCCGTCGTATCTATGATCATACCTTCTTTTTTCAGCATGGTTTCAATGCTTTGAGAAACCGCATAGTCGTCTTCAACCAATAAAATACGCATTTTGAACCTCCTTGCCGCTAAAATTCTCTTTTGCCTGTCATCATATATGACAAAATTATAAATGTTAACTTTTTTTCGCAAAAGTTAACATTTATTAACAGGATTTTTTTATTTGGAGCGCTTTCGGCAAAAATATCTTGATGAAAAGGGGGCGTTTGTGCTTATATAATAGTCATGCGCCATTTAGTTACAGTTTTTATTTAATTTAAGGAGAAACAAATGTCAATTAAGCTACCTGCCTTGCCCTATACCATGGATGCACTGGAACCATACATCTCGGCAAAAACGATGGAGTTTCACTATGGCAAGCACCATCAAGGCTATGTCGACAACTTAAACAACCTGATCAAGGGTACGCGCTATGAATCTATGGATACGGAGGAGATTATTCGTTTGACCGTTGCCAATCCTGAAACGGCAAGCATTTTCAACAATGCGGCACAAGTATGGAATCATAGCTTTTTCTGGCAGTCCATGCGTAGGGACGGCGGCGGCGAACCGGCAGCCGAACTCAAGACAAAGATCGAGCGCGATTTTGGATCGGTGGAGAATTTCAAAAAAGAATTTAAAGCAGCAGCCGTTTCGCAGTTTGGCAGCGGTTGGGCATGGTTGGTTGAAGACAAAGGCACGCTCCGAGTAGTCAAGACCGCCAATGCCGATACCCCGATTGCCCATGGTTTAAAGCCGATCCTGACTGTTGATGTATGGGAACATGCCTATTATCTGGACTATCAGAATCAGCGCGCTGCCTTTATAGATGCCTATTTGAATCATCTGATAAATTGGTAGCGCTTGTTGTTGACATTTTTTGTCTAATATGCTACGTTAATATACAAAACAATGTAAGGAATACCATAATAATGAGAGCGGGAGAAAGCCGAACCGTCGTTAAGAGAATGCAAGAGTTTATGGATAACCTTGATCGTCATGTCTTAAACCAAAAGGTCTTAAACAACGTCAAGGTAAAGCATTTGGTTGCCGCTTTTTTGAGCTTTAAGGCGTTGCAAGGCATGGGAAAACTGGAAAATGCCGAAACTGTCGGGCAGATCTATGCCGGCGGGCTGCAAGCAATCGCTTCAATGGGCGGAGCTTTTTCCATGATGGGGGAAAAGCATTTCGACGGCGGCGCAAACAGCGACCGCACGGGATTGAACTCGGTGGTTGTTGCCGCAACTCATTTTATGGTTGCTCAGGCAGAAAACGGAAAAAAATTATACAATAAAGATAACCGATATGTCGGCACGATGGTCAATCGTTATGATCGTGACGGCAAAATCACGGCATCTGTTCCCGTGTATCAATTCAAAGAAGCCGCCAAATGTAAAATGCGCGGTATGGCGCAAAATGTGCAGAAGCTGATTATGAACGCCAGAAAACAAAACGGATAGGCGGAGACAGTCAGTGAGCGAATATGTAACTGAAAAAAAATTTGTAGTGGCGGAAGGTGACGGTGGGGAACTCTATATTTTTCTCACCGCCAAAAAAGACAATCCCGCGGCGCCGCAGATTATCTACGACGGCAAAGACCATGCTGTTTTTTTACGCAATCGTGAGCAAAAGATCATTTTAGATTATATTCATCCCGACATCCGCGGCAAGTTGAAAAATGCCAAAGAAGTGGTGATGGTTGAAACATTGGTCGGTGACAATATCAAAGACAGTTATTTTGCCGATATGAAAATTGTTGATCATATTTCTGTCGACTGGAGCCTGATCGGGCTTAGCACGTGGGAAAAAGCGTTGTCAGACAAACAGCCATAGCCAAAGGTCTGAGCACGGCAAAGAAAAGCCCGAAGAAAATAAAAAATTTTGGAAAAAAAACTTGCTATCTGTTAAAATTTAGATTACAAACATAACACGATCAACGGTCCCATCGTCTAGTGGCCTAGGACACCGCCCTCTCACGGCGGTAACACGAGTTCGAATCTCGTTGGGATCACCAATTTGAAAAGAGGAAGTTTATACTTCCTCTTTTTTTGTTTTAAATCCTTATCAACAAGCTCATCCTCAACCATCAACTTGGGATAATACTTTACGAAAACTCAAAGATGGAGTAACAAATGCTTGGGATACCGTGCATGGGAACCTAGCTGAAATAGGAATGGCTGTCAATGACTTAAATAGAAATTATTGGGACATGAAAAAAGATAATACGGTCAAGGCTGATGATTATTTTCATTGCAAAGCTAATTATGAAGCGGCTAGCAGAGGAAACATCGGTGCAAAAATAGCCGAAATATTGGGGGATGCTAAAGAAAATTATTGGGATTACTGGGATAATCGATTCAGAAAAGGTTTAACAAAATCAGAAGCGAATATAGATAAAAATCATGATAAGCAAGTTAATAAAATCGGTAGACAACGAGCACAAAGTGGTTTACACTCCAACTCAAGTGATGCTTGTAATTCTTATAGCGTTAACGGAATAAATGATAAATATTAATTTAAATAAAATTTCTCAATACCTGCGAAAAATTTTAAAAGGACTGTTTTTTATTGTCGGATGGTTTGTAATTGCCATCATATGTTATGCAGTTTATTTGGTAACGGATGAAAAGGGGCGGTGTTTAAGCGAAGGACACGGTGTTTGGGATGCCGATAGGCGCGAATGCAGACAAGATTGTCTGACGTGGCGTAAAGACATAGGTTGTGTTCCGATAACCAAAGAAAATATCATAAAAAAAGAAAAAGGGTTGTTATAAGCGGAAAATTGGCAAAGCTTATATTAAGTGATTGTTGTTTTTTGCTATTGTGCTTGTGGTCATTGATTGTCTGAGCAAATTTTAGTGACCGCAAATAACTTGCGATTAGGGGGAATTTTCCGCAACTTTAGGCTAACAGCATCACCAATTTGAAAAGAGGAAGTATATACTTCCTCTTTTTTCGTTTTAAATCCTCATCAACAAGTCCTTTATTCCGCTATGATTTGCCAAATGCGCTGGTAACTACATTGGAAATCATCGAAAGTGTTTTTCAGCCCTAAGGAAATAAAAGAAAAAACTAACAAAAAAGAAGATTCATATCTTGCCGATGTTCCGAGTTTGGAAGACGTGAAGATTTATTGTGCCGTTCGTGGCTTAAAAAATATCAATCCGCAAGAATTTTACGATTATTACACAGCAAAGCAATGGAAAACTGGAAATAAACCCATAACCGACTGGCAAGCTAAAGTTATTAAATGGGCTAATGGTGATGAAGGTTTGAACTCATTTTCATCCATTGGCGATTGTTTCCGTCTGCCGAAATTAGCTCGGCAAGGAGATGTTCAATGACAAACTTAACCCTTGATGACATCAAATTGGGCAATTTCTTTTTTTAAACTGCTATTGGCATTCAATTTTTCAAATTCTAGAGGTTCAATCCATTTATATTCAGTATGTTCTTCTGAAAGCTGAACATCTCCAGATACATAGTCAGCAAGCATTGTTATTCCAATAACTTGTAAATCTTCGGAAGCCATAAAGGACCATACAGTAAAAGGGGTTGATATATTGACCTTAATACCAGTTTCTTCATAAATTTCTCGAATAAGGGCTTCATGGGGGGATTCACCAAAATTCATTCTACCTCCAGGAATATCCCATAAATTTTCAAATACGTCTTCTTTTGCACTACGTTTTATAACAAGAATTTTATTATTCTTCCGGATTATAGCTTTGAAGGCTACTCTAAAAGCTGGCATAAATTTATCTCCAATGACTAAACTTATTATATATTATACAATTTTGAGTTGAAAGCAACAAAAAATTGTAAAATTTATTAAGAGGTAATGTATATAGAGCTTTCCGCAACTTTAGGCTAACAGCATCACCAATTTGAAAAGAGGAAGTATATACT
>JAHHRI010000030.1 GCA_020025875.1 Alphaproteobacteria bacterium | reverse complement strand
CCTTTCCTCTCGCTGCAACTCCTCTTTTTTCCTCCCTTTTTCCTCTCCGTCCCCCCGCTTTTCTTTCTCGCCGTGAATCCTCTTTTTTTCCTCTCTCTTTCCGCCCCATTCCCCCGCTTTTCTTTCTCGCTGCAACTCCTCTTTTTTCCTCCCTTTTTCCTCTCCATCCCCTCGCCTTTCCTCTCACCGCCACCACTCCGCACGCAACAGCCAAAATAAATATGCCAAAGCAGAGCAAGCCTCCTTTTGATAAAGCTTCACTCCTCAAAAACAAAATAAGCAAATTATGAAAAATCTATCGAAGTCAGTAACGCGGTATAGGGTTTTTCTGACGGGCTGCAAGCAAAAACACCGGCAGAAAGGGAATCGGCTGCAACCGGAAGCCGAAAAAGACGAACCGGAATGAAAACCTTGCCGTTCACGGAATAGGACAATTCGCAGCTGCCGTCGTCGTTTTTCTTTAGTCTGAACCAAATGGTCGCCGAACCCGCGGAAAGCGGCGTCAGCGCCATATCCGAACAGCCGCCGGCGGTGACAACGCTGCCGATATTGAGCGAACTGCCGTTTTTGGACATAACCGAAATTTTAAACCAATGGTTTTTATCTATTCTGCCCATCAGCCCACACTGGGCAAATTCTGCCGGAATGCCAAAACGCCAACAAACCGTCAGAACAAAGCTGCCACAACGGCGGGCAAAAAAGAAATGACCGTTGTCCCGATGATAGCCGCGAACAGCATCCTGCCAAAAATCTGTCTGCGGGGATGCCGTCACCCGCACACCACGCTCATCAAACGCAACATCCGCCGCTTCGTTGAACCATTCAAAGTTGCGCAGAGCCTCCAAAAGCATCAAAAAGTCCTTACCTGTTCGTCCGGCATACTTTGCAGCACTTTTTCCAGATCTTGATTCTTATTGCGGGGAGCGACAATTTTCAGGGCTATCAGCTGGTCGCCCTGACCATTGCGGTTTTTGATGCCCTTGCCTTTTAAGCGGAGTTTGTCGCCGCTGCCGGCATAGGGCGGTATCTTTACCGCAACTTGCCCGTCAATGGTGGGAACGGTGATTTTGGCGCCCAACACCGCTTCTTTAATGCTGATCGGCAATTCCATGACAATGTTCTGCCCTTCCAAATTAAAATAGGGGTGTTTGTCAACATTGAGGGTAATCAATATATCGCCGTTTTCGCCGTTATATTGTCCGGGGGCGCCCAGCCCTTTAAGGCGAAGCATCTGCCCGTCTATGGAGCCGGAAGGAATTTTGACGTTGATGTTGCGCCCGCCGAAAGCAACTTGCCGTTGACCGCCGCGAACCGCCGTTAAAAAATCTATCCGCATGGTGTATGTGATGTCGTCGCCTTTGCGCGGGCGGCGGGCAAAACCCTGACGCGCCCCCTGAGCTCCGCCGAAAGCCGAAAAAATATCGTCGCCGAAAATGGAAGAAAAGTCAAAATTGGCATTCCCTCCGCCGGCAGAAGAATAAAAACCACCCTGCCCGAACGGATTGCCGGCACCATAGCCCCCCTGACCGAAACCGGTCGGCTTGCCGTCACCGTCAATTTCTCGGTTGTCATATTTCTTTCTTTTTTCGTCATCTCCCAAAATGTCATACGCCGCCGAAATTTCTTTGAATTTTTCGGCAGCCGACGGATTGTCCTTGTTAACATCGGGATGATATTTGCGCGCAAGCTTGTGGTAGGCGGATTTTATTTCCGCTTTGCTAGCTTTTGCAGACACACCTAAAATGTTGTATAAATCTTTTCCCATCTGATACTCTTGACCGATACGTTTGCCATATTGATTTCTTTGTATCTATATAGAGTTTTACAAAGCCTATTGCAAGCGTAGACAGTCAAATGTGGCACGGCGCGCATAATTTTTGTAGAGAATCACGCTGCGCAAAACCGCCGTGCGGTTGCCGTGCTCCTTACAATAGCGGGAAGCAAGCGGCGCCAGCTCGTCAACACGAACATCTTTATACTCGTAAGTTATGTCATTTTCCGTACGCGCCTTAATGACCACATTTTCCAAAAAACGGTCATAAGCAGAATCGTAAACCAGCTTTTCCGTCGGTTGCTGCGGCTGCTTTGCCTCAACTTCTTTTGCGGCGGCAGCTTCCGAAGGTGAACTTTTTGCCGCTTCCGTCTGCGCGGCGGTTGACGCCCTGTCAGCACCGTCGGCTGCGGTCGTCGACTCTGCCGCCGTGCCGTTGTCGGCATTCAGAACATCTTCGTCATAATAAAACTCGTGATATTGACACCCGAAAAGCAGAAAAGCCGCAAACAACATCACATATTTTTGTTTTTTCATCTTTTTCCCCATATGGTTAAATCTTTTCTCAAAATACTATCACCGCTTGGTTAAACATTGCTTAATCTAAAAGATTGTACAGATCTTTTCCCGCCTGCTCCAAAATCTTGAGAACTTGGCGGTTGGTGGTGTTTTTGCTACGGTCGTTGCTCAGCTTGTCCAGCATTTTTTGCACTTTTTCGTTAAACCGGCGGTTTTCGCGCAGGCGCTCAACGTTGCGGATGTTTTCCTCGTCGTCAATCTTATAATTGACAACCGCACGCAGCACAGCCATATATTGCGCATCTCGGGTGGCAGACATCTGGGCATTTGCCGCAGAGGAAAAAACAGTCATCAAAACGGTTAAAAATAAGGCAAACTTTTTCATTGCAGCCTCCGGTCGGTTAAAAAAAGATTGTGTTAATTAACACAATTAATATAATGGGTATCGAATCGTTTTGCCATAAAAATATTAGAGTTATCAAACATGAAAAAAACTATCTGGGCATTGATGGATGATCGCGCGGGAAGTGTCGGTCAAGCCAAAGGGATTTTCCCCGCCATCGAAGATGAATTTGAAATCGTTGAAAAAAAAATCGTCTACAACCGACTTGCCGCGCTGCCGAATATATTGCGCGGAAAAACCTTGATCGGCGTTTGCCGCAGAGAAAGCTCGCCGCTTAAAAACGAACCCTTTCCCGACGCCGTTCTGTCAATCAGCCGGAGGACGGCGCCGATTGCTCTGTGGTTGAAAAAAGCATCTAAAGGCAAAACCAAAATCATTCAACTGATGTTTCCCGGAAAATTTAGCCTGAAAGATATCGATCTGGTTATTATGCCCGAACATGACCGTGGAAAGGCGGAAGGCGACAATTTGTTTTACATCACCGGATGCCCCCATCGCGTTTCCGAAAAATTGCTCAAAGAAGCGCGCGAAAAATGGGAGCCGATTTTTGCCAAACTGCCCAAACCGCTAACTGCCGTCATGGTCGGCGGCGCTATCAAAAAAAAGCCTTTCTCCGCCAAAAACGCGCATTTGTTGGCAGATGCCATTTTATATGTGCATAATCAGGTCAGCGGATCAATCCTGATCACTTCTTCGCGGCGAACCGGCAAAGAGGCGGAAGAAATCATTATGAAAAAAATTGGGCACATCCCCGCCTATACCTACCTCTGGGGAGAGAAAAAAGACAACCCGATTATGGGCTTTTATGCCTGCGCCGATCGCATTATCATCACCGGAGATTCCGTATCCATGGCCTGCGAAGCCTGCGGCGCGGGAAAACCGGTTTTGCTTTTCCGCGGCAAAAACTGGCTAACGCCAAAGCATATGCGCTTTGCCGATTCTCTGTGCGAAGGCGGCTACGCGGTGAATATCGAAGAATATGACGAGGAACAAACCGAAGCCATGAAACGGCTGGATCCAGCCATTGACATCGGCAAAAAAATAAAAGACTTGTTCTGAAAACGCAAAAAATCCCCGTCTGATCGGGGATTTTTGACGTATGCGCCTATCCTTAATACAGGCTTTCCTTTTTAACCGCAACCACCTTTTGATACATTCGGCCAAAATAGGTTGTCTTGCGCCAGAAAAAATCCGACGGATTGCGCGCATCGTTTTTAATTTCGTTATTCCATAACTTTTCGGCAAACGGCTGATACAATCGGTTGAAAAGCTTAACAATATATCGGAGCGGGTGCCATACCGGCGAATTGTTGTAATCGACAAACACCGCCTTGCCGCCCGGCTTGAGCGCCTCAAGCGCATTGTTGACAATCTGCATACGGGCAGCCGAAGGAACTTCGTGCAGCAACATATAACAAATGACAATGTCATATTTGCGCTTTGGCGGCTCGGACGCATCGCCGTTGATAAAACGCATAAACGGATAAAAATAGCAATATTTGTTGCGCTGGTGGCGAAGTTGAACCATGCTGGCATCAAGCAGATCATAGTGACCGTAAATGCCGACTTTGGCTGCCGCCACGCCGATCTGGTCGCCAAAGGTTGCCCCCAGCTGCAAAACATCGGCAGAAGTCGGTATCTCGCCAGCGCAAGACTTGAGCATTTTGGCACTAAAGCCAAAGGTCAAAATATTGAGCAATTTCTGGTTGTCCAACCATCGTGTCAACCGCGGGCTTTCATACAGCCAACTGTAGAACTCCCGCTGATAAAGCGGGATTTTGGCTTTGTCCGCCACCCTTTGCTGCGGCGGGATTCTACTTGCCTTCTTTTTCATTTCTTTCCCCATTTTCCAAACCGCTTATCGCCTGCCAAACTCCCAATGATACGGCAGCCGCCGTTTCTGCCCGCAAAATCAGAGCCCCCAAACTGACGGCGCTGACAAAAGGAAGCGTGCGTATCAGATTTTGCTCTTCCGAAGAAAATCCGCCCTCCGGACCGATCAATAACGCTGCCGGTCCCCGATAGGCGGAGAAAGCCTGTGCGGCAGGCAGACCTTGACCGCTTTCGTCCATAAAAAACAACCGCCGCGAGGGATCCCAGTTTGCCAGCAACTTGTCCAGATGTACCGGCTCCCCGATCTCGGGCACTTCCATCCGCCCAGACTGTTCGGCAGCTTCTGCCGCTTGCAGCCGAAACCGATCCGTGCGCACCTTTGCGGCAATCGTCCGACAGGTGATGACCGGCACAATTTTGCCGGCTCCAAGTTCCGTTGCCTTTTCAATGATAAAATCGGTGCGATCTTTTTTAACCGGAGCAAACATCAGCCAGACATCTGCCGAGGGCAAAAAGGAGCGCGTTTGTTCGCGAACCACCGCTGTCGCCGTTTTTTTGCCGAGGTGAACGAGTTCGGCGGCAAATTCGCCGTTGACACCATCAAACAGCAACACGCCGTCTCCGAGAGAAAGGTGCATGACGTTGCCGAGGTAGCGGCTTTGATCTTCGTTAAAGCAAACTTCCGCGCCAACGGCAAGCGGGGTATCGACATATAAACGAATGGCGGTGTTTTTGGACAATTTTTTACTCCGATCAAAATAAATTCTGTATAACCTCTTGCCGAGGCTTGAGTTTATCACCCGATCGGAATATACACTAACGTTAGTTAAGTTTTCGTTACGGGCTGAAACATGATTATCACTATTGACGGGCCTGCCGCTGCAGGCAAAGGAACTCTGGGCACCGCCTTGGCCGAACGCTATCGCTTGGCCTATTTTGACACCGGCATGGTCTACCGTGCGGTCGGGCTGGAAATGATATTGGAAGGGCTGGATGTTCACAACGAGGAAAAAGCCGCCGCCTTGGCCGCAAAACTGACCTTCGTCAAAATGATTAAACTGTCGCGCCAGAAAGATTTTCGCAGTGATGTCGGCAGCCGTGCCGCCTCAATCGTTTCCGCCCATCCGCAAGTGCGCGCCGCCCTCCTTAAAATGCAACAAGATTTTGCCTTAAACCCGACTTTTGCCGACGGTTGTCCGGCAGAAGGCGTTGTCTATGACGGTCGTGATACCGGCACGGTTGTTTGCCCGCAAGCAGAAATCAAACTGTTTGTTACCGCCGGTCCGGAAGTTCGCGCAAAACGCCGTTATGACGAATTTCGGCAAAAAGGCATTGAAACCGAGTATGAAAAAGTGTTGGCCGACATGATTGCCCGCGACAAGCGTGACAGCGAACGCACGGCAGCCCCTCTGAAACCGGCGGAAGATGCGGTCATTTTTGATACTTCGGAGTTAAATGCCGCCGAGGTGATGGCCAAAGCCGTCGCTCTGATCGAAGAAAAAAAATCAAAAAACGGCTTTTGAGGCAAAATTTGCGCAAACGGCATAAATTGCGCTTGAAAAATAATAATTTAAGTGTATAAATGAGCTGATTTGACACGCAGGGTACGCTGCGTTCAATTGATTGATGACGTACAAGTCCGCCTCTCGCTAACCACGAAGGAATGGCATTTTGAATTGTTTTTACTTTATGAATACACCAGAAGTTCAAATTCCCGAAACCGATGAAATTTTTGCCGACTTGCTCAATGAGCAGTTTGGTGACAATGGTTTGATCGGCTCGGTTGTAAAAGGAACCATCATTAAAATCAACCCCGACTTTGTTACCGTCGATGTCGGACTGAAATCCGAGGGGCGCATTCCCGTTCGTGAATTTGGTCAAAATCAGGAACTTAAAATTGGCGATACGGTCGAAGTTTTTGTTGATCGTTACGAAGATCGCGAAGGCAACATCGTCCTTTCTCGCGAAAAAGCCCGCCGCGAAGAAGTATGGCAGGATCTGGAAAAGGCCATGAGTGCCAACGAAAGAATCAACGGTATTATCTTTGGTCGCGTTAAAGGCGGCTTCACCGTTGATCTGAACGGCGCCATCGCTTTCTTGCCGGGTTCGCAAATTGACATCCGTCCGATCCGCGACATTACCCCGCTGATGGGCATTTCCCAACCTTTCCAGATTTTGAAAATGGACAAGGTCAGAGGCAACATCGTTGTTTCCCGTCGTGTCGTGCTTGAAGAAACCAGAGCCGAATCGAGAGCCGAACTGATTGATGCCATCAAAGAAGGATCAGTCCTTGACGGTATGGTCAAAAACATCACCGACTATGGTGCGTTTATTGATCTCGGCGGCGTTGACGGCTTACTGCACGTTACCGACATTTCATGGAAGCGCATCAACCACCCTGCCGAAGTTCTTTCGGTCGGTCAGACGGTTAAAGTTCAGGTTATCAAATTTAACGAAGACAACCAACGTATCAGCCTCGGCATGAAACAGCTTGAGAGCGATCCGTGGCAGAATGTCGAAGAAAGATTCAAAGTCGGCGACATTTACAAAGGAAAAGTAACCAACATTACCGATTATGGCGCATTCGTTGAGCTGGAAGACGGTATTGAAGGTTTGGTTCACATTTCCGAAATGAGCTGGACTCGCAAGAACGTCCACCCCGGCAAGATCGTTTCGACTTCTCAGGAAGTTGAAGTTAAGGTTCTCGAAGTTGATCCCGAAAAGAGAAGAATCAGCCTCGGCATCAAACAGTGCACCCCGAATCCTTGGGCTGCCTACATTGAAGAACATCCGGTCGGATCTGTTATCGAAGGCAAAATCAAAAACATTACCGAATTTGGTTTGTTTGTCGGTCTGAATGACGAAATTGACGGCATGATTCACCTGTCCGATATCGCTTGGGACAAATCCGGCGAAGAAGCAGTCAAAGATTATGCCAAAGGTCAAGAAATTCAGGCTAAAATCATTGATGTCGATGTCGAAAAAGAGCGCATCAGCCTCGGCATCAAACAGTTGACCGAAGATGAAAATGCCACGGCTCTCGACGGCTTTAAGAAAGGTGATATTGTCAAAGCAACCATCACCGCTATTGACGACAGAGGTGTTGATGTTGATGTTAACGGCATTGCCGCCAACATTAAAAAGACCGATATGTCAAAAGACAGAGCCGGTCAGGATCTGAGCCAGTACAATGTCGGCGATGAACTGGAAGCCAAAATCGTCAATGTTGACAAGAAAAAAGGCAAGCTCGGTTTGTCTGTCAAGACTTTAGAAATCGAAGAAGAGAAAAAGGTGCTGGAAGAATATTCCAACACGGCTTCTACCGGTTCTGCTCTTGGCGACGCCCTCGGCGAAG
Source organism: Alphaproteobacteria bacterium (assembly GCA_020025875.1). Lineage (GTDB taxonomy): Bacteria > Pseudomonadota > Alphaproteobacteria > RF32 > CAG-239 > JAFUYI01. The sequence goes on along the minus strand of JAHHRI010000030.1, from coordinate 8,482 downwards.
CCTTGAAAAAGAAATAAGCCTTTACCGGCCTATTTATCAGAAACCGCCCGACATCGGGCGGTTTTTTTTGCATTGATGCCTTAAGAACACCACCGATCAACCGGCAGGACGCGCACAGAAAAAAGACAAAAAACAAACGGCAGATCTTTTTTGCTTGGAAAATGTCGGCAAATAGAGTATAATGCAAAAATATAAAACAGGAGTAAGGCATGAAACTGAACGTATCCGAATATCGTTGGATTCTGCTGAACTGTAATATTATGGCAGGCCTGTACAAAGGGAAACAATATGCGGTCATTGAACCAAAGTTTCCCAAACATCAGGTCAAACTGGATCGCTTGCTCGGCAGTATCACTTTTCCTTCTATTGAAGAATGGAATAAACTTTCCCGCGAACTAAAACCTAAACTGAAAGCAACAGAAAGACGACATTATGAATATGCCGTCCGCAAACTGGCAGGTATGTCAAACGCGCGGCTCGCCGCTCTTAACAACAAACAAAGAATTGAGTTGCTCGACGGCCTGTTGCAAGATGTGATCGGCAGAGATCCGGAAACTTTTGAGCAAAACCGACAAACGGTTTCGGTTTATGGCGACCAACTCAAAATTTTATTGTTCGGCATCAAACTGCCCGACGAGTTTCTCAAACAGGAACAAGCACGCTGTGATCAATTCTGCCATCGGCTGCAAAGTGTACCACGCCTCAAAGAGGACTTGGAAAACTGGTTTGAGTTGGACTTTTGGCAGCAACGTGAACTGGCGGAAAATGTTCTTAAAGCCTTTAACGAAACTTACCACACGCAAATCTGTTGCCGATTTTTTAACGAAAAAGAATGGTACGAAGCAAAAGCCGCACAGAAAACGGAACAAATTCACAAAACGCCGCAGATGACCTATACAGATGGCAAAACAATCTTTATCAATAAAGAAAAACTTGCCGGTTACAACAACTTATCCGTACCTGCGCTCCTTTTTCACGAAGCCCTGCAAATTGCCCGTCGACAGGAAGACTGGGCAAACTTTCCGCTCATTGACAAGCTGTTTGAAAAAAAGTTTGATTATCTTGCGCTGGAAGGAAACGATCTTTATGCCATGAATCCCATGGAAACACACGCCTACCAAATGGACGAATCCGTCGTTTGTTTTCTGCTTGAAAAAATGCAAATTAAACTTATGCAAAACGAGTGTCCGCACCAATCGGATCATCTGCTCTGCCCGACGGAAACATTTTCTCCGCAATCGTACGAACCGCCCAAAAAGCCGTAACCAACCTTCACCTGTTTTCGGCAATCCCAACCAACTGTTTTAAAAGGAGCGGCAGCTTATGAACAACATAACCATAGGAGTGCTTTTGGCAATGACAATCATCAACAACGTTTCGGCAACAGAACAAATATTGCCGGCTCCTGATCGGGAAGGCGGAATGCCTTTGATGCAGGCTTTAAACGAGAGGCATTCGGTTAAGCAGTTTGCCGACAAGGAAGTTGATAACAAAACTTTAAGCGAGATATTGTGGGCGGCCTACGGCATCAATCGGAGCGGCGGTCTACGCACCATCCCGACGGCCATGAATCAGAAAGATTTGGAAATATACGTCGCCAGAGGTGACGGAATTTGGCAATATAACGCTCTTAAGCACACGCTTCGACAGATTCGCACCGACAATATTTTGCCTTTATTCCAAACTCAGGATTATATGAAAAACGTGCCTCTGGTTTTGATTTATACCGGCAAAAAAGAAGACAACTATCCTTTCTTGCATGCCGGATCGGCTTATCAAAATGTTGGGCTTTATGCCGCTTCTAGAGGGATCGGCGCTGTCGTCCGCAGCTATTTTGACAAAGATGCCGTGGCAAAAGCGCTCAACTTACCCAATTCGGAAACGGTCATCACAAGCCAAGCCATCGGCTGGGAAGATTAAAAAAATCTCTTTTTTGCCATAGGTCAAAAATAAATCTTGCAAAATAAGATAAAACAGTCTAATAAACTAAACAAGTTTTGCGGACAGGTGGCCGAGTGGTCGAAGGCGCACGATTGGAAATCGTGTGTACCTCTAAAGGGTACCAAGGGTTCGAATCCCTTTCTGTCCGCCATTTTATTTGAAAAGGCACCCGATTGCGGTGTCTTTTTTTATATGCCGCGAAAATGCCGGCGCTTGATATGTGAAAAAAACAGATTCTCAATAAATAATAAAAAAAAAATTTAAGTTGCTTCAGCCAAAGCGCCCATGGCGTGAAAAAGCAAGCTGACATCTCGCCTCGGCAAATGATCGGCGCAACGGCAACGTATAAAGTATCGGCAACCAAGCCGAGGCAACTTGTATCGGACAATATCTGAGCTTATATAACAATAGGAAGATTATTTTTAAAAAAATCACATCAAAGGAGGCTGTCTGTCAGCCACCGAAAAAGGAGGACACAAAATGCTTAATATTTTTACCAACAAATATGCTGCCATTTTTACTGTCGCGCTGCTGATGAGTGGTTTTGCCGCCCTACCCGTTTGCGCGGAACAAACAAACGATGACAATCAGGAAATTGCCATGCTCAAGCAAAAGATCGGGGAGCAAGAACAAATGATCAACGATCTTTTATATTTCAATTCGCCGGCAAAGCTTCGCCACCAAATGCAACGCATATTCGGCGCGCCCTATTTTGCACCAAACGATATTTTGTTCAATGTGCCGATGCCGGCGCAGCCGGAGGTTTTCGGACGAATGAACGTATCCGACAAAAAGGGAGAAATTGAAGTGACGGTCGAAATGGCGGGAATGGATAAAAAGGACATTGAAATTGAAATTAAAGACAATATTCTGACCATCAGCGGCGAAAAAAAAGAAGTTAACAACGTTAAAGAAGGCAACTACTATATGCAGGAACGCCAATTCGGGCAGTTCAACCGTTCGCTCAGCCTGCCGGATAATATCAACATCAACAAAATATCCAGCCATCTTAAAAACGGCGTTCTGACCATCATCATCCCCAAAACGGCAGAAAAGCCCGTTGAAGTTAAAAAGATTCCCGTCGACTGAGCAACCGCTTCAAAAGACCGGCATTGCAGATTGTCGCTAAAAAGCGGGACAATTTATTTTGTCGGTCTTTTTTTTATTTCCGAAAGAACCGATAATATCTTATAGTATCTTATAATATCTTAATTTTAGCAACTATCAAAACTTTTTAAACGATTATTTTAAGCTTTGACGGTCATCGGTTCAGATTTTTGTCAGTTTGTAAAATTTCTATTGACAAAGCGGCAAAAGCCCTGTAAATCCCCTCTTTCAATTTATATTATTTTTATCAATTTTTAAAAACATAAGCAATATGCAAAAATTTTATCTTATTATTGCCCGCACGGCTCTTATTCTCCTGCCGGCAAGTTTCATCTGCATTATTCTTAACGGTTTGCTCGCATTAACCCGTGTCGGCATGATCAAAGTTTTGTGGCAGCCGTCTTGGATTGCTCTGACTTTAAGCCTTACGATTCTGCTGGTTATGGTGCAGTCTGAAAGTGGCACAAGTGCTGTCGAACAAAAAGAACGCAACCGTACCAACAGCTGATTTCAAACATTTGACAGCAGCCTGCTTTTTAATATGTTTTGATAAAGTCAATTTCAAACGCCGCTAAAAGTTATTTAGCGGCGTTTGGCTTATCGATTGCCAAATAGCGACGCAAATCGACTTTTCCGCTCTGCCGATACAGCCGCAACCGCAGGTTCGCGTATGCCGTGCAAACAAGCATAAGCGCCTATAAACACGCTTATCGATGACGACAATTTTTTATCCGCTTTTGTTTTTCCGTCCATAACGGGAGGAGCGGTATTAGTTGTAGATATATCTTTTTGGTTTTTTAAAACGGCAAAAGGGCGGTGGTTTAACCCACTGCCCTTTTACGCAAGATTTAATACAATTCGTAACTTTCAATGACGTTTCCTGTCGTTTCAAGATAATTGACGCGACAAACACCGTCATAAAAGATTTCCACCAAACGGATTCCCTGAGCGGTCGAAAGCTCCAGATGGCTGTGACAACCGTCGTACAGCTGCTGCCGAGATATCAGACGTCCTCTGGTATCCCAAACAAAAAGCGTGTTGTTGTCACGGATCAGTTGAACCTGATCATCTACAGTAACGCCGATCATGCAGTTGGTGCTGGTGTAAAACACCGTGTTGCCGCAAAAAGTCGGATACCAATAGAACGGATTGTTGTTCATATAGCGGTAGGGCCAAAACGGCATCCCCGGACGACCAACAACCCAGCGATTAGGAGCGTGACTGTCAAAATAGCCGTAATAACGCTCTGTACAATACGGAGCGAAAATACGTTCTGCAATGACAATCCCTCGCAAAATTTCGCTTGCCACATAAGCAGCTTTAGCAATTTTGCTTGACTGCGGGCGACAATATCCTCTACCCTTTCTGGGTTCCCAGTGACGGCTAACGCCTCGAGAACCGGAAGACCACGAATGGGAATAGGGATCATTATAACCACGAGCAGGCAAATAATGTTCTTCGTAATATCCCTGTGCAGACACTACGGTCGATACTGACATAGCTGCTACGCACAGTATCAAAAAAATAATTTTTTTCATAATTATGATATTTATAATTTAGTCATACTGACAATGATAGCACAGATAAAAATATTTGTCTATCAAAGTTTTATTTTGGCAAAATGTAGCCGTCGTCATCAAATGCAAAAACTTGCTCCGACGGAATTTCCCTGCCGGCAAAAGAATCGGATTTCCACACCCCTTCACGATACGCCACCCCCGGAAGAAGCCTGCCGCAAGTTCCAAACCGGTTATAAAGCGGCGTGTTGAAGCCGGCAACCGCACCGACAGACGGCAAAATGAGACCGGAGAGAATCCTCACGCCAAATTTTTTCACCCATAAATCAAAAGTTCGGGGCGTTAAAGAACTATCGGACAGAGCATAACGCAGGCTAAAAAAATCGTATTGATGCGCCGCTTTGCCGCAACCGGCAAACAGTTGCTCGTCTCCCAGCAGAACACTTGCTCCGCTATCGTAGCAAACTTCCGCAATGCCGCGATAGTGTGTCGGGTGAGGATAAAAAATAATCCGACTGCCGGAATAAAGAGGCAGCAATACGGACGGAATAAGCCCCATTACCGTTGACAAAGGACAGCTGCAAACGACTGTATCTTTAGCATTAAAAGGCAAAACCGTGCCGAGTTGGGCGCAGCCTGCCAACAGATTGTGGTGGCTCAGAACGACATCGGTCGGCAAAACCACCGCCGGATCATTTGTTCCCACATGGGGAATATGACGGCAAAGATAATGCCAACAGCCACAAACCTTATCGGCAAAGGAAAATCTGATATCGTCCGCCGGCGGCAAATAGCGCCAACGCTCCGGCACCGTTTCATCTTCAGGCAGCACAACGGTTTTTCCGGCAGCAAGAACGGCAAAAAAAGAAATCAGCCCATCAATACCCGTCGGCTTGCGCAACCCGATATGCGAGGCAGAGCCAAACGAACGGCGAATAAAAGCAGCCAACGTATAACTTTTTAGCAGCAGCTGCCCGAACGACAGCGAAGATTTGCCCGACTCGGTTGCCGCCATATGCCCGTGTCCATGCGTTTGAGCGGCACCGACAAGCGCCTCAAACAAGGTGGCTTTGCTTTCTGTTGTCTTATACATCATTTCTGCCATCAAGTCGTACAGACGTCGGGCAATCTGATGGCGCGCATCTCGGTTGCCGGCAGCTACGGACGGAAAACGACAGGGTTCGAGAATTTGCAAGGTTATTTTGGGAAACCATCGGGTGGGGAACTTGTCTTTAAGATAAGAAAACTTGGAATATTGAGCACCATTGATTCGCACCGGCAAAATTTTGGCGCCGGCGTTGGCGGCAATCACTCCCGCGCCTTCATAAACTTTCATCATGGCGCCGGTGGTGGTAACGCGTCCTTCGGGAAAAATCATCACCTTGCGCCCTTTTTTGATTTCTGCCGTCAAAGCGCGAATCGACAACGGATTGGCAGGATCAATCGGATAAAAGTCAACCAGCAGACGAATGATCGGAATAAACCATTTTTGCGTCCAATCGGTATTGATGGCAAAAGTAATCCGCTCCGGCATAAAAGCTGCCAGCAAAACACCATCTAAGAGCGAAACATGGTTGGACACTATCAAAACTTTTGAACCGGCACGCCGAAAATTGCCAACCCCGCTCACTTTGGAATGAAAAAGAAAACGGAGCAAACTTTGTACCAGTGATCGAGTCAGTGCGTCGGGAAGCAGAGCGCAAATATACACGGAAACCGCGGCACTTATTGCTGCCATGGCCAAAAAAAGCTGCGGCAAGGTCAATCCCAGAGCAAAGAAAACAACGGCAAAAACAGCCGACAGCACCATCCCCAGCGCATTAAAAATGTTATTGCCGGCAATAACGGTCGCCACATAGCCTTTCGGGGCGCGACTTTGCATAAAAGCATTGAGCGGAATGATATACATTCCTCCCCAAAATGCCAGCAGAAAAAGATGCAAACCGAGTCCAAAGGCGTGCGGTTGCGAAAAAAAACCGACCAACGATACTTTTTCCGTCGGTGTCGGATAGCCATCGGTCAACCAATAGAGAAAAAACAAGCTGATGCCCATGCCAACGGCGGAAAGCGGCACATAGGTGGTGTGGACAAAGCCTTTCAATATCCGATTGCAACCATAGGAACCAACGGCAACACCGAGAGAAAACAACACCAAAAAGAAAGTGATAACCCCTTCTCCGGCATTTAGTATTTTGCCGCACAAGGGATAGATTTGCACCGCAACCAACGCGCCAACCAGCCAAAACCAGCTGGCTCCGAGAACGCTCATTAAAATCAGCCGGCATTTGAGCAGGAAACGCAAGTTTACCAGCGTCGAAACCAACGGATTGGCAGAAATTTTCAATTTTTGACGCGGCGACGGCGCAGGGGGAATCTGTCGGGCAGACAAATAACCGCCTGCCGCCAGCAAAAGCAACAACCCGATCACGGCTTCTATCGGCAACAAAGTACCGAAAATCAGCCCAAACAAAATCGCCATATAAGTGGTGCTCTCAATATAGGCGTTACCGGCAATCAGTTCATCGGGTTTCAGGTGCTGGGGCAAAAGAGCATATTTGACCGGCCCGAAAAAAGCCGACTGTGCCCCCATCAGAGTCATAATGGCAATCAAAAGCGGCAAACTATGCCAATAATAGGCAATCGCCACCCCAATCATCAGCAACAATTCGACTATTTTCAGCACGCGAACGATCTTGTCGCGCGGATATTTTTCTGCCAACTGTCCGGCGGAAGCGGAAAACAAAAAAAACGGCAAAATAAACAGACCGGCAATGAGGTTGGAAAGAATATCCGATTGGGCGGTCAGCTTAACCGTAACCAATGTCAACAGGGCATTTTTAAATAGATTGTCGTTTAACGCTCCCAAAAACTGGGTTATCAGCAGCGGCAAGAAACGTTTTGTTTTCAGCAGCATAAGTCTTTCCTCTCGTCAAAAAATATTTAAAATATAAAACATGAACACCGAGCGCTGTCAAGGAATTAAAAAAGCCAACAAAACTGTTGCTATTTATAATAATCCGTGTATTCTTGGAAACTGCGTTAGATTTTAAGGCCGCCAAAAACGGCATCCCGAATTAGATTTTTCTTTTTATGTCATAAACCGTCAAAAGATTTTTCTATACGTCAGGAAAATCTTTGCGACCCCTGCATCCAATGTCGGACAGGGCAATTTATTTCTATATAAGGAAAATCAAAATGACAAAAGGTACAGTAAAATGGTTCAACTCCCGCAAGGGATACGGCTTTATTCAGCCGGAAGACGGATCAAAAGACATTTTTGTACACATCAGCGCGCTGGAAAGAGCCGGTCTGCGCAATTTGCTGGAAAATCAGAAAATTGAATTTGAAGCCGTTGAAGTCAAAGGCAAAGTTTCTGCCGAAAACCTCAGCTTGCTGTAAAAATATCGGTTTGATAACAAACAAAAAAAGAGCGGGTATTTACCCGCTCTTTTTTGATGTTTAGATAAAGAGGAAGTTTTTATTCCTCTTTATTTGGCGCTTCTTCACTCAGCGAACTGCTCTGACCTTTCGGCAGCTTACGCAAACTTATATCACGCGCGCCGCTTACACCGAGAATGACCGTTAACACAGCAATCAGCTGAGACCAATCATTCACCTTAAGATCAAGATAAGGCGCAAGGATGCAGTTGATAAAAAAACCGCCGACCAGAACCCAGCCGACACACGGTATCCACATCCTCTGCCAACCTTTCCCCGACCTGTTCTCCGGCAGCTTGTCCAAAGAATTTTTCAGGAAGTAGTCGCGTGTACCGCTAATTCCCAGCAAAATACCCAAAGAGGTAATCAAACCATTCCATTCCACCAAAGAAATTTCGGCAAAAGGAGCAACCAAGAGGTTATTGACAAAACCTCCAACCAGAACCCAGCCAATGGCCGAAATCCAAAGTCTTTTGAAC
>JAHHRI010000003.1 GCA_020025875.1 Alphaproteobacteria bacterium | reverse complement strand
GTATATAATATGAAACATAATAATAAAGAAAAGGTAAATACTCATGTTTAATTGGTTTGCTCCCAAGGTTTTTAATCAGGGCTATTTGCCCGAAGAAAACGGACACCGCGTGTTTTTTATGGAAGCCGGCAACAAAGACGGCAAGCCGGTGTTGGTTTTTCACGGCGGGCCGGGAGGCGCTTCGCATCTTCATCATGCGGAAAATTTTGACCGCCGACGGTTTCGGATCGTTTTTTTTGATCAGCGCGGGGCGGGGCGTTCGCTGCCGGCGGGAGAAACAGCTCATAACACCACTGCCGATTTGCTGCATGACGCCGAACGGTTGCTCGATTTTTTGGAGATTAAAGAAAAAGTTATTTTATTGGGCGGCTCATGGGGAGCAACTTTGGCGCTTTTGTTTGCTCAAGCCTGTCCCGAACGGGTGGAAGCCATGCTGCTTTCCAAGATTTTTCTTGCCGATAAGACGGCTGCCGATTGGGTTGACAATATCAGCGGTTGGTTTTATCCCGACCTGATGTCGAAGCTGCGTTCTCCTCTGCCGGAAAAGGCGAATCTGCCGGCATTTTATGCTCAAATGATCAATTCTTCAAACTTGTCCGAGCAAGTTAAAGCGGTTGCTCTCTACGGGCGTTATGAGAGGGCTCTGGGGCAGCTTGCTCCCGTTTCTAAGCAAGCTGAGCAAGCCGAGATAACTTCTGATGAGATCAATTCGGCTAAAATTTACATCAACTATGCGGCAGCCGGATTTATGCTTAGCCATGATCAGATTATGAACAATATCGGATCTATTGCCGAACTGCCGACGCTGATTGTGCACAACCGGCTGGACATGGTTTGCCCGTTGATCGGCGCTTGGCGTTTGCATAAGGCATTGCCTCGCTCCAAACTGGTTATCGTTGCGGAAAAAGGGCATGGCGGACCGTTGATTGCGCGCACTTTGAAAAAAGAAATTCGGCAATTTCTTAAAGCTTAATTTTTGCGTCGGGGATGAAACTCCAGCGCCAAAGAGTTGATGCAAAAACGGTTGCCGGTTACGGTGGGACCGTCGTCAAATATGTGTCCGAGATGCGAATGGCAGTTGGCGCAGCAAACTTCGGTGCGGTTCATGCCGTAGTTGTAGTCGGGCACCATTCGGACACTGCCGAGAATGGCGGCGTCAAAGCTTGGCCAACCGCAGCCGCAGTCAAACTTTTGTTCGGAAGTAAACAAAGGGTTGCCGCAACCGGCGCAAACATAAATGCCTTCCTCGTTAAACTGATAATATTTTCCGGAAAAAGCCGGTTCTGTTCCTCGGTGGTGTAAGATGTTGTATTGTTCTGCCGTTAAAACACGATTTTTTTGCATGGACAGCTCCGTTGATGATTGAAGTTTCTGTTTTAAATAACCCTGTTGCGCCAAATTTCCACCGGCAAAGCCGTTTAAAATCTTTGTTTTTTTAAAATTTTTTGCCGTCCTGCTTTGTTGTGAACAGAAACGGCAATTTTCTTGCTTTGTTGTCGGCAGGGAGTAATATAACAAGCATTATATAAAGATTAACTTTGAGGACTTTTAAAAAATGAAAGGCATTATTTTGGCCGGCGGGAGCGGTTCCCGCCTCTATCCTTTGACCAATGTCATCAGCAAACAGCTGCTGCCGGTTTATGACAAGCCGATGATTTATTATCCGCTTTCCACTTTGATGCTGTTCGGTATCCGCGAAATTTTGATTATTTCAACCCCGCAAGATACGCCGAATATTGAAAAACTGTTCGGTGACGGCTCTCGGTTGGGGCTGAAGCTTTCTTACAAAGTGCAGGCAGAGCCCAAAGGTATTGCTCAGGCCTTTACCATCGGTGCGGATTTTATCGGCAACGATGATGTTTGTCTGATTTTGGGCGACAATATTTTTTATATGGGCGAACAGCAGAAACTGTTTGAGCGGGAAATTGTCAACAATCCCGGCGGAACCGTTTTTGGTTATCATGTGTCCGATCCGCAACGTTTCGGCGTGGTGGAATTTGATAAAAACTTTCGTGCGGTTTCAATCGAAGAAAAGCCCCGTCAGCCAAAATCCAACTACGCGGTAGTCGGTCTTTACTTCTATAAATCCGATGTGGTGGAAAAAGCGCGAAACCTAAAGCCATCTGCCCGCGGAGAACTGGAAATTACCGATTTGAACCGGCTTTATTTGGAAGAAGGACGCTTAAACGTGCTGCCCATGAAGCGCGGCAATGCCTGGCTGGATGCGGGAACGCCGCAATCCCTTTTGGAAGCCTCAAATTTTATTGGTATTATTGAAAAACGGCAAGATCTGAAAATTGCCTGCATTGAGGAAATAGCTTACCGTCGCGGCTTTATCTCTGCCGAAAATCTTTTGTCTTTGATCAACGAGCTGAAAGACGGTGTGGATTATAAAGCTTATCTTAAGCGTGTTTATGAGGATTATCATGAAGGTTTCTAAAACGGCAATAGAAGGGGTTTTGATTATTGAACCTCAAGTGTTTGAAGATGCCCGCGGCTATTTTTTTGAGAGCTGGAACAAAGCCAAGCTCAAAGAGTTGGGGATTGATTATGATTTTATTCAGGATAATCAGTCAAAATCTTGTTACGGCACCATTCGGGGCATTCATTTTCAAAAGGGCGAGTTTGCGCAAGCAAAGCTGGTGCGGGTTTTGGAAGGAACCGTGTTAGACGTGGCGGTTGATTTGCGCCCCGATTCTCCAACTTTCGGTCAGCATATAGCGGTTGAGTTGTCGGCGCAAAACAACAAACAGCTGCTGATCCCGCGGGGGTTTGGTCACGGTTTTTCGGTGTTAACCGCGTCTGCCGTGTTTGCCTATAAATGTGACAATGTATACCGCAAAGAGGCTGAAGGCGGGCTGCTTTACAATGATCCGGTTTTGGGGATTGATTGGAAAATAGATCCCGATAAGGCTATTCTTTCGGAAAAAGACAAGAACAATCCGACCTTAAAGGAGGTTGTATGTATTTAGTAACCGGAAGCAACGGACAACTTGGCAACGCATTGAAAAAACTGTTGGGTGATGATGCGGATTATACCGATCGCAACCTGCTTGACATTACCAACCCCGAAGCGGTGCGATTGGTGGTTAATCCCGAGCGTTATCAAGCCGTGATTAACTGCGCCGCCTATACCGCGGTGGACAAAGCCGAAGATGATGCCGAAACGGCCGCCAGAATCAATATTGAAGGATCGGCAAATTTGGCAGCCAGTGGCGTGCCGCTCATTCATATTTCGACAGACTATGTTTTTGACGGCAAAAACTATGTTCCCTATATTGAAACCGATCCGGCACGACCAAAATCGGTTTATGGCTGTACCAAGTACGAAGGGGAAAAAATAGTGATGTCACGGGCGAAAACCGCTCTTATTATTCGCACATCGTGGCTTTATTCCGAATATGGCAGCAATTTTGTTAAAACCATGCGCCGCTTGGGCAAAGAGCGTCGTATGTTGAAAGTTATTTTTGACCAGATCGGCACGCCGACATATGCCGACGATCTTGCGGCAGCCATCGTGCATATTTTGCCACAGCTTACAACCGGCATGAAAAGTATTTATCATTTTTCCAACGAAGGCGTTTGCTCGTGGTATGATTTTGCCCAAGCCATTATAGAAATGTCCGGATTGTCTTGTGATATTCGTCCGATTGAAAGTTGGGAGTATCCGTCAAAAGCTGCCAGACCGCCGTATTCGGTTCTCAATAAGGCAAAAATCAAAAAAGATTTCGGCATTCGCATTCGTCACTGGCGCGATGCTTTGAAAGAGTGTATCGACAATATGGAGGAGCAAAACTTATGAAAACCGTTCTTGTAACCGGAGGAGCCGGTTTTATCGGCGCCAATTTTGTACCCTATTGGGTGAATAAATATCCTGATTATCGGATTGTTAATGTCGACAAACTGACTTATGCGGGCAATCTTGATAACCTCGGAGAATGTGAAAAAGCGCCGAATTATCGGTTTGTGGAGGGCGATATTTGCGATGCCTCACTGGTTGACAGACTGTTTCGGGAATATGACATTCGCGGTGTGGTTCATTTTGCCGCCGAAAGCCATGTCGATAATTCGATCAGCGGACCGCGCGCTTTTATCGAAACCAATTTGGTGGGAACGTTTACGTTGCTTGATGCCGCACGCAATTATTGGATGGAAAAACCGCACCAAGCGAAGGCAGGGTATGAGGGCTGCCGTTTTCATCATATTTCGACAGATGAAGTCTATGGCGCTTTGGGCGAAACGGGCTTTTTTAGCGAAACGACGCCTTATGATCCCAGCTCGCCTTATTCCGCTTCCAAAGCCGGTTCGGATATGTTGGTGCGCGCCTACCACAGAACTTTTGGATTAAATGTTACCGTTTCCAACTGTTCCAACAATTACGGCCCTAAGCAACATCCCGAAAAGCTGATCCCAAAGATTGTTTCCAACGCCTTGTCGGGAAAAGATATTCCGATTTACGGAGACGGCAAAAATGTTCGTGATTGGCTCTATGTGCTGGATCACTGCAAAGCGATTGATCTGATTTTTCACCATGGTAAAAGTGGCGAAACTTATAACGTTGGCGGGCATAACGAAAAAAACAATCTGGAAATTGTGGATGCTCTTTGTTCTATTTTGGATGAACGTCGGCCGCGGGCAGACGGAAAGTCTTATAAAGAACAGGTGGTGTTTGTTAAGGATCGTCCGGGGCATGATCGTCGCTATGCCATCAATGCCGATAAAATAACTTCCGAATTGGGGTGGAAGGCTGATGAAAATTTTGCCGGAGGTATTGCCAAAACCGTAGATTGGTATCTTGAGCATCTGAAAAAGTAAACCAAAGGAATATAATGGGCGGCATAAGCTAAATACATATGCCGTGCCGTCCGTTTAATCGGTTCAGACAGATCTCGGACAAGCCGTCGTCGGGGAACAAACGGTTCGTTTGCGGGCGGCGCAAGGGCAAAAATGGTGGCGGCAGAGATGGCGGTTGTCGTGTGTTTTTGCCTGATTTTTTTAAATAAGACGGCGACAGAAGCGGCGCTTGTGACCAAAGCAGGAAAAGATTTTGCTGATCCGCATTTAATATAACGTTATAAGGAGAAAGATGATGCCTTTTCTTACAGTTTATTCCAATGCCGAATTAAAAGGACATAATGATGTTTGCTTCACGGAGTGTTTGTCCGAACTGGTTGCAAACAAACTCAACAAGCCCATCGGTTATGTTATTGTGCGTTTGCTTCGGGATAAGACCATGGCATTCGGCAGCAGCGCAGAAAACAAAGGTGTGTTGGCATATTTGGAATCGATAGGTTTTAACGATAAGCAAGAGGTGGTTGAGCTGCTGAGCGAATTTTTCCGTGAGCAGTTCGAAAAGGTCGAATTGCGTCATATTAACATTGTTACGCAATCTTTGTCGGCGGCGGACGTGGCGGTCGGCGGTCGGTTTCTCGGATAGTCAAGTTCCCACAGCCAAGCCTTGTTTGCTGCAACAAACGTTTGTTGCCGCAGATGCCATAAGAAAACCCCCTCGAAAGAAAAATTCTTTGAGGGGGCTGAGCTCTCTTTATTAAAAAAGTAAGCGCAACGTTTAATAAATCGGGAATTTTTCACATAAGGTGATTACCTTTTGTCGTGTTTCGGCAATGGTTGCTTCTGCATTTCCATCGGCTATGGCATCGATTACATCTCCGATCCAGTTGCCGATGAGCGTAAATTCCTTTTCCTTAAAGCCACGGGTTGTGCCGGCGGGTGTGCCGATACGGATGCCGGAAGTTATTTTCGGCGGTTGCGGGTCAAAGGGAATGGCATTTTTGTTGCAGGTGATGTTGGCTTCTTCCAGCTTTTGCGTTACCACATCGCCGGTTAGATTTTTCGGACGGAGATCTACCAGCAGCAGGTGGGTGTCGGTGCCACCGGATACCAAATCAAGCCCGCGTTCTTTTAGCACTTCGCCTAAAATTTGAGCATTTTTGACGACCTGAGCCGCATAAACTTTAAATTCTTCGCTTAAGCCTTCTTTGAAACAAACGGCTTTGGCGGCAATAATGTGTTCCAGCGGACCGCCCTGAGTTCCGGGGAAAATGGCGGAATTGATCTTTTTTGCCAGCTCCCCGTTGTTGGTCAAAATCATGCCGCCCCGCGGCCCACGGAGAGTTTTGTGTGTCGTGGTGGTAACAATGTCGGCGTATTCCAACGGGTTGGGATGACAACCGCCGGCAACCAATCCGGCAAAGTGCGCCATATCGACCATCAAATACGCCCCTGTTTGGTCGGCAATCTTTTTAAAACGGGCAAAATCGATCTGCCGCGGGTAGGCAGATCCGCCGGCAATGATCAGTTTCGGTTGGTGTTGTTTGGCCATTTGCTCAAGTCGGTCATAATCAATCAGCCCGTCTTTCTCACGCACGCCATATTGTACGGCATTTAACCATTTGCCGGAAAAAGAAACTTTGGAGCCATGCGTCAGATGTCCGCCGGCATCAAGCGACATTCCGAGAATGGTATCTCCGGGTTGGAGCAGGGCGACATAGACCGCGGTGTTGGCTTGCGAACCGGAGTGAGGCTGCACATTGACAAATTGAGCATTAAACAACTTTTTTGCGCGCTCTATTGCCAGTTCTTCCACTTGGTCAATAAAGCAACAGCCGCCGTAATAGCGTTTTCCGGGGTAGCCTTCCGCATATTTGTTGGTCAAAATGGAGCCCTGAGCTTCGAGAACGGCGCAAGAAACGATATTTTCCGAAGCAATCAACTCTATTTGTCGTTGCTGACGTTCCCTCTCCCGATTGATGGCGCTGAAAATCTGCGGATCTTCGGTTGATAAACTTTTGTTAAAATCCATTATTATTTTTCCTCCTCAATTTTTTCGATTCGACGAAGATGGCGTCCGCCTTCAAATGCGGTTTGATTAAAAATATCGATCCTGCGGATAACATCTTGCGTTGTCATAGTTCTTCCACCAAAAACGATAACATTGGCATTGTTGTGCTTTTTTGCCATCTCGGCAACAAAGTCATCATAAAGGAGAGCTGCTCTGATGCCGCGGCAGCGATTGGCAGCAATGGAAATGCCGATTCCCGTTCCGCAGATGAGAATCCCCAAGTCGGCTTGTTTTAAGAGAATCGTTTCTGCCATTTTTTTGGCGATATCCGGATAGTCGCAGGAATCCGTGCTGTCGGTGCCGAGATTCTGCAAAACAACGCCTTCTTTGGCGTAATGGTCAATCAGCTCCTGTTTCAGTTCAAAACCTCCGTGATCGGAAGCAATAGCTATTTTCATGATTTTGCTCTCCCAAAATGTTGATTTGCAGAGATGATAGAGCAAGCAAAAGAAAAAAAAAGCATTTTTTTGAGATTTATGCAAAAAAAGTTATTGACGAGGGCAAAAAAACTTGTATATATAGTTTTTATTGAATGTGCGACGGTATTGTGGCCGGTTGGCAGAGTGGTTATGCAGAGGACTGCAAATCCTTCTATATCGGTTCGATTCCGGTACCGGCCTCCACAGCATATTATTCCGGCTTAGCTCAGCGGTAGAGCAATCGGCTGTTAACCGATTGGTCGTTGGTTCGAATCCGACAGCCGGAGCCAATTTGGACAAGTGCCCAAATTTTGCACTTTTGAGAACGGGAAACATAAGGCAACGCCTAGTTTCCCGTTTTTTTATTTCCAGAGTTCGGAAGAGCATTTTTAACAAATTTCTTTTTAGCTCAAAACCGATGCTTTTTTCAAAAATTTTCCATAAATGCGGATGTGCTGACAAAGATAAGCAATTACTTGCAAAGCTTTGGCAAAAAGTGCCATTGAGAGCAGGTGCATGGCGGAAGACGGGGAAACAGCGGAAGGTGGAAAATGACGGAAAGATGGAAATAGCGAAAAGGTGAAAAACAGCGGAAGGCGGGGAAACAGCGGAAAGAGGGAAACCGCGAAAAGGTGAAAAATGGCGGAAGACGGGGAAACAGCGGAAAGATGGAAACAGCGGAAAGATGGAAATAGCGGAAAGGTGAAAAATGGTGGAAAGGTGAAAAATGGCGGAAGACGGGGAAACAGCGGAAAGAGGAAAACCGCGGAAAGGTGAAAAATGGCGGAAGACGGGGAAACAGCGGAAAGAGGGAAATAGATCATATACAAAAAGAACCGCCTCTGAAAGTTGAGGCGGTTCGGTATGTTTGGAGAGTGTGGCTCATCATTTTTTATTGGGTTTGACGTAGGCCATGGCGGCATGTTCCTCGCAATAGGTTTGTCCGATACGCACTTTCTTGCCGCAAAAGTGGAAGTTTTCGTCTTTCGGATCGCCGATCGGCCAGCGACAAGTATGGTTGTCAAGGTCGGTCAGTTTGATGTCGGCAACAACATTTTTCTTGATGACGGTTTGGCGGGGGGCAGGTTGCAAAACAGGGGCAACTGCCGGTTTTTCCGTCTGCGGTTCACTTTTCTTTTCTGTTTTGGGTTTGGTGGTTGCGGTTTTGGTTACGGGTTCTGTCGCTGATTTTTCCGTATCTTCGTTTTTTTTCTTGATCGGCGAAGGACGGGCATCAAGCTGCAAGCGGTGGACTTTGCCGACGATAGAATTTTTGGAAACTCCGAGACGTTTGCCGATTTCTCCGGTCGTCAATCCTTGTTTCCACATTATCTTAAGGTCTTCAACCATTTTTTCCGTCCAAGCCATAGCTGCATCTCCCATAATAAAGTTAAATATGGGCAGATAGTAAATCAATATTTTTACCGAGTCTAGCATTTTCTTGTCGGAAGTTCTTTATTAATTAAAATATACGTTGTAAGATAAACGATGTGAAAAATAGGGAAGCAAAGATGAATAAAAAGATTATATGCCTATTTTCGGCAACGGTCATATTTGCAGCGCCGTTGGCGCAGGCCGTTTCTCCGTCCGATTATGCCGATCGCTTCAAAATTGATATGAGCGAGCAGATACCGCCCATTGAAGAACTGCGGAAAAAGTTTGCGCCGAAACCGATTTATGATCGAAAGTTTGATTATTTTTGGAACATCGGTACGGTTTTTAACAAAGATCTGGCCAAAACAATCGGTCAGTATGGCAGCAGACAAACACGGCTTAAATGGCCGGGGGAAGATCTGATGTTGGAACAGCTGAAAAACATGCCGAAAGAATATTATCAATATATCGGTCCCTATCTGCACACCATTCCCGGAATTTCGGAAAAAATCCTCAATTATCCCGGCATCAGGGAGACTAAAAACCGTTTTCCTCAACGCATTGCGCCACAGCTGGCAGATATTGAAAATTTGGAATTTATGTCGCCGGCACTTTATTTTGCGCTCAACCCTGATTTGTGGGAGGAGAGTAACATAAGTCGGGAGCAGATCAAGTTTAGAACATTGCCGCAGGTTAATCGCTACGATACCAGATTTCTTGCCAAAGTGGCAGAGTTGGTGCCTCCCGAAGATTATGCGCCAGGAGCCGTGCCCAAAGAGCCCTTGGCAAGCCGCTTGCGCACAATTTCTCCCGACGCTTCGTCACCGCTTACGGGTAAAGATGTTCAGGCGGTGGCACGCAGTTTGGAGGCGTTGGCAGAGTTTGGCGCCGATATTGACAATCAGGCCAAGATTATCGAAGCCGGCGCATTGTTGGACGCATGGGAAAATGAGCAGGGCAAAGGAGCCATGTTGCCCAATTTGAAAGATTTGGTTCATCCCTGCCAGCGCTTGGTGCAAAAAATGAGAATGCAGGGAATGGAAAAAGAGTTTGCCGCCATTATTGCCGAAGAAGGCTTTAATCCGGAAGAATGGGGATATACCTGCGATAAGACAATCAAGGCTTATCGGGTGCTGAAGATGAGTTCGCCGGAGCTGATGACTTTGCTTTTGTATAAACGTAACATATATGAAAATCAGTTAAATCTGTATTCTGATAAAACGGCACCAAACATTGCGGTGACCATGCAGGGAATTGTTGAAATGTACAAAGCGCCGATCCACGACATGATGGAAGTTAAGAAAAACCAGAAAGCTTTGAAAAAGGCTTTTGAACGAATCGACTACCGAATCGTCTTTCAACCGGTTTATATAAAATAATATTTAACAAAAACAATAAATTAGACAAAGCAAAAACAGATTTTCGTTGCATTTGCAAGGCAATATGTTTATAGTTAGCGTCAAAAATTGTTTCAATCTAACTGAAAAAAGGTGAAAAAATGGCAAGAGTTACAGTTGAAGACTGCATCGATAAAATTCCCAACCGCTATGAACTGCTGATGGTTGCGACACAACGGGCAAAGGATATTTCTTCCGGATCGCCGATTATGGTTTCTCGCGACAACGATAAAAATCCGGTTATTGCCTTGCGTGAAATTGCCGAAGAAAAGGTCAATATTGAAGATTTGCAAAAGTCGTTGGTTATGGGTCTGCAAAAATATGTGGAAGTTGAAGAACCCGAAGAAGAAGAAATGGAGATTTTGGCGGCAGAGAAAGAATTGGCAGGGCTGGATGATCAATTTTCGGGATTGCTGCTTGATAACGAAATGTCCGACTCCATGCAAGTTCACGGGGTAGACGATGACAACCTTGACCTTGACGCCGATGTTGACGAGGACGGCGATATTGACGTTGACTTGGACGGCGACGACGATTTTGGCTTTGATGAAGGCGGCGCATTGGGTGACGACGGCATGGACGACTTGGACGAAGAATGATAATGATGCGAGCCGATGTTACGACAATATGAATTAGTTGATTTAGTAAAATCTTACGATCCCGATGTTGACGAGGACGCCCTGAACCGCGCCTATGTTTTTGCTATGAAAAAGCATGGTGCGCAGCTGAGGGCTTCCGGCGATCCGTATTATTCGCATCCGGTTGAAGTGGCGGGTATTCTGACGAAGTTTAAGCTGGATTGTTCCTCGGTTATTGCCGGACTTTTGCATGATACGGTTGAAGATACCGATACCACGGTGGAAGAAGTGCGCCAACTGTTTGGCGAACAAGTGGCCTCGCTGGTGGACGGGCTGACCAAACTGGCAATGATTGAGCAAAAGTCGGTCTATACCAAACAAGCCGAAAACTTCCGCAAGTTGCTGCTTGCCATGTCGGAAGATATCCGCGTGCTTTTAATCAAACTGGCGGATCGCTTGCATAATATGCGAACCTTGCATTTTCTGGCACCGGAAAAACGCACCAGAATTGCGCGCGAAACATTGGATATTTATGCCCCCTTGGCAGAACGAATCGGTATGCAGGAAGTGAAAAGCGAGTTGGAAGAACGGGCTTTTTGCGAACTTTATAAAGAGGCTCACGATTCCATCATTGCGCGACTGAATTTTTTGCGCGAACAGGGAAGTAATTTGGTGCCGAAGATCATAGAGGCGCTGAAAAAGGATATGGACGTTAACGCGGTTAAATGTCAGGTAACAGGGCGGGAAAAAACACCTTACTCCATTTGGCGCAAGATGCAACAGAAAAACGCTTCTTTTGAGCAGCTGTCAGACATTATGGCCTTTCGCATTTGTGTTGATGATATTGCCTCCTGTTATCAGGCGCTGGGGATTATTCATAGCAAATATCACATGGTTCCGCGCCGTTTCAAAGATTATATCTCAACCCCGAAACCAAATGGTTATCAGTCGATTCATACCGGCGTTATCGGACCGCTCAATACCCGAATCGAAGTGCAAATCCGCACCTTTGAAATGCACGAAATTGCAGAAAAAGGGATTGCCGCCCATTGGGCGTATAAACAAGGGCAAAAGGCGGAAGGGAAGAATTTTCGCTGGATCAGAGAACTGCTGGAGATATTGGAAAGGGCATCTAATCCGGAAGAATTTTTGGAAAACACCAAGCTTGAAATGTATAATGATCAGGTGTTTTGCTTTACGCCCAAAGGCGATTTGATCGGTTTGCCGATTAATTCCACTCCGGTCGATTTTGCCTATGCCGTTCATTCTTCTGTAGGCGATACTTGTGTGGGGGCTAAAATTAACGGAGAAATCCGCCCTTTAAGAACGGTGTTGCAAAACGGAGACCAAGTGGAGATTTTGACTTCCAAAGCTCAGCATCCGTCAACCGAATGGGAGCGTTTTGTGGTGACCGGCAAGGCCAAAGCCGCCATCCGCCGTTATGTGCGTTCTTCAAAGCGCGATCAGTTTATTGTTCTTGGTCAAGAAATCCTTGAAAAAATGTTTAAAAACGAAGGGTTGGAGTTTTCCGAAAAAGGGTTGCTGCTGGTTATGCCCCATTTTGAGGCGGAATCGATTGATGATATTTATGCCAAAGTAGGAGAGGGGCTGGTCAGCGGTTGGGATGTGATGAAAACCGTTTATCCTGCCTACAAGCAGTCCAAATTGGAAAAAGTGGTCAAGGCGATAAAAGTTCCTTCATTCCGCAAAATCAAAAAGAAAAATGCCGAGCCTTTGAAAATAGAGGGACTAATTCCCGGAATGGCAATGCATTTTGCCGGCTGCTGCCATCCCTTGCCGGGGGATCGGATTGTCGGGATTGTAACAACCGGCAAAGGCGTGGCTGTTCATCGTGCAGACTGCAAAGCATTGGAGCGATTTTCGGGCGAACCGGAACGCTGGTTGGACATTGCATGGGGCAAGGAAGCCGATAACCAAAGCCATACCGGACGGCTGAAGTTGATGCTAAGCAACGAACCCGGAAGCTTGGGTGAAATATCTAATATCATGGCGCGTAACAACGCCAATATTTCCAATCTGAACATTGTTTACCGTACGATTAGCTATTTTGAAATTATGGTTGACGTCGATGTGAAGAATTTAGACCATCTGAATTCAATAATTGCCGATCTCAAGTCTTCAAAAGCAGTCAGCTATGTTGCCCGATCGGCATAAACAAAGGAGAAGCAATTTGTTTTTACGAGGGAAGCGGGAAGCAACGGAAACAAAGCGTCAAAGCGGGAGGCGCAGATCGGGGTGGAGGCGCTACGCCAAACGCATATTGCTACGCCTCAGCCAACTGGGAGGAACGCCATATTCGATTGCCGCCGGCGTGGCTTGCGGCGTGGCTGTTTCTTTTACGCCGTTTGTCGGTTTTCATTTTGTGTTGGCAGCGGCAACGGCATGGTTGGTGCGAGGCAATGTTTTGGCAGGGGCTCTCGGCACGGCGGCAGGAAACCCGTGGACCTTTCCGTTTATCTGGGTTTCTGTGCTTTATACCGGACGTTTTCTGCTGGGCGAATACGGACGCAGCCAGATAGAATTTACAAAAGTGTTTGAAAAGGCAATGCACGCTTTGATAACCTTTGATTTTTCTTCATTCGGGCGTGATGTGTGGCCGGTTGTTTGGCCGATGATGGTCGGCTGTGTTCCTTTTTACATTGCCGCTTGGGCAATCACTTATTATGTCGTTAAAAAGTCGTTGGAAAAAATCGGCCGTTTTAGAAAATACAAAAACGAAAGAGCGGACAAAATATCATGATTATCGGATTGGGGAGCGATATTTGCCATATCGGACGTATCGAAAAAGCCTATGCAAACTTTCGCGAGCGTTTTCTTAACCGCTGTTTTGGGAGGGAAGAACGGCAAGAGCTGGACAGGATATATGCCGATAAAGCACGATTTGTTGCTTCGCTTGCCAAGCGTTTTGCCGCCAAAGAAGCTTTTGTTAAGGCTCTCGGCACAGGGTTTGCGCAGGGAATTTCGTGGGCGGAAATAGAAGTGTTGCACCTGCCGAGCGGACAACCGACGATTAAGGTTTCCGGACAGGCAGAAGCGGTTTTGAAAAAGACGGTTTCCGCACCCCGCCTGTGGTTGAGCATAAGCGACGATTATCCGTTGGCGCAGGCAACGGTTATTATTGAAAGCTGTTAGCTTTTTGTTGCTAAAATAAAAATAGAGGTTAGTATGACAGAAAAAACGATTGGGAGAAAAACTAAAATGGAAAAAGAAGAAAGTATGTCGGAAACAATCAAAACAATCATTTATGCAATCGTGATTGCCGTTTTGATTAGGAGCTTTTTGTTTGAGCCGTTCAAAATTCCGTCGGGCTCAATGTATCCCAATCTTTATGTCGGAGACTTTCTGTTTGTTTCCAAATATACTTATGGTTATTCCAGACATTCGTTCCCTTTTAGTTTTCCGTCTTTTGAAGGACGCGTATGGAGCAGCGAGCCCAAACAGGGTGATGTGGTTGTTTTTAAGTTTCCCAAAGATAACCACACCGATTTTATCAAACGGATTATCGGTATGCCCGGTGACAAAATAAAACTGGAAAACGGGCGTTTGTTCGTTAACGGTCAAATGCTTGAACGGGTTGAGGGAGAAAATTTTGTCTTGCGCAATCCGTTCGGACACGCCGAACGTTATCATCAGTATGTGGAAACGCTGCCAAACGGTGTTAAACACAGCATTTTAGAAATTTCCGACGAGGAAAGAGAGGACGACTTTGCCGAAGTAACCGTTCCCGACGGAAGCTTGTTTGTGATGGGAGATAACCGCGACCGTTCCGATGACAGTCGGATCAGCGTCGGTTTTGTGCCGATGGAAAATTTGGTGGGCAAAGCGCGGTTTTTGTTTTTTTCCTATGATCCGAACGAGGGGGCTTGGTACAAACCTTGGACTTGGGCAAAAAAAATCAGGTGGAGCCGTCTGTTCAGCAAAATTAACTGATCTTATATAGACAGTTTAAGCTTGTGACGGAGAATGGTTATGGAAGAACTGGAAAAAAATCTGCAATATCATTTTAAAAATCGGCATTTGCTGCATCAGGCGCTGACACATACCAGCAAGACCGGCAAGTTGTCGGAAAACTATGAGCGGCTGGAGTTTTTGGGGGATAGGGTGCTGGGCGTGGCTGTGGCAGAAATGGTCTATCGTGTGTTTCCCGCAGAGCCGGAAGGCAGCTTGTCGCAACGGTTTATGGCTCTTGTGTGCAAAGAAACCGTGGCGGAAATGGCTTTAAAACTCAAGCTGGACGGTTGCATTGTGGCAGAAAGTATCGATGTTCGGCATAATGACAATGTTTTGTGCGATGTTTGCGAAGCGGTGATCGGGGCAATGTATCTGGACGGCGGTTGTCAGACGGCGATTGATTTTGTGCAAAAACATTGGCGCCCGCTGGTCGATACCCATACACGTCCGCCCAAAGACGCTAAAACCTTGTTGCAGGAAGCCGCCCACGAAAAAAATCTGTCGGCGCCAAAATATATGGAAATCGGGCGCGAGGGAGCCGAACATAATCCGATTTTTCATATGCAGGTGGAAATAGACGGAGTGGAAGCACAAACGGGCAGCGGTCGCAATAAAAAAATGGCCGAGCAGAATGCGGCAGAAAAAATGTTGATGGTTTTGGGAGTGAAACATGGAAATAAATGAACGGCCGACACGTTGCGGTTTTGTTGCTTTGATAGGCGCGCCGAATGCCGGAAAATCTACCATTACCAATGATTTTGTCGGTTCCAAGGTGTCTATCGTTTCGCCCAAAGCGCAGACAACGCGCACCTTGGTGAAGGGCATCGGCATTTATGACAACACGCAGATTATTTTTCTCGATACACCGGGTATTTTTAAACCCAAACGGCGTTTTGATCGTTCTATGGTGGCTTCGGCATGGAGCGGGGCTTCCGATGGCGATCTGTTGGTTTTGGTGGTCGATTCCAGACGTGGCTTTGATGCGGAAACCAGAGCTGTTGTCGACGAACTGAACAAACAAAAACGCCAAGCCGTTTTATTGCTGAATAAAATTGATCTGGTGGCAAAAGAAAAATTGCTGCCGCTGGCGGCAGAACTCAACGCGGCGGCAGACTTTTCCGAAACATTTATGGTTTCTGCCACAACCGGAGAAGGAATGGCCGATTTTTATCGGTATTTGGCGGATCATCTGCCGGAATCGCCTTGGTATTACCCCGAAGACCATATGTCGGATTTGCCGCTCAGGCTGCTGGCGGCGGAAGTTGTGAGGGAAAAGCTGTTTTTGTATTTGCAGGACGAGTTGCCCTATTCGTTGACCGTTGAACCTGAAATGTGGGAACGACGACCGGACAATTCGGTGCGGGCGGAAATGACCATTTATGTTGAGCGGGAAGGGCAGAAAAAAATTATCATCGGCAAAAGCGGAGAGATGATTAAGAAAGTCGGGCAGTCGGCTCGGTTGGAATTGGAAAAAATGCTTGAAGACCGCATTCATTTATTTTTATTCGTGAAAGTGCGGGAAAACTGGAGCGAAGATCCGGCACGCTATCAAGACTGGGGATTGGTTTATAACGTGTAGAGGGCATGGTTTGTCGGCTGCGGACGCCAACGGATCGGCAGCAACAACAATCGACAAACTTGCCTTGAGAGCCTGAACGCGGTTTGCATAAAAAATGCCGCGAAGATTTATCTTTTCGTGGTTTTTAAAAGGTGCAATCTTTTTTGTCGGATCTAAAAATTCACCTTTTAGTAAAGTATATGAAGTATCCTTAACGTCAAATTTTTATGAGAAAGGCTGTTGCAATGATTAAAAAGTGTCAAATGGCTCTGGTTTCTGATTTTGACGGAACGATCAGTGACGATGATTTTTTTTAATTATATCAGCGACAGATGGCTCGGTGAAAAAGCGTTGCTGCCATGGCGAGAGTATATGGAGGGAAAAAAGACTCATTTTGAGGCTTTAAAGGAAATTTTTTCCTCTCTCAGGGTGACAAAACGCGAACTTGACGATTTTATTTGCAAAATTAAAATTGATCAAAGTTTTTTTACGGTCGCCGATTACTGTTGTCGACAACATATTCCGGTTTATATTTGTTCAGCAGGTTGTGACTATTATATTGACAAGCTGATCGGAAAAGAGATGGCCAAAAATTGGATAAAGCTAGTTGCTAACCATGGAGTTTACAGCCCTGAAAAGGGGCTGGTCATGAATCCGCTGCCTGAAAACAACCCTTTTTATGCTCCGAATACAGGTGTCGACAAAGCCGCTGTTGTTGCTTATCTTCAGCAAAAAGGCTATTGTGTCGTTTATTGCGGCGACGGTATGCCTGATGTTGCCGCGGCGGCTGTCGCCGATGTTGTATTTGCTCGCAAAATGTTGTTGCATCAATGCCGTCTGTTGCATATTCCGGCAGAAGAATTGAAAGATTTTGATGAGGTATACCACTTCCTGAAAGGATAAAAAATGAAAAAAAATTTTCCCTATGTTATGACCAGTCGTCAGATAAACATTCCTTATCTATTGAAAATAGGAGAAAGGAAAATTGCCAAAATCGGTAAATATCTGTTTGATAAAGAGATGACAGAGATTGCTTTGTTTTGGGGTGAAGGAATGGAAAAAATGTTGGGAGAACAGTTGAAACGCGGGTTGGAAGAACATCACGTCGGCATTGTGTCGGAGTGTACGGTAACTTCCATTGCGGTGGAAGATATTACGGCCACGGCGTTTTCTTTGTCATCTAAAGTTCGGGCCATCGTCGGTATCGGTGGCGGCAAAGTTCTCGATTTTGCCAAATATGCCTCATATTTACTCAGACTGCCCTATATTAGTGTGCCGACCTCAATGTCTAATGATGGTTTTTGTTCGCCCACCTCCTCACTGACCGCCAAAGGAGTGAGAAAAACCATAAAATCGGCCATTCCCTACGGAGTGGTAATAGATCTTGACGTGATCGCTAATTGTCCAAAGATTTTCCTTTATTCGGGCGTTGGCGATATGATTGCTAAAGTCAGTGCATTGTGGGATTGGAAAACGGCTTTCAACCAAGGCAGAGAACGCTTCAACGACTTTGCCTCGATGATGTCTTACAATTCGTTGGATCTGCTGTTTTTGCGTCACAGCAGCGATCTGATGGCGCCTCGTTTCCAGCGAAGCTTAGCAACTTCGCTGCTATACAGCGGCATAGCCATGGAAATTGCCGGCAGTTCTCGTCCCGCCAGCGGATCGGAGCATCTGATTTCACATGCCCTTGACGAATTTTCGGCAAAACCGAAAATGCACGGCTTGCAGGTGGGAACGGCGGCGTATCTCTGTGCTATGTTGCAGGATAATCCAGAAACAGACGGTGTTCGCGATATTTTATCGGCAACCGGTTTTTTTGATTTTATTGCGGAAAATCCTTTTGATAAAAAAGAATTTATCAAAGCGGTTGAATTGGCTCCGACGATAAAAGATAACTATTATACCATTCTTTCTGAACCTAAAAGTTTAGATTTGGCAGTTCATTTGCTGGAAGATGACGACATTTTGCGGCGGCTTGTCAGATGACAATTTGCCAAGGCCGTTGAGCCGTTTTGAACTGTTCAAACAAAAGTGCTGCCATATAGGCGGTAACGCTTTGGTTGTCAAATTCCCGATAAAAAGCCCGATGTCCCAAGGCGGCGGCTTTCATACGGGCATCGGTGTTGTTTTTGTAAAACGCTAGTTTGTCGTAAAACTCTTCTCGGTTACCGTAAAAAGCGGCTCCGTCTTCCGGAATGACGTCGGCAAAGCCGGTTGCCCGATCGATTAGCGCTAGTTCGCCGTTACCAATAATGTGAGCAAGGCGATCTGAGCTGTAGAGGTAAACGTCGTTGTAGCGGCTGAGGTTAAAGCCCATGCCCGCTTTGGAAAAGGCGTTGAGATATTCGGCTCCGTGCAGCGGCGGGTATCCGCGCAGACCGCCAAGCAACCATTTGAGGTTGGGGATTTGGTTTTCACTTTCGTTTAATATTTCCTCAATGGCGGTATCTTTTCCGCAAAATTGACGTTGTCCGGTGTTGGCGCAAAGCAAAACATCGAAAGCCGGTGTCGGCTCTGCAAAAGCCTTGCCGGTTTCAATGGCGGAATCTACCATATTGGGAAGGTAGGCCACGGGTTTGTCGTTTTTTTTGAACATGGAGAGCATGGCTTTGTCGCCGGTTGATATCATGGTCAGATCCACCACCTCCAAACGTTCGGTTAAGGCTTTGATGTTGCGCTTGCTTTCCGGCGTAATCGAGTCACAATTCCACTGCATGACGCGGATCCCCGGCAGTATTTTTTTTATTTTTAAGATCGTTTCGTTTTCGATGGTGTTGGCGTGTCCGAGCAAAAGCGCGTCCGGTCGGGTTGTGCGGCAAAACTCGATGAGATGCTTGTTTAAGCGCCAGCGTCCGAGGGTGTTCATATGTCCAAAGCCGAACATTCTGCATAGATCGCGGTCGGCATAGTTGATGACTTCGAAGCCGTTTTTAATCAATCCGGAAGATATTTTTACCGGAAAGCCGCATTGAAAGCAGCCTTTTAAGCGGAGCGAGTTGAAATTGGCAATATGCAACAGGCGTGTCATTGGCTTTTATTCCTCAATTTTAAGGTGATGTTGATGTCGGCAATCACTTTTAATAACGGTTTTAAGATACTCGGCGCGGCACCGGCAGCGCTGAAGCGAACGGCTACAAGCGGTAAGCGGCATTCGATGGCAATGCCCATGCGGTGATGTCCTTGGTTGACGGTGTCTTTGATGCCCATCATTCTCAACAGCATGATGTCGAGCGGAAATTTGTCGTCGTATCCTTGCCGCATCGAATTGTAGAGTTCGTTGTACTGGCGTTTGCGATCTTGGTCGTCGTAGTAAAACCGCGGGTTGCTGAATATATAGGCGTTTTCTTTGGTGCGGATATTGCGTTCGATTTTAAGTTTGCGAATTTCCTGCGGATCTATATGGTATATGTTGGAAGAAAAAATTTTGTATCGGGAGCGCAGCGGTTTTATAAAAACGCTGATAAAGTTCAGCCTGCCGATTTTACTGAAAAAGGCAAAACGGACGGGAACGGAAGAAACGTTATCTGCAAGCGCGCGGTTGACGGCGTTTCTTCCCGCAAGCAAGGTATCGGTTTGTCCCGCCATGCTATCGCCGATCAGAACCGTAATTTCGTCTTTTGTATCAGCCGTCACGCCTGCGGGAGTATCTGCCAGAGAGGCTATGTCGGCAGGGGAAATGGGGTATAATTCTGATGACAGACAAAGTTTGTTCATGTGTATCTCCTTAAGTGAAAAGTTATAAGCGGTTGCGTTTAAATAAGCAAATTAATAATTGATTTTATCAAATCATTTTTCTTGCCGTCGGCTTGTGTTTTCTGTTGTGTCAGGGGTGGTTTTGTGCTAAACTTTGGGCATATGGAAAATATCATTATGAAACGGGAGAAGGGCTATGACAAGCGAAGTTGTAAAAAAGACTTTTGGCGAGAACTTCCTCCTTGATCTGCAAAAAGCAGAAAGTAAGGGGTTGCTGTTTGCCGTGTTGGAAGATACGGTCATGCGTTTTTATCCTCAAGAGAAACTGGAAGTTTTGCTGGGTAAGGTATCAGATTTTGACTCGGTAACGCTTTATCAAGACAAGTTGGCGCGGGTGCGGATAGAATATAATGCCAAAGCCGTTCGGGATATGCACCAACGTTTGGTGGGGTTGACCAATTTCGGTGAGGATAATTATAAATACAAAGAAAAAATTATCCGCAAACTCAATCTGCTCATCAACAATCATCCGAGATCGGACGAAATTGTTTATATGACAATGGCCTCTTACATTATCCGCGGCTACGGCAATGCGGAAAAATTCAAACAGGAACTTAAAGAACATATGAAAGACAACCGCCTAACAGGCGCGACCGCGCAAATGCCGCCGCTGCCCTGTGAATCGGATATATGCCGTGTTTAACCAAATTTAAATACGGCGCGCTTTACAATGACTTCGGCGCCATAAGCGGGAGGTTCGTTGATGATTATCCAAACAATCGGTGTGATGACCGGCAATTCTCTCGATGCCGCAGATGCGGTGTTGAGCTCTTTTGACCAAGACGGAAATGTTCGTGATCTGGCGGCTTTTTCCGTGCCATACCCATCGGAGCTGAGAGAATGTTTTTTGCAGCTGAAAGAAAATGTCAAATCTTATGCCTCAATGAAAGAGGCAGACTTAGACCCTTTGTTTGCCAAAACGGTTGAAACTTATACCCGTTTGGCTGCCGATACGGTTAACGGTTTGGTGGAAAAAAGCGGCGTTGACAAAAGAGAAATTGCCGCCATCGGTTTTCATGGGCAAACTTGTGATCATTATCCGCCTTCGGTGGCAGGAAACGCAGAGCCATATACCCTGCAGGTCGGCAATCCGAAGTTGCTGGCCTCTTTGACGGGTATTCCGGTTATCTACGACTTTCGCTCCGACGATCTGATGAACGGGGGCGAAGGGGCACCGCTGGCGCCTTTGCACAATCGGCGTATTGCACAGATGATGATGCGCAAAAAAATTGATGCGTTTGCTTTTTGCAACGGAGGCAATACCGGCAATATTGCCATTGTCGGTTATGAAAACGCACAAAACACATCTGCCGTCATCGGCTGGGATGTCGGGCCGTTTAACCATCTGCCCGATCTGTTGATCCGTGAGCATTTGGGGCAGCCCTTTGACAAAGACGGCATGGTTGGCAGCAGCGGGAAAATATGCCCGAAGCTGTTGCGGCAAATGTTTAACGAAGCGGCAATCACGGCGGAGGGAAAAAACTTTTATTTGTGCCAGCCGCCCAAGTCGTCCGATCCTCATTGGTACCGCAAAGTTTACGACAACAGCCGTTCTTTTGCCGACAACCTGCGCACGGCAGAATATTTAAGCGCATACGGTATGGTCTATCATTTGCGCTATGTGCCGTCCGCACAACAGTTGCCTTCGCTTTATCTGTTGTTTGGCGGCGGTTGGAAAAATCCGCTCATCCGCAATGATTTTGAAAATCTGCTGGGCGGAAAAGCATTGATCCTGCCCGAACATGAAGCCGTGTTTGCCGATATTTATACCAGACTGCTGGCAAGCCCGAAGGCAGACTTTGCTGATCGTTTCGGTTTTTCCGGAGAATATATGGAAGCTCGCATTTTTGCCGATATGGCTTGTTGCAAGATCCTCAACCGACCGTTTTCTTTGCCGGAAACAACAGGATGTCGCCTGCCGATGGTGGGCGGTGTCTATGTTTTGCCTGACGTCGACAAACCTTATTTGTTGACGGAGCTGCTGCGGCATTTCGGCAATTTGTCTCAGCCGGAAAAATATCCGTTGTTATGGAGCCGCGCGGCTAAAGGTTGGCAGCAATCATTTTCGGCAACGGGCGAGAATGTCTAACCGAGAGTCGTAAAACGGTGTTGCCACTCGGCTCATGCCCAGCAGGGTGTGGAAAATGTTGTCGTGCGAAAAGGCTTTGGATTTGATCCGGCGCACGCAGTCGGCATCTACCCCGTTTGCCTCGGCAAACCCTTCGGAAAACCAGAGTATGGCGGGGATATGCTTTTGCACATCGGGAGCGCTGTCATACGGAGCAGAGTGTAGATAAACACCATCTTCGCCAAGCGATTCCCCATGGTCAGAGGCAAAGAAAAAGGCTGTGTCATATTCATCGGATAAAGCTTTTAATTCCTCAATGGTGCGAGCCAGCATATATGATGTGTAGTAGATGGTGTTGTCGTAGGTGTTTTGAAGTTCCTCAAGCGTGCAGTCTTGGAGAAATTCTCGACGGCAGACAGGGCTGTAGATTTCAAACTCTTTGGGATAGCGGAGCGCATAAAGCGGTCCGTGGCTGCCGCGTTGATGCAAAACGACCACCGTCGGACGGTTGGTGCTTTTGACTTTGGCGGCAAAGTCTCTCAGCAAAATTTCGTCAGGACATTCTTTGACATTGCAAAAGCGTTCTTGTTCAATGCGGTTGCAGTTGTCTTTGCAGTCCGTATTGTTTTCTCGCCAAAGCAGTTTGTAGCCGGCAGCATCCAGAATATTCAGCACGTTTTCGGTATATTTTTCGCTTTCCGGCTCAAATTTTTTGCGAGGATCGGGGGAGAAAATACAGGGCACGGAGATTGCTGTTGCCGTTCCGCAGGAATAGAAATTGTCAAAATAGATCAGCTCGTCGGCATATTTTTCAAGAGGTTTATTGGTTGGCCGTTCGTAACCGGAGAGAGAAAAACTGGCATCTCTGGCCGATTCTCCGATAACGAGCACAATCAGCGACGGTTTACTTCCTTCTTTTGGCGGCAGCATATAGGCGTTGTCGGAAATTTTTTTCAGTTCTATGCCCCAATATTTGGCTTTTATTTTAGTAACGGAAATGATTGCGCCGATGTAGTTGACGGGGATCAGCGCGTTTTTCAAATACTTTTGTTTTTTTAACATTTCGGGCTCATACAACAATCCGGCGCCAATGATGCCGGCGGCGACAAGCGCCGAAACGAGTATGCCGGCAAGTTTGCTTGCCATATCCGATTTAAGCGGTTTGAAAACAATCCGTGTTTTATAAATCAGATAGGCGGGAACAATACCCAGCATCGTCAGGTACAAAATCATTTTAACATTGAGCAAATCTGCCACTTCGTACATATCTGTCTGGATCACATTCATCAACATAATTTTGTCGATAATCACCCCGTAAGCATTCATAAAATAGAGAACGGAAGCGTTTAGCAAGCAAAAAGTGATTGCCAGCGGCTTGGCGAGCGGGCGCAGAAAAAGCAACGAAACGGCAATATGCAACACGGCAAAAGCAAAGATAATGATAAGCACAAAGCTTGCGGTCAGGCCGTTTGCCCGATAAACGGCATTTATAAACGGGAGGTTGTACGCCGCCATCATAAACAGAGTGTAAACAAAACTGAAGCGGGCAGAGGAAAGCTGCCAGAAATATTGCGGTAGTTTGAGTAAAAGCATTTGATGAGATCCTTCAGAAGTTCAATGATTGTGGACAGCTAGAACAATTCCCCTTGAGGATTGTTGTTTAATTCCGCGATTGCTTCTTTAACAATGGCAACGGAAACGGCGCGCTTGTATGCCAATGAGATGTTGTCGATTTCATTGACCAATTTTTCCGCATAGGCGAAAGAGCGTTGCATATTTACCAATATATAGTTGACGATGTCAAGCGAAATGGTGATCTGCCGATCCATAAAAAGCTTGATAATAAGCGCCGAAAGCAGCTTGTCATCGGGTTCGGAAATTTCGATTGAGGGGACAATGTTTAGCCGAGAGCGCAGGTCGGGTAGGCGAATATCGAGCCGCGCCGGTGCGCGTCGGGCCGTAAACAAAATATTGCCGCCTTCGTTAAGGTAAAGATTGTAGAGATGAAACAGCGCTTCTTCGTCGATGTCTTCGCTTAGGTTTTCCACGACTAAACAGCGGTGATGCTCAAACAGCAGCGGCGGAAGTTCAAGCGTTACTTTAGCGGCTTCTATCCGCGGAATTTGGTACGGATAGCGTGTGAGCACGGATACTTTGTCTGAAAAAATGTGTGTGAGATGCGTTTTGCCGCAATTTTCCGGACCATAAACACAAAGGGCAAAAAAAGGCCATTGCGGCCACTGGTCAACCGCGGCAAAGGCCTCGGCATTGCAGGGCGAAACGATAAAGTCTTCCCTGTCCATGTAAGGGCGGTGAGGAAATTCTAAAGACAGTTGATTTTTGCCGGTCATGATTGCTTATTCCTTATTCAACACATCAAATATCTTTTTGGTCAGATCTCCCAAGCTGAACGGCTTGGACATAAACTCAACTCGGTCGGCGGCAGAAAGTTCATGTTTGGCAATTTCTTCCGAATAACCCGAGGCAAGAATAATCTTAATGTCGGGGATCAATTCCTTTACCCGTCTGGACAGTTCAATGCCGTTTAACCCCGGCATGACCATATCCGTGACCAGCAAATGAAAGTTGCGTTCTTTTTCCAGTTGTTCCAGCGCATTTTCGGCAGAATTGCAACCGACAACTTCGTAACCCTTTTTCTTTAAGGCGCGGACGGCAAAGCTCCGAACCGAATCTTCGTCTTCGACAAAGAGAATGCGGATGCCGGCATGAACGCCGTTGTTATCAAGGTTTTTGTCAATGGCCTCCGCATTTAAACCAAAGATAAATTTCTGGTTTATCGGCAGAGAAGTTGTGTTTTGTTCGCGCACCGTCATCACGGGAGAACCGTCGGCAGCGGTTACTTCAGAGCGGTGGGTTACATTTTCTTTGTTGTCTGTTTCGGTATTGTGTTCAAAGCGCGGCAGGTGGATTAAAAAGGTGGTGCCTTCGCCGACTTTGCTGTTGACACGGATAAAGCCTTCGGTTTGGCGGACAATGCCGTAGACCATGGCCAGCCCCAATCCGGTGCCGGAGCCGACAACATTTTGCTTGGTGGAGAAGAAAGGTTCAAAAATGCGATTTTGGTTTTCTTCCGCAATGCCGCATCCGGTGTCGGAAACTTCGATTACCACAAATTCTCCGGGTTTTATGGTTTCTTCGCCGAAGGGCTGTGGGTGAATTATTTTTTCTGTTCGGGTGGTGATGGTCAGTGTGCCGCTGCCGTCCATGGCATCTTTGGCATTGACCGCCAGATTGATGATAACTTGCGAAAACTGAACGGGATCTACCCGAATATAACCGAGATCCGCTCCGTGGTGAAACTTCAAATTAACCTTTTCGCCGAGAACTCTGTTGAGCATCTGGCTCAATTCCATGAAGTTTTCGGTCACGTCGATAAGTTTGGGTTGCAGCGGTTGCTTGCGGGAAAAGGCCAGTAATTGCCGCACCAAACCGGCGGCGCGGTTGGCGTTATTCTTAATTTGGATGAGGTCGGCAAATGAAGGGTCGCCGATCCCGTGACGCTGCAACAACAAATCGCAAAAGCCGATCACCGCGGTCAGAAGATTGTTGAAGTCGTGAGCGACACCGCCGGCAAGTTGCCCCATGGCCTGCATTTTTTGCGCTTGAGCAAATTTTATTTCCAGATTTTTCTGTTCGGTGGCATCTACCAGATAAATGACAAAACCTTTTGCCGCTTCTTTGCCGTAAAGACTTTGCATCGGCGAAATGTAGGATAGGGCAATTTTGGGACCGTTGACCAAGGACAATTCTGCCGAGGCAGATTTTTTGGCACCGCTTCGGATATTGTCCAGTTCTATACTCAAGGCATGACGATCCGACTTTTTGACAAGATCCATCAAGTTGGTATTGACCAGCTCTTGGTTATCTTGGCGCAAAAACTTTTCCGCCTGTCGGTTGTATTCGCGGATAACGCCGTCGGTGTTGATAAAAACAATGCCGACGGGGGCAAAATCAAACAGCCAGCTGATTTTGTCGATAGCCAGTCCCAACTGCTGCCGGAGCAAATCATCCGTGGGAAGATTGCAGACGGCGGCGCCGCGGATTTTGATTTCATTTTTCTCACGAAAACTATCCTGACAAACAAAAGCTTCTTTATCTTTTCCGTATTTGTCCGTCAAATGTATGCTTTTGCTCCATGTGCCGCAAGGGGGAATGGGGGAGTTTGGACTAAGCAGTTCTTTTAAATTGGTGCCGATCAGGCGTTCGCGGTCAAGTTCCAGCGTTTGGGCAAATGCGTGGTTGCAATATTCAATGCTCAGGTCGTGGTCGCAGATATACAGCCCGACGGGCAGATCATCGGTAAAATCGTGAAGTCCGCGTCGTTCTTCGCGGAAAATTTGTTCCAGATTGTGTTGATTGGTGATGTCGCAAAAACTCCAATATAAAAAGGTGTCTTTGCGGATTTTTTTCAAAGTTAGCGAGTTTTCAAACAAATCGGTTTTTTTTAAGCTGAAAGGGCGCAAAATCACCTCAAACCAAGTTTCGTTTTCCGGTTCCGAACCAAGTTTAAGAGAGAGAATCACTTTTTCGCGAGCCAAATTTTGAAAGGCATTCCTCAACCGTTGAAAAGCCAATAGATTGTTACGATTGTCGGGGGATAGTCTGCTTTGCAAAAAGGAAAGAATGCTGCTTTCGCCAAACAGCTCTTTGGCGCGATCGTTTTCAATAACAACGCGTCCGAGAGAATTGTCAATGCGTTTGGCTTGGCTGCTCAGGCGGACAATTTCGTTGGCAAAACCGCCATAGGTGATGGCTTTTTCGCCCGCTTTTAGAGTTAACAGCGACAATATGAGCGCAAACACGGTCATTGCCGCCGTTAATCCTAAAAGTAACATCAGATGCTCAGGAACAACAACAGAAAGGATCAGCGCCGCGGTCAGAGCAACCAGCGAATACGCCAAGCCGATCAGCCTTTTTTGCAAAAGTCGATCCGGTCGAGAGATTTTTGTGTTCTGCAGCATCGGTGGGCAAAGTCCTAGGTGGTTACGTCAGCCTCTTTTTTGCCGGTGCGTTTTTCAATTTCCGCCAGCTCTGCCGCTATTTTTAACAGTTCATCAACCATTTGTCGCGGTTCGCCGTCAAGTTTGTCGCGGCTAAATTTTTCGATATAAACGCGCAAAGTGGCGCCGCTGGAAGACGTGCCGGACAAGCGGTAGACAATACGCGAACCGTCGGCAAGCAAAATACGCAGACCGTTTTGGGTTGAAGAATGATCAACCGGATCGTTGTAAACAAAGGCCTCTGCTTTGTCAACTTCGTAAGAGCCGAGCCGTTGCCCGTTGAGTGAGGGCAGTTTGGACTCAAGATCGCTCATCAGCAGGTTGGCGGTGTCTGTCGGAATCCCGTCAAAATCAAAACGCAAATAGTAGCTTCGACCATATTTTTGCCAGTGTTCACGGGTTATTTCTTCCACGCTTTTGCCGGTTGCGGCAATAATGTTCAGCCAGAACAAAACAGCCCAAATGCCGTCTTTTTCGCGAATATGGCTGGAGCCGGTGCCAAAGCTTTCTTCGCCACAGAAAGTGATGCGCTTGGAATCCATCAGGTTGACAAAATATTTCCAACCAGTCGGCACTTCATAATAGCCGATGTTGCGTGCAGATGCCACGCGGGCAACGGCGGTTGAAGTTGCCATCGACTTGGCAACACCGAAAATGCCGTCTTTGTAAGCCGGAATCAGGTGATAGTTGTCGGTCAAAATAGCCAAGCTGTCACTCGGGGTAACAAAAAACTTTTTGCCGAGGATCATGTTGCGGTCACCGTCACCGTCGTTGGCTGCGCCAAAATCGGGGGCATTGTCGGCATACATGATATTGACCAGCTCTTTGGCATAGACCAAATTGGGATCCGGATGCAAACCGCCGAAGTCGGGTTTGGGAACGGCATTTAAAACCGAACCTTTGGCTGCGCCGAGAATTTCTTCAAAAATGCGGATGGCATAAGGACCAGTTACCGCGTTCATGGCATCGAAACACATGGTGAAGCCCTCGGCAAACATTTTGCGGATTAACGAAAAGTCGAAAATCTTTTCCATCAATTCGACATAGTCGCTGATCGGATCGACAATTTCTATTTCCATATCTTCAAGTTTTTGCATACCTAGACGGCTGAGGTCGACATCTGCCGCATCAACGGTTTTGAACTCGGAAATCGTTTTGCTGTTGGCAAAAATGAGATCGCTGACTTGGCTTGAGCATTGGCCGCCCGTCTCGGTTGCAAATTTAATGCCGAAGTCTCCGTTTTCTCCGCCGGGGTTATGGGAGGCGGAAAGCACAAAACCGCCATCGGTATGGCGTTTTAAGATCATGTTAGACGAGGCCGGTGTCGACAGAAAACCATTTTGCCCGACAATCAGTTTCTTAACCCCGTTGGCGGCAGCCATTTTAATCAGCTTCTGAATGGCGATGCTGTTGTAAAAACGTCCGTCACCGCCGACAACAAAAGTTTTGCCCGCCGGATTGATGGTGTTGAAAATACTTTGCAGGAAGTTTTCAAAATAATGTTCCTGCATAACGACTTTAGATTTTTTCCGCAAACCGGCAGTTCCCATTTTTTGGTCTGCGTAAGGCGTGGTTGAAATCACTTGTATCATAATCTCTCCTTAAAAATATGTATTGACATGATAGGTTTCAATTTAACACCGATTGCCGCCAACTCAAGAGAAAGCTTGGTTTTACTAACTGTTATTTTGTCAAAGGAGATTCTTTTAAGGGCAGATAAACTCCGCCAAACTTTTGATTTCTTGCTTGGCGGCGATGTGGGAAACACTCAGGCGACATTTTAAGGATTGGTGGCTGAGATCAAGAACCGTCAGCCCCTGCAAAAACAATTCTTTATAGATCACTCGGTCACGAATGGCCGGAGCAACGCGAAAGCCGTAATTTTTGGCTGCTTTTTCCAAATAGCCGAAAACTTGTTTTTTGTTGCGGGAGTTGAGTGAAGATATTTTGTTGCCGACAACAATCCAGTTGAGCATCGGCTTGCCTAGAGATGCCAGATATTTCTTAACTTCCCAAATATATTGCGCATAGCGACCGGCGTGGTGGGTGTCGGGATGAGTAAAGTCTATTTCCGAAATGACGTTTAAGTCGATCAGGCTATCGGAAATCGGCGTAATCAGAGTGTCTGCAAATTTGTGCGCTTCTTCAAACAAATAGTTTTTGTTGCCCGGCGTGTCGATAATAACCGCTTCAAAATCCGGCAGTAATGTTTTTATTTTTTCTGCCGCCTGTATGCGGTGAGCGGCAAAAAAAGCAGGATCTTCGGTCGGCTCTATCGTCAGCAATGTGGGAATCGGCAGCGCCAAGCCGTTTTCTTTGCAGAAACGGTTGCGGTTTTGGGCATAGTGGGTGAGGGTGCCTTGTCGCCCGTCCATATCAACCGCGGCAACCCGAAAACCCTCTTGCATCAGTTTGATTGCCAAATGCATGGAGATTGTCGATTTTCCCGTTCCGCCTTTTTCGTTGCTAACGACGATTACATGTGCCCTGTGTGTCATTTGCTTATTTTTCCGCCATTGTCAGTTGAATGTTGTGTTCCATGGGAAAGACCATACACGATTTGTTTTCTTTTTGCAAATC
Source organism: Alphaproteobacteria bacterium (assembly GCA_020025875.1). Lineage (GTDB taxonomy): Bacteria > Pseudomonadota > Alphaproteobacteria > RF32 > CAG-239 > JAFUYI01. The sequence continues at coordinate 41,280 of JAHHRI010000003.1, read as the reverse complement.
CTTACATATCGTTTGTGCGTCACTTTTGCGAAGATGAATCAGTTGGGCGCGGTAGACGATAATGGCGTTGTTTTGCGCCGGCTCCACTTGGACATTGCGGCTGCTGAGCTCATTGTAGCCGCGACGGACTTTCTGTGCATAAACGCGGGCTTTGGCATAGTTGCTAAAGGCGCCGACTTGTACCATCCAGACGGCATCGGGGGCCGTTTGTTTGGCGTTGTTTTCGTTTGAGTTTTTGTCTTTGCCTTGTTCATGCTCATTAAACAGAAAATCGCTGTGTTCCAGTTTGACATAAGTGGCAGCTGCTTTGCTTGAGCGGTTTAACGCCAATTTCCCGAACCCCTGTTCCATCAGGCGCGCAACGGTTCGGTCACGCTCTTTTTGGCTGTTGTGTCCCATGGCAACGGCAATAACCCGATCTCCGTCCCGTTGGGCAGAGGTGACGATGTTAAAGCCGGCAGAGGCAATGTAGCCGGTTTTTAACCCATCCGCGCCTTCAAAATTTTTTAAAAGATGGTTGTGGGTGTGATATGTTTTGCCGTCATAAGTAAATTTTTGACGGGAGAATAGGTCGTAATATTGCGGAAAGTGAAAATAAACGGCGGCCGCCAATGTTGCCATATCTCTGGCTGTGGTGACCTGCCGGCGGTTGGGTAAGCCGGAGGCATTTTTAAAAACGGTGTCTTTCATATCGAGTGCTTTAGCCACTTCCGTCATTTTTTCGGCAAATTTCGCTTCGCTGTAGCCAAGCCCTTCTGCCAACACGGTGGCGCAGTCGTTGGCCGATTTGATGATCAGCGCATCGATTGCCGTTTCTACTTTGATTTTACTTCCTGCCTTTAGGCCCAAGCGGGAGGGGGAGCGGTTGGCGGCGGTAAAGGATACGGGGAGTTCGTCGTCCATTTTGATCAGCCCTTTTTCCATAGCCTCAAAAGTGATGTACAGAGTCATCAGTTTGGTCAGCGAAGCGGGATGCCGAACGGCGTTGGGGTTATGGGCAACAAGCACTTCTCCGGTTTTGGCATCGATGACAATGTTTGAAGGCGAGCGCCGAGCCGTTGCCGGAAAGGCAAACAGCGCGGCGGCTGCCAGAAATAAAATGCAAATCTTGTGACGGATGAAAATCATCTTTATCCCTTTTGTATTTTTGAATGGCGGAATTTTAAAATGAAAAAGGAAATAAAGCGTTAATTTTTTCAGACTAAGTTGCCGACAACCAAAAAAGACGCTTTAATCGGGGAGCGTGTTTTCAAAAAGGCGGCAAATGAGGATAAAACAGTTAGATATGTTTTATTTCCTGTTCTTTTCTGATGAGTTTTGCCACCATCAGTGCAATAAAGCCGTTAAACAGGCTGAACAACGCGCCCATTTTGGCAGCGCCGGCGATGTCGGCTTCGGTATAGGCAATCTCTGAAATAAACAGGGAAACCGTCAGCCCGATGCCTGCCGTCATGCCTATCAGCAAAAGGTCAAGGTTGGAGATGGCATTGTTGATGTTAAATTTGCACAGACCGGCAAATTTGACCATCAGATAGATACCCAAGGTTTTGCCCACAAGCAGAGAAATAAAGATAATCAGCGTCAATATTGAGATGCTGGAAAAGACAACGCCGGCGTTGCTGAGGCCGAAAAAGAACAAGCCGTAGTCGACAACCGGTTTGAAGTCGTTTTCAAAATGATCAAGTTCGGTTTGGCAGCGTTCTTTGCCGGGGGACGTTTCGTGCGGGATAAACGGAATGATGAAAATGAGCGCCAGCGACGGGTGCATATTGGCATGGTGCAGCCCTATCCATGAAAAAATGCCGGTGAACAAATAAGCCCAATAGCTACGCACTTTATGTTTGTTTAAAATCCACGCAATGACGATGGCAACCAAAACCAGCGACAACCATCGCGGATTGATCGGCAGTTCCGGATCGGGATAGAAAAGGGCAATAATGGCTAAACCGACAACATCGTCGGCAATGGCGAGCAGCAACAAAAAGGTAAATGCCGGATGCTTTTTGCCAAAAATGATTTGTGCAAAAAGCAGCGAGATGGCCACATCGGTTGCCGTCGGAATCGCCCAACCGTTACGGTAACTCGGCGCTCCCCAAAAAGTGTTGAAAAAAAAGAAAAGGGCTATCGGCAGGAGGATTCCTCCGAGGGCGCCCATCAGATTGCTGACGGTGTTTTTGATGGGATAGAGATTGCCGCCGGGGGCAATGCCGTGAACGATCTCAATGCTGACAAAGCCAAAAAACAAAACCAGAAAAACATCGTTGATGAGAAAATGAAAATTTATTTTCGGCGCCAGCTCGTGATATACAAAACTGTTGTAAGAATAAGCGTCTATGTTGGCCCAAGCCAGAGCAACGACAATGCCGACAATGAGCGGGAGCGACAAATCTCCGATTTTTTTAATAAGCTCTTTCATCTTTTTTCTTTTTTATAATTGATATACATTCCTGTAGGTATGTATATATTATGATTAAAAAAAATTGCAAGAGAATTCGTTAAAAAAACGGCAGTCCTCAAGACGAAAAAAATCCCCTTACGGCGATTTGCGCAGGGGGAAATTTTTCGGGAGAAAAAAGTTTGGTGGTCAAAAAAGCGGTTGATGCCACGGATAAAACATACCGTTTTTTTCAAACCTCAGCTGCCGTTTGTAACCACGGCAACGATTTTTTGCCCAAATTTGGCACATATGCGCTAAGGCAAACATCAAAGGCAATCGGCAGTTTTCGGGTTGCCCAGAGAATATTCAAACAAAAGTATTTTTTAGAAAATAATATCAACCCGCTTGTGAAAATAGCGTTTCACTTTTTGCGGATCGTTGACATTGATTTTGCGGTCATAAGGAATATAAGCCTTGCCCTGTCTTGCCGCTATTTTTTTATTGGTTTTTTCGTAGTTTTTAATCAGGGCGCGCAAATCGCCGCTATCGTAGGTTGTGGCAATATAGTCTATTTTTTTGTTAAGCGGGCGCGCGGCTTCTACAACGTCTTCCGTCAAAACTTTGTCGATTGTCGTCTGTGCGGCTGCCTGAGGCGAAGGAGTTTCCCCATACTGCGCCTTGGCGGAAACGCTGCCGAAACAAACCGCGACAATGATTAACAAGATATGCTTCATGGCGAGAGCCTTTCTAGTCTGTCGCTAAGATGTCAAGCGAATTGAACAAGATATTTTCCATATCCAGACCGGTGCCTTCTTCTATGCCGTCCATAATGTGAACAAAGCTTTTGCCGAACGGATCGTCCGCCGACTGAACTTTGGTGTAGTTTTCGCGCAAAATACGACGGTAGGCGTTAGGCAGGTTTTTGATCTTTTCGTCATAGCTTTCCGGAATTTTGTAACCGAGTTTTCTTAAATGTTCCAGACCAACCAACATATTGTGGCGGTTTACTTCGGGCGCAATCATTTCCTGTCCTTGGGCATCGCCGAAAGTGGTGGCTTCTCCGACATAATTCAGGCGACCGTGCTGTCCGGATCCGCGCCATGTTTCCACTCCGCTTTTGTCGCGGGCTTTGGCCCATGGATCAACCGGCAAAACTTCTCCGTCTGTCGGACCGTTTCCGTACATCGGAGCCTGAGTGACGGCATCTCGGGTTGAAGATGCATAGTCGACGTTATCAAAAGTTCCGTCATTGGGGCTGATATCCCATGGGTTGGCAGGCAGCTGAGCCAATGCGCCTTCGGCGGTAGCCAAAGTCGCGGCAAGCGCCAGTGTGCTGAACAGTTTTTTCATTCTCGCCTCCACAATGTTCCACTATGCTTCATAGTAGCATAAGTTTATCAAAAATAATAGTTACATTTCGGTTACAACTTATCAAATTTGGCTGCAAATTGTTCCAAATATTAAAAATCTGCTTGTATTTCTCGGTATGATTGTGATATATTCCCTTAAATTAACGATTTATACAACATTTTAAAATAGTGTATAATAAACGAAAATAAATTCAAGCTTAAAAAAGAGATTGCCAGATGACAGAAGTATTGTTTAACGGCCATGCCGGCAGAATAGAAGGCCGCTATCATCAGAGCAGCCGACCGGGAGCGCCGATCGCTTTGATTTTGCATCCCCATCCTCAGTACGGCGGAACAATGAGCAACAAGGTTGTGTATGCTTTGTTTAGTTGTTTTAAGGATTTGGGGTTTTCGGTTTTGCGATTCAATTTTCGCGGAGTGGGTCGCTCTCAGGGACAGTTCGAGGACGGTCCGGGCGAACTTTCCGACGCCACGGTGGCGCTTGATTGGTTGCAGTCGGTCAATCCGGAGGCGCGCCAGTGCTGGATTGCCGGCTATTCTTTCGGGGCATGGGTTGGGTTGCAGCTGTTAATGCGTCGTCCCGACATCAACAATTTTATTGCCGTTTCCCCGCCGGCAAACGAAAAAGATTTTTCCTTTTTGGCTCCATGCCCCACTTCCGGTTTGATCGTGCAAGGCGGGCAAGATGAAATTGTTACGCCTGCCATGGTTGCAACTTTGGCAAAAAGACTGAACGGACAACACAGCGTTGAGGTCGATTTTGCCATGATTGAAGACGGCGATCATATGTATAACGGTCATTTGACCGACTTGTACAAAATTGTCGGCAACTATGTCATTGGGGCGGTGCAGCGGAAAAAACCGCAGAAAAAACGCCGCGGACGCCGACGCAAAACCGAGTTGCCGGAAGAAGAAGGGGAATTGCCCTTGATGACGGCAGAGGAGGAAAACGAAGTTGACGATGATGCGGAAGAATAAAAGAGTATTCCGTATGTATATGATGAACGTTTTTAAATGAAGCGGAATGCCTTATCAAAAAAACTCCGATTTTTCGGAGTTTTTTTGATGCTTATACCTTGCAGCTCCTTCGTTTTTGCAGGGCAAAATGTTACGATTGTCCATTGTTGACGGCAAGGCGGCGGTATCGGAAAGGGATAGGGGCAGGGTGCGAATCTGCGCTTTGCAATACCGTTGTTCGAAATACTGGATATGCGCCTTGTTTGTTGTAAAAAAACGCTTGTGTGACAACAAAAAATAACAACATCATGTTCGCTTTTGGTGGCGCACTATATCCAGCACAACAAGAATTTGTCGCCGATTGTCGAGCCTTGCATATCGGTGTCGTCGGCGGTACGGATATTTAAAATATTGATCAGATGATGGCATTGATTTATGCCGATAACTTACTCTTGATATATTGCAGGATATAGATGCGGACGGCTGCAGAGAGGTTGTTTTTGTCGCTGCGGGCAGAATCTATTTCGGTAATGAGCGCATTAAGCGAAAGATTCCGCTCACGGCACACATTCAACAGTTCGTCATAAAACTCCTGTTCTATGGAAATGCTGGTATTGTGACGACCGGCGATAATGACGGATTTTTTAAGCATTGCCTTTTTTCCGAAAGGCATCAATGGATACCACGTCGGCATTTTTGGGAGCCGGTTTGGCTTCTTCTTGCGGCGTGTTACTGTCTATTTCGCTGCCGAAGCTGATACCAAAACGCACGCTGGGATCGCCAAAGTAGCTGATGGCGGCAAACGGAACTTCTATTCGGTAGGGAACTCGGCTGAATTTTAAGGTGACGGCAAAGCCGCTGTTGCTTACTTCCAGATCGGAAAATTGATTTTGCAGCACGATGGTCATTTCTTTGGGGTAGCGGCTGCGAATCAGATCATCTATTTTGACATCGGGATGATCGGTGCGGAAAGCAATATAAAAGTGATGCTCCCCCGGCAGGCCCTGTTTTTCGGCAATTTTCAAGGCTTCAATCACAACATGTTTTAAGGCGTGTTCCACCAACAGGTCATAATTGATTTCGCTTAAATATTTTTCCATTTTATGCCGTTCCCGTCATTTAAACTCAAAAAACGAGCCGTTCTGTTGCTGGGTGGCTCATTCCCCACTCACGACTAACCATAGTTATGAGGATTTGCGTTTGTTGCGACCGCTAAATTAAGCAGCCAAAGCAACAGGTGCTAATTCATTATCGTTAGCATTCATTTTATTTTGAACCGATAACGGTGGTATCTCACCGAACACGACAAAATGCCTTTACTATACCCTGTCGATCCTGTTTCGCCCCCTTAAATTTTTTTTGGTGGAGGCGCCGGGTACTGCCCCCGGGTCCAGAATATCTATTTCACACAGTCTCTGGTGTCACAGTTGATTGCTCAACGTTTTCTATTCTAAGTGATATTGACTCATTTTGCAAGAGCTTTAACGCAAAATTTATGTGATAAGTTCATGAACCGGCTTGTCAAGCGGCAGACAAGTGATAAGATAACAATGCTGTAAATAACGGAACAGGAAAAATAAAAATGACAAAAGTTGCCATCTGGTGCCGTCATGTCAATGACAATATTATTGGAATCGGGCCGCATATTCCATGGCATATCAAATCCGATTTTCAACGTTTTCGCCGCATAACAACAGGGCAAACATTAGTTGTCGGGCAAAAAACTTATGAGAGCTTTCCCGGAAGGACGCTGCCTGAACGCAAAATTTTTGTTTTGTCACAGGAAGAAGAGTATGAGGTGGCAGATCGGGAAAACCATTTGGTTATTAACGATGTTAAGTTTTTTAAGGATTTTGAACAAGATTTATATATTGCCGGCGGCGCCACGGTTTATTGGTTGTTTATGAACGGGGGCGGCAAATTGATGCCAGAAATTGTTGTCGATTGTGTTTACAACGGCGAGCTAAAAGCCGAACTTGAAGGTGAACCGGTGACGATAACCCCTTGTATTGAAATTCTAAATAAAAATTATCGGCAGATCTCGACAGATTATGAATTGGACAATGTTACGACACGCGTTTGGCTTCGTCGCGGTGAGTTTGTTGATCAAAATGTGTTAAAAAAGATTATCACGGCAATTGAGGAGGAGACAAACTGATGCAACAATATTTGGATTTGCTGAAAGATATTTTGGAAAATGGCGTTGATAAGGAAGATCGAACGGGAGTTGGCACGAGATCGGTGTTTGGCAGGCAGTTGCGGTTTGATTTGGCAAAAGGCTTTCCGCTGATGACAACCAAAAAAATGCACTGGAAAAGCATTGTTTATGAACTTTTGTGGTTTATTAAAGGCGATACCAATATCCAATATTTGCAGGAACACGGTGTGCGCATTTGGAACGAATGGGCAGACGAAAACGGCAACCTCGGACCGGTTTACGGTTCTCAGTGGCGCAACTGGAACAATGAAGGAATAGATCAACTTGCGGAAGTGATTGATAAATTAAAGCACAATCCCAATGATCGGCGGATGATCGTTTCGGCATGGAATGTCGGAAAAATCAGCGATATGAAGCTGCCTCCCTGTCATATGATGTTTCAGTTTTATACCGCGGGCAATCGGCTTTCCTGTATGCTCTACCAGCGTAGCTGCGATATGTTTCTCGGCGTGCCGTTTAACATTGCCTCTTATGCGCTGCTAACCATGATGGTTGCGCAAGTTGTCGGGCTGGAACCCGGCGAATTTGTGCACACCTTGGCAGATACGCATATCTACCACAATCACTTTGAGCAAGTCAAACAGCAGTTGTTACGCAAGCCGCTGGCATTGCCCAGAGTCAAAATCAATCCGTCCGTTAAAGATATCAACCAATTTAAATATGAGGATTTTGAGCTGGTGGATTATCGGTGTCATGAGGCGATTAAAGCTAAAGTGGCAGTTTAATAAGGAGGTTTATATGAGTGATATAAAAGAATTTTTTGATGGATATGCACAATTTGTCGATAGCGTGACATCTCAAAACGGTCGCGATGACACGCTTTTTGAGCAGCGGGCAAATGATATGTCCGTTTGGCTGGGCGGCAACTTTGCGCGTATGGATAATGCCGTGGCTGGTTTGAACGGCGAAAGCGGAGAAATTGCCGATCTCTGGAAAAAACTGAAATTTCACAATAAGGAACTGAGCGAAGAAAACAAACAAAAGCTGATTGATGAACTCAGTGATGTTTGTTGGTATGCCACGCAGGCAGCCATCGCGCTGAATGTTAATCTTGAGGAGGTTATTCGCCACAATGTAAAAAAGCTGAAAGCGCGCCATCCTCATGGTTTTTCTCCGGAATATATGAAGCTTAAAAAAGATTAGGCATCAGGCTTGCCCGCTAACGCCTAATAAACAACCGACTGCTTGGCAACAAGCTCACGATATTCTGCAAAGCAAGAGCTGTCTGGCTCGTGCGGCGCAATGGTGTATGTGCTTTTAAACGACGGGTATTAGGAGGTTGTTGTTTCTGAAAAAACATACAAAAGATTGATGTTGACATACAGCGGTGTTTGCAAAGCAGGAGAAGGTTGGGGCAGACGCTGCCTTGCTTAGGCAATGTTTCTTTATTGTCGGTGTTAAAAAACGGCGCATATTTTCGCTTGGTTTTCCGAGCCGGATTTGCTTTCGGGTTTTGCGGAAAACAACAGGCCGCCTTGCTTAGGCAATATTTCTTTATTGCCGGCGCAAATAAAGCGGCTTTCTCTTTTTGCAGATTGCCGCTTTTTTAATTAAGAAATGTCAGAATCAGCCCGATTGTCAGCGGAATTGCCAAATTGTCGTCAATTTTGGTCTTGTCTTCGTACACTTCCGCTAATGTGGCAAAAATACAGGCAATAACCGTAACATAACCAAAAGGTTGCCAAGGGTGAAACATCATGCAGATGAGAAGCGCACTGATGAAAAAAGCCGTTGTTCCCTCCAGCGACTTGTGCGGGTAAATCTGACGGGTGCCGTAAGCCTTTCCGAACAGAGCCGAACAGGCATCGGATATCAACATCACCGTCATTGAAATAACGGCAATAATCTTACTAAAAAAAATGGTGCAGAGAATAGCGGCGGCAAGAACATACATCGATCCGCTGAAACGAAAATGCGTGTGTGCCGTTTCCTTGCTGCGCAGAGTGCGTGAGAACAGACGCCCAAAAAGAAGGCGCGCCCATTTCCATTTTTTGAAGTTGCCATATTCAAGCAACCCATTGCCGATAAAAATGGTACTGAAGAAGGCAATGGTTATTTCTTCCCGAACAAAATATATCATCAACGGAATCCAAAGAGAACTCAAATGTATCAACTTGCGATAAAGTTCGCGGCGGAAAGATTTGTTGATGTCAATTTTCAGTTGGCGGGAAAAGGTATGCAGATAGTCACGAAAATGATAATCAGCCGCTTGCCGATAACGGTTTCGCAGGGAAATTTTTTTGAATTTAACCGATATTTTCAGTGGCTTAAACATACTCTTTTCCCTTGCTAATCGGTATTGTTGAGCGCTTGCCTGAGGGCGTTGATGGCTTCAATGACACGCGAGGTTTCCGCGCCGCCGGTCTGTGCCATATCCTTGCGTCCGCCGCCGCCGGTTGCTCCGATAAACGGGGCAACGGTCTTGATCAGTTCAACGGCGGAATATTTGCCGATAAGATCATCGGTAACCCCGATAACGGCAGAAACTTTGCCTTCATTGCAAGAGAACAGGGCAATGACGCCGCTTTTGATTTGCTCTTTGATTTCGTCGACAAAAGCTTTCAGCTCTTTGGCTTGAACATTGTCAATTTGTTTGGCGACAAAGCCGATATTGTTGATTGTCTCTATCTTGTTTCGGTTGTCTGCCGTTTTGTGGCTGACAAACTGTTTTTTCAGATTGAGGATTTCGCTTTCCAGATGTTTTTTATCTTCAAGCAAAAGATTTATTCTCGCCTCTAAGTCGTTGGAATTAGTTTTTAAAATCCGGCTGATGTTGTGTAGCTTATCTTCCACGCCCTGAGCATATTTTTCAGCCTCGTATCCGGTAACGAATTCTATCCGACGGACGCCTGCCGCCACCGCACTTTCGGCAATAATGTTAAAATAGCCGATATCTCCGGTAGAGCGAACATGAGTACCGCCGCAAAGTTCGCGGGAAAAGACTTCGTTTTCGTTTTCCATGCTGACAACCCGCACCGTTTCTCCATATTTTTCGCCGAACAAAGCCATGGCACCCAGTTTGATGGCCTCGTCAGGGGTCATGATGCGGGTAACTGTTTTGTAGTTGTGACGAACGGCGGCGTTGACGATATTTTCGGCTTTGCGCAGTTCTTCCCCGGTAATTTGTTTGGGGTGAGAGATGTCGAAGCGGGCATAGTCGGCGCAGACATAAGAACCTTTTTGGGTGACATGATCGCCGAGGATGTCGCGCAAGGCACGGTGCAGCAAATGCGTTACCGAGTGATTGGCGCGGATTTTGTTGCGGTTTTCTTCATCAACTTCAAACGAGGCAATATCGCCGATTGATATTGCGCCGTTTATCATTTTGCAGCTATGAACAATCATGCCGTCGATTTTCTTTTTGGTGTCGGTTACTTCGGCGGCAAAGTCTTTACCGCGGATATGACCGATATCTCCGACTTGCCCGCCAGATTCTCCGTAAAAAGGTGTTTGATTGGCAATAAGATAAAAATCACCCTCTTTAACGCTTTCTGCCGGCTGTCCGTTTTGTATCAGCGCAACGACTTGTCCGTCGGCTTTGGAGCCGGTATAGCCGAGAAATTCGCTTTTGCCGAGCTTGTCAAACATTTCAAACCAAATTTTTTCAATCCCTTCATCGCCGGAGCCTGCCCAATTTTTGCGGGCTTCCGCGCGCTGTTGTTCCATGGCTTGATCAAAGCCACAGGTGTCCACACCGATATTTTTAGCTTTCAGCGCATCTTGGGTAAGATCAAGCGGGAAGCCGTAAGTGTCATACAGTTTGAATGCTGTTTTGCCGGAGAGAATGTCGCCGCTTTTCAAAGTTGCCGTTTCGTCGTCTAAAAGGCGCAGACCTTTTTCCAAGGTGCGGATAAATTTGCTTTCTTCCGTTTTCAGCGTTTCCGTGATCAGGGCTTCCGCGCGGTACAGTTCGGGGTAGGCTTCGCCCATTTCCTGCTGCAAAGACGGCAGCAACTTGTACATCATCGGTTCTCTGACGCCCAGCAGGTGAATATGACGCATTGCCCGTCGCATAATTCGGCGCAAAACATAACCGCGCCCTTCGTTTGAGGGCAGCACACCGTCGGCAATTAGGAAAGCTGCCGAACGAAGATGGTCGGCAATGACGTTGTGAGAGGCTTTGAGCGGTCCGCTGGGGTCGGAATTGGCAATATCGGCAATGGTTTTAATCAGGCTCTGAAAAAGGTCGATGTCAAAGTTGGAATGCACGCCCTGCAAAATGGCGGCAATCCGTTCCAACCCCATGCCGGTATCGATGGACGGCTTTTTTAAGTTGATGCGGCTGCCGTCCGCCAAGTCTTCAAACTGGTCAAAAACCAAGTTCCATATTTCGATAAAACGATCTCCGTCCTCTTCGGGGGTGCCGGGCAGTCCGCCCCATACGGACGGACCGTGGTCATAAAAAATTTCCGAACAAGGGCCGCAGGGACCGGTATCGCCCATTTGCCAGAAGTTGTCTTTGGTGGCAATGCGGATAATCCGATCATCCGGCAAACCGGATATTTTTTTCCACAAGCCGTAGGCCTCTTCGTCATTGTGATAGATGGTCACGGCCAGTCGGTCGGCGGGCAAATCGAAATATTTGGTCAGAAGTTCCCATGCGTAGCTGATGGCGCCTTCTTTAAAATAATCTCCGAAAGAAAAGTTGCCGAGCATTTCAAAAAAAGTATGATGGCGAACGTCATAGCCGACGCTATCCAGATCGTTGTGCTTGCCGCCGGCGCGGACACTTTTTTGTGAAGATGCCGCACGGGTATAGTCGCGGGTTTCGTTACCGGCGAGAATATTTTTAAACTGCACCATGCCCGAGTTGGTGAACATCAGGGTAGGATCGTTGTCGGGCACAAGCGGAGATGACGGGACAATTTTATGTCCGTTTTTTGCAAAATAGTTGAGAAAAGTGCTTCTAATCTGATTGACCGTTGTCGTCATAACCAATTTCTTTCCAAATACATTAAATGGGACTTAAAAAAACTAACCCTAACTTTTAATGCAATCTTCTTTATCTGTCCATAGAAAATTGGCATTTGTTCTAAAAAATTACCGAATATCCGTGCAGATAAACAAATCCGGCGTTGAGCCATGCGGCAAACAGCAACCAGCCTTGATAAGGCACTAACAGCCATGCGGAAGCGGGAGATATACGCCAAAACCGCCAAATGGTTTTGAAAACCACAAGGTTTAGCACGATAACAACAATCAGGGCAAGTCCTTGGTGACCGCTATAAAAAAAGGCAAAAGTCCACAAAATGTGCAGAAACAGTTGGTTGACAAAAAGCCCGTTGATGCGGGAACTTTCTCGTTGAGAGGAAATGTTGACAAATGCCAGATAAAAAGCAATGGTCATCAGGAGATAGATCAGCCCCCAGACGACTGAAAAAACATAGTCGGGCGGGGTTAGGGGCGGTTTGGTTATTTCTTGATACCACGTATTGACTCCGTTGTGGTTGAAATAGGCGCAAACAACCAGAGTAAAAACGCTCATCAACAAACAGTAAAGAAATTTGCGCACATCTGCCATCGTTTTTCCTTCTTTTTGTTTTTGATATAAGCGATATATGCGGATATTCAAGAAAAGCTGTTGCAAAAAAAAGGTGGCAGGTGTAAATATAACAATAAAAAAGTTTAAGCAAGGAGCGTGCAATTGACAAGAAAAACCAAAGACGGGATTGTCGTTTACAATCCGGACGATTTTGAAAAAATGCGGCGGGCAGGGAAGTTGGCGGCGGAAGTTCTGGATTATATTACCGATTATGTCGATGTCGGTGTCACAACCGGCGAACTTGACGATTTGTGTCGGAAATATATTGAAGATCATGGTGCCGTTCCCGCTTGCCTCGGTTATCACGGTTATCCGAAATCTACCTGTATCTCGCTCAACCATGTGATCTGTCACGGTATTCCCGATGACCGCAAGCTTTCTGCCGGAGATATTTTAAATATTGACGTTACCGTTATTCTTGACGGATGGTTCGGAGATACCAGCCGTATGTATTATGCCGGAAAACCAAAGCTGAAAGCCACGCGCCTGTGTGATGTTACTTACGAATGCCTGATGCGCGGTATTGAAGCGGTGAAGCCGGGGGCGCATTTCGGCGATATCGGCGCCGTGATTGAAGAATATGCGCACAAATATGGCTATTCGGTGGTCGATATGTTTTGCGGGCATGGCTTGGGACGGGTTTTTCATGACAGCCCCAATGTAATGCACTGTGGCCGCAAGGGAACCGGTCCGCTGATGGAAGAGGGAATGTTTTTTACCATCGAACCGATGATCAATATCGGTAAAAAAGATGGCTTTATTATGTCTAACGGGTGGACGGCCGTTACGCGAGATAAGTCGCTTTCGGCGCAGTTTGAACATTCTCTGGGTGTTACCAAAGACGGGTACGAAGTTTTTACCTATTCTCCGAAAGGGTTGGATAAACCGCCGTATAAATAAGGATGAGCATGAAAAAAGAACTTCCCGATTATCTGGGGCATCGTCAAAGGTTAAAAGAAAGATTCAAACTTGGCGGCGGCGGGGATATGGCAGATTATGAAATGCTGGAGTTGCTGCTGACGCTGGCTATTCCCAGAAAAGACACCAAACCTCTGGCAAAAGAACTGATAAAAGAATTTGGCAGTTTTGCCGAGGTGCTGTTTGCCTCCGACGACAAACTGACGGCTTTCAGCGGGCTGAAAGAAAACACTATCATCGTGTTTCGAATTGTGCGCGAAGCGGCGTTGAGAATGACATGGCAAAAGCTTAGTGCGACCGACGCACCGGTTTTGACGAGTTACGATTCAATTATCGAATATTGTCGCGCTGCCTCCGGTTATAAGGATAGAGAAGAATTTCGGGTTATTTTCCTAAACGCCAAAAACCGCATTATCGGCGAAGAAGTCCAACAAAGGGGAAGTGTCAACGCGGTGGCCATTCATCCGCGGGAGGTGATGTGCGCGGCAGTTTTGAAAGGCGCAACCTCGTTGATCTTGGTGCATAACCATCCGTCCGGAGATGTTACCCCCTCCAGAGCCGATATTGAGGTTACCAAAAGAATCGCGGAGGCTTTGGCGGCTGTGGAAATTCGCCTGATTGACCATCTTATCGTCAGCAAAAGCATGGTTTTTAGCTTCAATGATCACGGCTTGCTGATGAGAAGCTGAAAAAAACTGTTGCAAAATATTTTTTTTGCGCTATTTATTGTAACCGAACTGAGATCACGAATGCAGCCGGAGGGTGGCGTGTTCGGTTGCCGAAGATGCGGCGGATCGGAAGAATGAATATAATTATTGAAAGAAACAACCTTATAACGGGACATAGCTCAGCCTGGTAGAGCGCTTGCTTTGGGAGCAAGATGCCGATGGTTCGAATCCGTCTGTCCCGACCAACCGACCGCTTTCGAGCGGTTTTTTTTGTTTTTCCGACAAGAGAAAACGGTGGCGGCAGTTGGCTTATGTCAAAAAAAATCGGAACAAGCGGAAATCTTTACCGCCTTTGACAATTTGTTTAACACCCTGAAAACAAGGGAAACCGACAAAGGTGTTGCATTTTATCAGTGGGGAGAGCCAAAGTCGTTACCGGTTAAAATCAGCGATAAAGAAGTGCCTGAATATGATGGGGGTGATGTAAAGGAGTCTAAAAGCCTGTGCGAAGTTAGGGGCAGTTCGTTATCAGTCCCGTATTGGGGGCGGTTAAAACAGGGAAACAGACAAAAGAAAAACCCTGGGAAAACCCAAGGTTTGTAAATGGCGCGCTCCAGAGGATTCGAACCTCTGACCCACAGCTTAGAAGGCTGTTGCTCTATCCTGCTGAGCTAGGAGCGCATTTCAAGAACAATTTTCAGTATGTAAATTGCATATTTTTTGCAGGTTGTCAACAATATATTTGAGAAAAACGTTTTTAATGATCCTAACATCGGAGAAAAACTAAAACGGTTGCAAATGAGCGAAGCTGCTGTTATAAGACCACCGGTTGTTTTGTTCGGAAAAAGGAGAATGAGATGAACATCTTGGCTGAAATTGTTGGGTATATCGCAGGGCTTTGCATTGCCACTTGTTTTTTGCCGCAGACATTGCGAACCATAAAAAGCAAAAACGTGCAGGAATTGTCGTTGATCAGTTATGTGATTTATTGCACGGGTATGGTCTGCTGGATTATTTACGGTTTTTATCTGCATTCGTTGCAAATGATATTGTTTAATCTGATTTCTTTGGGTTTTGCGGGCACTATTTTGTTTATCATCATCAAATATAAGCACAACAGGTAATATCTTTTAATTGTTGTGGCAGTTTTGCCTGAGATATTTGTTATAAGCTTTTACCTGTTGATTGTAGCTTGTGGCTTTTTTCTTGCTTTCTTCGCTTAAACGCCATGCTTCCGTCGGGGAGGGAGCGTTTTCGATCAGTCGGGGATAGTTTCGGAGTTCTTCCGCCATGCGGGGAGACGGTTTCAGCTTGTCGGCCTCGCGTTGTTTTTCCGGCGGGCAGAGAAATTCTCCGTTTGACAGCGTTGGCATTTCCTGAGGAATGGGGCGGAGATTGAAAAAAAGCGAAAAGAGAGCAAAGCCGGCGGCGGCGATCCAGATGGTTTTGGCTGCTTTGGTCATTGGTTTGACTCCGATTGACGACCGACTGAGGCTTGGGTAAGCGGCGTTTTTCTTTCCATTGTCGCCATGGCGGCGGTTCGTCATTCAAAGAATCTGCGATTCGCTTGTCAACACCATCATCTCGGCATAAAAAATATATTGCCGACAGAGTATCATCTTTTCCCCGAATATTCAACATGAAAGAGCAAAGAAAAAGCAAGCGTTTGCCTCCGAAAAAAGAAATGAAAGCATCAGAACAAGCCGTTATTCAGAGTTAATCCATAATTTGTTTTTTTACCTTGAACGATAAATTTAAAATAGTATTTTAGAGGTAAAACATATCAAGGAGAAAAAAATGGCAGAATATAAAACCAAGCTACTGATTATAGGGTCCGGTCCGGCAGGTTATACGGCGGGCATTTATGCGGCGCGGGCGGGAATGTGTCCGGTGTTGGTCAGCGGGTTTCAGAAAGGCGGACAGTTGACGATTACGACCGATGTGGAGAACTTTCCTGGGTTTCCCGAACCAATCAACGGCGGCGAACTGATGCAGCGGATGCATGATCAGGCGGTTAATGTCGGCGTGAAGATTATTGACGATCATATTTCGGAAGTCGATTTTTCTTCCCGTCCGTTTGTGCTGGTTTCCGAGGGTGCCAATTCTTACAAAGCGGAAAGCGTGATCATTGCCACCGGTGCGTCGGCGCGTTGGTTGGGGTTGCCAAACGAAGAGAAGTATCGTGGCTTCGGTGTTTCCGGATGCGCAACCTGTGACGGCTTTTTTTATCGCAACAAAGACGTGGCCGTTGTCGGCGGCGGCAATACCGCGGCGGAAGAAGCATTGTATTTGGCCGGCATTGCTCATCGTGTTACGCTGATCCATCGGCGTGATGAGTTACGGGCAGACAAAGTTTTGCAGGAAAGGATCAAAAATAATCCGAAGATTGCCGTTGAATGGGACAGCGTGATTGATGACATTTTGGGCAGAGACACCCCCAAAGGTGTCAACGAGATAAGAATTAAAAACCTAAAAACAGATAAATACAAAAATATTGCGGTTGACGGCGTGTTTATTGCCATTGGGCATAAACCCAATACCGATATTTTTAAAAATGCGCTTGCATTGGATGATCAGGGATATATCGTGACCGCCGCAGGCAGCTGCCGAACCAGTGTGGCGGGTGTGTTTGCCGCCGGAGATGTGAAGGATTCCGTTTATCGGCAGGCGGTTACGGCGGCAGGGTCCGGATGTCAGGCTTTTCTTGAAGCGCAGCGATTTTTGCAAGAAGTCTGATGATTGTCGGGTTGGGAACGGACGGCGGCTTCCGCCTCTTGTTCCCGACGAGTGTTGTTGGGGAAAGAGCAACCGCAATTATCATCTTCGCGACAATCGCATCTTTCTTCAAAATTTTCGATGATTATCTTTTTTTCTGATTTTTTCATGACAAATCTCCTGTAAGTAACAAACAAAAACCGGACTTTTCATCTCGTCCGGTTTTATATTTATTCTTTATCACCAAAAATTAAAGGGGATCAGTAGAGAACTTCGAGTATCTCAAACGATTTTTTTCCTCCCGGCGCGGTATATTCCGCCACATCTCCCACTTCTTTACCGATGAGGGCTTTTGCCAACGGCGAAGAAAGGGAAATTTTGTTTTTTTCAATATCCGCTTCGTAGTCGCCGACAATTTGGTATTTGCTTTCTATGTCCGTATCTTCGTCAACCACCAAGACGACTGCGCCGAAACGAACGGTGCCACCCGTGTTGGCGCTGGGATCAATAACTTGTGCGCGGCTGATAACCGCTTCCAATTCCTGAATGCGCCCTTCGATAAAGCTCTGTTTTTCCTTGGCAGCTGAATATTCGGCATTTTCCGAAAGATCTCCGTGGGAACGTGCTTCGGCAATGGCGGCAATGATGTTGGGGCGTTCGACGCCTTTCAAATTTTTCAGTTCCTGCTCAAGTGCAGTGAACCCTTCCTTGGTTAAAGGGAACTTATCCATATTTCTTACCTCTATGCTAAAAAATTAAAAAATTTGACTGCGAAAAGGTTTACCTTTCACAGTCAATGTTTTTGTCAGTTGATAAAAACAAAAATACCACAAGGAAAAGATTTTGGCAAGCAAATTTTGTGGAGAACAAGTTTTTTTTCGCTATACATGAAAGTTGTATATGATATATTAAGGCAATAACTTTGACTTTTTGGGAGATCTGACCATGGAAAAAATTTGGATGCCGGTTGTCGCTGCCGTCTTGGCTTTTTCGGTAACCGAGGCTCAAGCGGTGGACAGCACCGGTTGCGGGCTTGGCTCAATGGCTTGGCGAGGCGTGTCCGGACCGGAGGCGCAAATTTTGGCAGTTACCACCAACACTTCCACCGGCAGCCAAACTTTTGGCATTACCTTTGGCACTTCCGGTTGTGATCCCAATGGGCGCGTTACCGGAGGAACTCAGAAAATGGTGCTGCGCTTTGTTGAAAACAATATGGAACAATATGCTTTGGACGCTGCCCGCGGCGAGGGAGAAACGCTGGACACGCTGGCAGGTCTATTGAATATGGATAAGCGGATATTTGCCGCAAAATCGCAACAGAATTTTGCGTTGATTTTTCCCGACGGAAATGTCGATGCCGTTTATATCACCAACAAAATTTTTGAAGTTATCAAAGCCTAAGTCGTTGCTGACTTTTTGTGCCAAGATAGGCAAAAAATGCCCTGTTGCCCGCCTATAAAATTTTTGCCCTTGTGTTTTTTGTTTGGCTGTGTCTTTTTGACGGAGGTCGTGTGCGCTGCGTTGCCGGCGGAAGATCCGCAATGGTTGGCACTTGTTCATTATCATGCCGGTGTTTTTTCAAAATATCGCGGCACGGTTGACAGCGAAGATTTTTATTTGGCAAAAGATGGCAGAACAAACCCGAAGGCGGAGCTGGAGGCAACCGTGCGCCTGTTTGCCGCAAAGGCGGACAAGGAAAAAATTTGTCGGTTTCCGGCAAGATACTTATTTCTTAAAAACAAAGGACTAGTTGATAAAGTTGGTGTAGAATGCGAAGAATTTGCACAATTTAAAAAGGATTTGTTGCCGGCAGGAGCCACACTCTTGTTTACCGATGCTTACATGAACAATCCGTCATCATTGTTTGGGCATACGCTGCTTAGAATTGATACGGCACGCAAAGGTACTCAGCTGCTGGCTCACGGTGTCGGGTACGGCGCTTTTACGGAAGGTGATGAGGGAAGCCCGTGGTATGCCGTGAAAGGACTTGTCGGCGGTTATTACGGCGGTTGGACGATTAAGCCGTATTATGATGTCATCAATATGTATAACAATATTGAAAACCGAGATATTTGGGAATTGGAGTTGGACTTTTCCGCTGACGAATTAGAGATGCTGGTCGCTCATTTGTGGGAGGTGGGACACACCCGAACACGATATTATTTCTTTACCAAAAATTGTTCATACATGCTGTTGGAAGTTTTAGACGCCGTACGCCCCGAAGTGATGCTGGCAAAGCGTTTTCCGCTGCAGGTCATACCTTTGGACACGGTTAAGGCGGTGTATCGTACGGCGGGGTTGATTAAGAAGGTTCATTATCGGCCGTCAAGGCAATCGGCAATTCTTTTTGACATCGGAAAAATGACGGCAGAGCAACGACGTTTTTTGCCGGCGGCAGCGGAAGGAAAAACGCAAACGGAGGGTTTGCAAGCAACAGAGCGGGCAGAGGTGCTGGAAACGGCTTATCAATATGTGCAGTATCTGTATGTTGCCCAAAAGCTCGATTTGGCGGAATATCGCCGCCGCACCTTTGCGTTGCTGTCTGCCCGAAATCAGCTGAAAACACCGCTTGGCGCAAAAGACGAACAGCCAAGCGGCAAGTTGCCGGCGGCGGCTCATGAATCTATGCGTGTTTCGCTCGGCACGGGCAGCCAAAACGGTCAAGTTTTTCAGGAATTTTCTTTCCGTCCCGCTTATCACTCGCTGAGTGATGATGGTTTTGGCTTGCTTTCCGGTGCCGAAATTAACTTTTTGGAGCTCAAGTTTCGCCGTTACGAAAGCACGCAAAAAACCGTTTTAAGCAAACTTAATCTTCTCGGCATCAGCTCGTTATCTCCTGCCGACAAATTATTTTCTCCTTTGTCTTTTGCCGTTTCGCTCCAGCTTGAACGGTATGAGCTTCCCGACAGCGACAGCGGAAAATATATTTTTAACGGTCATATCGGCGCGGGAAAAACACTTGCCGTCACCGATTGTTTATATTTTTATGCCTTGGGCGGGGTTGGCGGCGGATATGGAGATTTTTTGCCGCGCAATCAGTATGCCGCCATAGAGCTTACCACCGGTTTGTTTGCCGATTTTAGCCGTTTCAGGCTGTTGGCGGAGGCGCAAAAAAGCTTTTCTTCTTCCGGTTTTGCCGCATATATGCGCTATCGCGCAGAGGTCGGGTTGTCGCTGACAAAAGATTGGGGACTGGCGGCGGAATATTTGTTTGATGACAATGCCAAGAGACGCGACAATGAAGAATTTGGCGTTTCTTTGCGTTATTACTTCTCGTTTTTTCGATAGGTTCGGATCTCGGCTTGCAAGCAGGGCGCAACCGCTTTTTTTGTCAAAAGTCTTGCATTTTGCCGATAACCGATATAGTTTTTATAACAAAATGCAATACAAGGAGGAAGAATATGTTAAGAGAAGATATTCAAAACGCAATCAAAGAAGCCATGAAAAACCATGAGGCAGAACGCCTAAGCACCGTACGGATGATTTTGGCGGGCGTTAAAGAAAAAGATGTCGATGCCCGCGGCAAAGGAAAGGAATGCGCAAACGATGCGGATCTTCTGTCGATGATGCAGACGATGATAAAACAGCGGCAGGAATCTGCCAAAATGTACCGCGAAGGCGGCAGGGAAGAATTGGCGGCGAAAGAAGAAGCGGAAATTGCCGTGATTCAGAGTTTTATGCCTAAGCAAATGAGCGAAGCCGAAACGGAAGCCGCCATCCGCGCAGAAATTGCCGCTACCGGCGCCGCTTCGATGAAAGATATGGGCAAGGTGATGGGCGCCTTAAAAGAAAAATATGCGGGGCAGATGGATTTCGGCATGGTTTCCGGTAAAATCAAGGCGATGTTGAGCTAAAAAAGCCGATGGAAACAGACTTTCAGAAATTTCTTGACGAATTGCGCGCCCGAATTTCGGTGGCAGATGTTGTCGGCGCCAAGGTGAAACTGGTGCGCAAAGGGCGCGAATATATGGGACTTTGCCCGTTTCATAATGAAAAGACACCGTCTTTTACGGTTAACGAAGCCAAAGGTTTTTACCATTGTTTCGGCTGTGGCGCTCATGGCGATATCATCAAGTTTGAGATGGAAGCCAACGGGCTGCCGTTTATGGACGCGGTGACCAAGCTGGCAAACAAGGCCGGTCTTCAGGTGCCCCAGATTCACAAGGAAAATCCGGAAGAAGTGCAAAAACGCAGTTCGTGGTACGAAATTGTTGACATGGCTGCCGCCTATTTTGAGAAAAACCTACGGCTGACAGCCGGTCGGGAGGCAATGGCCTATTTGGCGCAGCGCGGTTTTGACGAAAACATCATCCGCAAATTTCGGCTCGGCTACGCGCCGGATAACAACGGGCTCAGGTCTTGGCTGGCGTCGAAAAACGTGAGCGAAAACGATATGATTGAATTGGGGCTGGCGGTTTTGTCGGAGAAAAACGGAAAATTATACGATTTTTTCCGCAATCGGGTGATTATTCCGATTATGGACAAGCGGGGCAGGGTTATTGCTTTCGGCGGGCGGGTGATGGGCGACGGTCAGCCGAAATATCTGAACTCACCGGATACACCGATTTTTAACAAACGGCGGGTTTTGTACAATTTAAATTATGCCCGTGACAAAGCGTTTGAAAAACGGCGGATTGTGGTTTGCGAAGGATACATGGACGTTATTGCGCAAGCCAAATACGGCTTTGATTATGCCGTGGCACCGCTCGGCACGGCTTTGACCGAGGAGCAAATCACGGAAGCATGGAAGATCTGTCCGGAACCGACATTGTGCTTTGACGGCGACAGTGCCGGTGTGCGGGCGGCCATTCGTTCCGTTGATCGGGCATTGCCGATTTTGAAGGCCGGTTATTCGCTCCGGTATGTGTTTTTGCCCGACGGCATGGATCCCGATGAGTTTTTGAAGTCCAACGGTGCCGATGCTTATGAACAAGCGTTGACAACCACCGTGCCGCTGGCGGATCTTTTGTGGCGCAAGACGGTTGAAGCCGTTGCCGCCGATACGCCGGAACAAAAAGCCATGTTTGAAAAGACACTTTTGGAGGAAGTGGCAAAAATTACCGATGAAAAAGTGCGCGGTTATTATCTTCAAGATATGAAAAACCGTATTTTTGAGCGTTTTCGGCGAATGCCGCGAAAAGGGCAAAACGAGAAAAATGAAGTTTATCGGCAGCGAACCGACAATGCCGGACACTCCCCAAGCCGCCGAGGGGGAAACCGCTCGGCACTGCGTCCGCAACCGGTCAAAATTACACTCGATGAGTTGGTCGCCAAGTTTATTGTTGCCGCAATGTTCTGCTATCCTTGCCTGATAGAAGAATATGAAGAAAAAACCGCAATGTTTGACATCGGCGATGTGCAACTTAAGTGGCTGCTGGATAAAATGACGGAAATTTATCATCGGGACGAACCGGCAGACAGCGATACATTGTATGCGGCATTGAAAAACGAGGACGCTGCCGAGCATATCGATCGGCTGTGGGAGGTAAAAATGCTTCGTCAACAAAATCCCGATTTGCGTAAGCTGCGGCGAGATATCGACAATAAAATACTTGAAATGCAGCTCCGACAGCTGGAAAATGAGATAAAAGAATGCCTGCGCGAGATTGAAACCGCCGAGTCGTTTTCCGATGACACCTATCGGCGTTATCAAATGCTCAAAAAAGAGAGAGAAACCCTGCTTCGGGCAGATTCTTTCCTTTAGGCCGAAAACGGCTGATACGCTTACTTTGTTTGGGTTGTTTTGGGGTAAAAGGTTAATTTTTTATAAATACTACTGTTGACAAATTGACAATAAAACTCTAAAAAAGAGCCGCTAGCAACTTGTTTGCCGGATGCAATGTCCGGCTGAAAATCGATTTTTGGGAAAAAATATGTCAGACACAGAAAACCAAGACTTTTATGAAGCAGGTGCAGCGGATGCCCCGCTGATTGACACTTTGGGCAGCGCCATCAAGCGGATTGTCGAAAAAGGTAAGGCCCGCGGCTATATTACGGTGGAGGAACTTAACAAAGCCCTGCCGTCAGATAAAGAGTCTTCTGAACAGATTGAAGATATTATGTCGGAAATTTCCGATATGGGGATCAGCATTATTTCGGAATCGGGCGCGGATAGTTTTGAGCCCGAAGAAGAAGCCGAAGATGACGAAAGTTATGAAGAATCCGGCAACTTTGACGAAAAGGAAATGGGGCGTTACGATGATCCGGTCCGTATGTATTTAAAAGAGATGGGATCGGTCGAGCTGCTTTCCCGAGAGGGAGAAATTGCCATCGCCAAGCGTATTGAGGCAGGCAAAACGGTTATGATTGACGGTTTGTGCGAAAGTCCGATGACAATTAAGGCCATTGCCGGTTGGCGAGATGACCTGATGCAGGGAAAAATGCAGCTCAGAGATGTGGTCGATCTGGAAATGATGTATGGCGACGATCCCGAAGCGCTGGTTTATGAAGATGAGGAGAGCGCACCGGTTGACAGTTTGGAAAAAGTGGTTGCCGAACTGGAAAAGAAAGAAAATCTGGATGATATTGACGAAGATCTGGAAGATGACATGGATCTGGAAGACGCCGTTGATGATGAAGGCGGTGCCGATGAAGATGAAGACGTTGCCGATATTGATGATGAAAGTGACGACGATGCAACCGATGGCAGCGAACATCAAGACGATACGGATGACGCCGGCAGCGGGCATTCTTCTGCTTCCGTTTCTGCCATGGAAGAAGCCTTGTGGGAACCGGTGTTGGAAATTCTTACCAAAATTTCCAGTTACTATGATGATTTGAAGAAAATTCAAAGCCAGCGGGTGGAATCTATTCTTGCCGGCAAAAGCATTAAACCTGCCGTGGAAAAGAAATATGTTCAAGTTAAGAAAGAACTGGTTGAACTGATGAGTTCAATCCACCTCAACAGCGTGAGAATTGAACAGTTGGTGGAACAGTTAAACGGTATTAACAAGCGACTGATGGGCTTGGAAGGAAAATTGTTGCGCTATGCCATGGCGTGCAAAATTAAGCGCGAAAATTTCCTTGAGGTGTACCAAAAGTCGGAACTGGATCCCAACTGGGTGGAAAATGTTTCTAACAAAAAAGACAAACATTGGCAGGAGTTTATTGCCAAGTATGGCGTTGAGGTTTTAGAATTGCGTGACAGCGTTGCACGCATGGCGCAAGAATGCGGGCTGCCGATTACCGAATATCGACGGATGGTCGATACCATCAAAAAAGGCGAAAGAGAAGCCGAACGTGCCAAAAAAGAAATGATTGAAGCCAATTTGCGGCTGGTGATTTCCATTGCCAAAAAATATACCAATCGCGGGTTGCAGTTTCTTGATTTGATTCAGGAAGGAAACATCGGCTTGATGAAAGCCGTTGATAAGTTTGAATATCGCCGCGGCTATAAGTTTTCGACCTATGCCACATGGTGGATCCGTCAGGCAATTACCCGCTCGATTGCTGACCAAGCAAGAACAATTCGCATTCCCGTCCATATGATCGAAACGATTAATAAACTGGTGCGGACATCGCGACAGATGCTTTCGGAAATGGGACGCGAACCCGTGCCGGAGGAATTGGCGGCGCGGCTGTCTATGCCGCTTGAAAAAGTGCGCAAGGTGATGAAAATTGCCAAAGAACCCGTTAGTTTGGAATCGCCCGTCGGTGATGAAGAAGATTCTTCACTCGGTGATTTTATTCCCGACGAGAGTGCCCTGCAGCCGTTGGATTCCGCAATCCATACCAACTTGAAAGAAACCTGCACGAGGATTTTGTCTTCGCTGACGCCGCGTGAAGAACGTGTTTTGCGGATGCGTTTCGGTATTGGAATGAATACCGATCATACGCTGGAAGAAGTTGGACAACAGTTTAACGTCACCCGTGAGCGTATTCGGCAAATTGAGGCCAAAGCCCTGCGCAAGCTCAAACACCCAAGCCGTTCACGCAAACTGCGTTCGTTTTTGGATCAATAAACAGACAACCCCGTTTTTCGGGGTTTTGTTTTGTCATCGGCGGCAAAATGACAATACGCCGACACCGATCCTAAGCAGGCGAAAACCGTGGTTGCAAACGCTTTAAATTGTGTTGCCGCTCAAAGAAAACGGCAAGCCATAACAAAGAAAAAGCACGGTATGTTCACCGTAAAAAAGAGAAAACCGACAAAAAAAACTTGTTTCCGGTTGACAGCGAGGGTACTAATATAATGATTATGACTTTGCGAGGAGATTTTAAGCGATGACACACCATTATTCTGATGAAGATAAGCGACAGATGCTGATTGCCGCCCAATCCTTAAATAAATCAAGATTACGGGAATTGATTGATTTTTGCCATCTTTCCGGTTTTCGAAAGTTGGGGATTGCCACTTGCACCGGTGTGGTTGCTTACGGCACGCGGCTGGCGCAGCTGTTGGAGGAAGCCGGCTTTGAGGTCTACAGCATCAACTGTAAGGAAAGCGGGCTGAAAGCTTGCGAACTTAACGAAAGTTTACGGGGACCGAGTTGCGATCCTTTGTCACAAGCAGAATATCTGAACGCTCAAGGTTGCGAATTGAATATTATTGTCGGACTTTGCCTTGGGCATGGGATATTATTTGAAAAATATTCAAAAGCTCCGGTTACAACTTTTTTGGTCAAAGATTTTGCCACCAAACACAACCCTGCAACCAATCTGCTGCCAGAGTGATCTTGGTGCCGATCGGTAAGAGGATTATCCCGCAAGATATGTCTTGACGGCATGGTTACGTTCAAACAGATAGAGCAGGGTGCGCAGAGCCTGTCCGCGAGGCCCCAAAAGATCGGGATCTGTGGCCACAATCATTTGTGCGTCTTTGTTGGCGGTTATCAGCAGATTTTGATGTTCGGGCATTTCTGCCAACAGGAATTGTTCGACACCGCTCTGACGGGTGCCGAGAATTTCTCCGCCACCGCGCAGTTTTAGGTCTTCTTCCGCAATTAAAAAACCGTCTTCGGTGTCACGCATAATGTTGAGCCGCGCACGGGAAGTTTCTCCCAGCGGATAACCGTAAAGCAAAATACAGCTGGCGGGTTTGTTTCCGCGCTTGACACGTCCGCGCAGCTGGTGAAGTTGCGCCAATCCGAAACGTTCCGCATGTTCAATAATCATGACGGTGGCTTCCGGTACATTAACCCCCACTTCTATGACGGTGGTCGCAACCAGCAATTTAATCTCACCGCTTTTAAAGCGTTCCATCACAAGCTCTTTTTCCTTTTCTTTCATTTTTCCGTGAACCAGACCGACTTGATCGCCAAAAGTCTTTTGCAAAATTTCAAAGCGTTTTTCGGCGGCGGCAATGTCTATTTTTTCCGATTCTTCAACCAGCGGGCATACCCAATATATCCGTTCGTCTTTTTCTGTTTTGCGTTTAACGGCAGGAATGATGTCATCAATTTTGCCAAGCGGCATCACTCTGGTGTCCACCGGTTTTCGCCCTGCGGGAAGTTGGTCGATTTTGGAATATTCCATATCGCCGAAAGCGGTTAGTATCAAAGTTCTCGGAATGGGGGTGGCGGTCATGACCAAAATATCGGCACGGTTGCCTTTGTCGGAAAGATTTAGGCGTTGATGAACGCCGAAACGGTGTTGTTCGTCAATTACCACGCAGGCAAGATCGGCAAACGCCACATCTTCGACAAACAGGGCATGGGTGCCGATCAGAATGTTTATTTTGCCGTCTTTTAGCTCCTCTAACAGTTTTGTACGAGCTTTACCTTTGAGGCGACCGGTTAAAAGAGCCGCATTAAGACCGATTTTTTCTAAAAGCGGCGCAATGGTGTCAAAATGTTGTTTGGCAAGAATTTCCGTTGGCGCCATAATGGCCGCTTGGGCGCCGCATTCAACGGCGTTGAGCATGGTAAGCAGCGCAACGATGGTTTTGCCGCTGCCGACATCGCCTTGCAACAAACGCAACATACGGCTTTCGCTTGCCTGATCGCGGTAGATTTCTGACAAGACTTTTGCTTGTGCGTCGGTGAGCGAAAAAGGCAGTTGTTCCAAGATTGTTTGTCGGAGCAAGCCGTTGCCGGCAATTTGGCGACCGGCTTGTTTTTTTACTTTTTTCCGCACCAGAGCCAACGACAGTTGGTTGGCCAGCAGTTCGTCGTAAGCCAGTCGCATACGGGCGGCGCTTGTAGGCAGCAGATCGCAACTGCCGCGGGGGTGATGCACCTGTTGCAAAGCTTCGGCAAAAGATGGCAGGTTGAGGGCTTTTTGATGATTGGGCTCCAACCATTCGGGGAGCGGTTGCATTGCCGCCAGCGCATGACCAATCAACCGGCAGATAAATTTGTTGCTGATGCCGGCGGTCAGTCCGTAAACCGGCTCTATGTCCGGAATTTGCCGATCGTTTTCCGGCATGACAATATAATCGGGATGGCTCATTTGCCAGCAGCCGTTAAACAGCTCCGTTTTGCCGCTGATCAGACGCTCGCTGCCTTCGGGCAGGTTTTTGCGGATAAAATCGGGATAGGCTTTAAAAAAGACCAAGGTCAGTTCATTTTCCTCCTTGTCTTTACACAAAACCTGATAGGGGTGGCGGTTGCTTTTGGGGCTGATATGTTCAACAACACGGATTTTTATGGTGTTGATTTCTCCGTTTTTGAGACTGCGGACAGATGTTGCCCGATGGCGAACATGAACGGCATAAGGTAAGTGCCAGAGCAGATCGACTGTTTTTTCGATGCCGAGTTTTTCTAAAAGCGCTGCCGATTTTTCACCGACACCGCGCAAAGATGAGGGAGATGCAAAAAAGGGATATAAAAAAGATGGCCGCATAAGCTCCTACCTTAAAAAAAAGGTTGCTATCGGCGGTAATTGTATATATTTTTGTAGGAGATGTAAATAAGAAGATAAGGTTATGGCAAAAAACTCCGATCAATATCTGGTTTCCGTTTCTTCCGTAAGCGAAGGCTTTGAGCCCTTTGCGGTGGCAGATCTTTGGCGACAGAGCGAAGATGACATTTTATATATTGCAAGCGACGGCGTGGCGTTGGAACAAAATGCCGATATTTTGCAAAGCTTGCTGCCGCAGGCGGAGATTTTGCGCTTTCCGGCGTGGGACACCGTGCCTTATGATCGGGTTTCGCCCAATGTAAATATTGTTGCCCGCCGCATTGACACGCTCAGCACTCTTGCTTTTTCTCCGCAAACAAAACAACCGCGGATTATTGCCGCCAGTATCGGCGCGGTTTTGCAAAAGTTGCCGCCGAAGAAAATTTTTCTTAATTCGATGAAAGAAGTTAAAGTCGGTCAGTCTTTGAACTTTAACGCTTTTTTGCATTATGTGTCGATTAATGGCTACAGCAGGGTTGAGCAAGTGATGGAGCCCGGAGAATATGCCGTCAGGGGAGATATTCTCGACATTTTTCCAACCGGAACGACAGATCCTTTGCGTATTGACTTGTTTGGCGATGAAGTGGAAAAAATTCGCACTTTCGACGTGTTGAGCCAACGTACCAGCGGTGAAAAAAAGAGCTATCTGTTCCGTGCCGCGGGTGAAGTGGTTTTAGACGACAACACCGTCAAAACTTTTCGCAGCCGCTATCGGGAAGCTTTCGGCGCGGCATTTAAAGACGACGAAATTTACGAAGCGGTATCCGAAGGGCGTCAATACATGGGGATAGAAAACTGGCTGCCGTTTTTCTACGAAGAACCGCTGCCGAGCCTGTTTGACTATCTGCCGCGGGCTAAAATTGTGATGGGGCGCAATGTTGATGCGGCTTTGGCTGCCAAAAGCGAAAGCATTGCCGATCATTACACATCTCGGTTAGAGGCTCTCAAAGTTAAAAATTCTGCCGAAATAGATGTTTATCGTCCGGTTATGCCGGAGCTGATGTTTCTTGCCGCCGATGAGTTTTCTTTAATGGTTGAAAAACGGCGCGCCGTGACGCTGACCGGACTTAACCTGCCGCAAACAGACAGCAACCAAGACAGCGGCGTGCTGCCCGGACGAGATTTTTCCGCTGCCAAAAATGTTAATGCCGCACAGGTTTACCACGATCTTTTGGCCTATTTCAGCGAATATGGCAAATTAAAAAAGATTATTTGTTGTTATACTTCCGGTTCGCGAGAACGTTTGTTTTCGTTGATTTCCGATGCCAAAAACGAAAGTCCCTATACCGGTCTTGAATTTACCTTTGCCGAGAACTGGCAACAGGCTTTGGATAAGTCGGTTGCCAATCGGGTGGCCATGGTGGTGTTGCCCTTGCCGCACGGTTTTCGCGGGCAGGGTTTTTGTTTGGTGGCGGAACAAGATATTTTAGGGGCGCGACAAAACCGGCGAACCGGCAAAAAAGTAACATCAAAAGATTTTATTGCCGATATTTCCTCACTCAATGTCGGGGAATTGGTGGTGCATATTGAACACGGTATCGGTCGGTTTATGGGGCTGGAAAACATTACGGCGGGAGGTGCGCCGCACGACTGCCTGAAAATTATTTATGCCAACGAAGATAAACTTTTTGTGCCGGTTGAAAATATAGAAACCGTTTCCCGCTATGGGATCGACGATGATAATATCCAGCTTGACACCTTGGGCGGTGCGGCTTGGGAAGCCAAAAAGGCAAAAGTCAAAAAAAGGATTCACGAAATTGCCGAAAAGCTGATTGCCATTGCGGCGCAGCGACAACTGAGAAAGGCGGAAACTTATATTGCGCCGGAGGGGCTTTATGATGAATTTTGCGCCGGTTTTCCTTACAACGAAACCGAAGATCAGCTCAATGCAATCAGCGACGTGCTGAGTGATCTGTCGGCAGGAATACCGATGGATCGGTTGGTGTGCGGTGATGTCGGTTTCGGCAAAACGGAAGTGGCTTTGCGAGCGGCGTTTGCAGTGGCAATGGCAGGCGCGCAGGTGGCTCTGATTGTGCCGACGACGTTGTTGGCACGGCAGCATTATCACAACTTTAAGCAACGCATGGCAGGTTTTCCGCTCAATGTGTGTATGCTGTCTCGACTGCAGACACCGGCTGCCGCGCGCAAAGCAAAAGAGGGGCTGAAAAGCGGGGCGGTGGATATTGTCATCGGCACGCACGCACTGCTTTCGGGCAGTATCGAGTTTGCCGATTTGGGACTGCTGATTATTGACGAAGAACAGCATTTCGGCGTTGCCCACAAAGAAAAATTGAAAGGGCTGAAAGCCGATGTCCATGTGCTGACGCTGACGGCTACGCCAATCCCAAGAACATTGCAAATGTCCTTAACCGGCGTTAAGCAACTATCCATCATTGCCACTCCGCCGGTTGATCGGTTGGCGGCACGCACCTTTGTTATGCCTTTTGACGGCGTGATGATTAAAGAAGCCATCATCCGCGAAAAAATGCGCGGCGGTCAGACTTTTGTCGTTTGTCCGCGGGTTTCCGACATTGCCCATGTGTATGACCTGTTGCAGGAGTTGGCGCCGGATACCAAGATTTTGGTTGCCCACGGGCAAATGCCCGTTAAGCAGCTGGAAGAGGTGATGAATGATTTTGCCGATCAAAAAGGAGATATTTTGCTTTCGACAACCATTATTGAATCGGGGATTGATATGCCGTCGGTCAATACCATGATTGTTTATCGTGCAGATATGTTCGGGTTGGCTCAACTTTATCAGCTAAGAGGCAGAATCGGTCGTTCGAAAGTGCGCGGTTATTGCTATTTTACGGTGCCGGCGCAAAGAAAATTAAAACCCATTGCCGAACGGCGGTTGAGCATTTTGCAGGCCTTGGACACTTTGGGGGCGGGCTTTTCTCTGGCCAGTCACGATATGGATATTCGCGGTTCCGGCAATGTGTTGGGTGAAGAACAATCGGGACACATCAAAGAGGTGGGTATTGCTCTTTACCACCATATGCTGGAAGAAGAAATAGCCCGTATTAAGGCGGGTGCCGTCGAAGATGAAAACAATAAGGCAGACAGCGGCTGGAGTCCGCAGATTGTTACCGGTGTTCCGATTATGATTCCGGAGAGCTATGTTCGTGATCTCGGCGTGCGGTTGGGGCTGTACAAACGTATCGGCGGGCTGGAAACTCAGGAAGCGTTGCTTGATATGCGGGAAGAATTGGCCGATCGTTTCGGCGCCATTCCGCAAGAAGTGGAAAACTTGTTGAAAACGGTTGAAATTAAACAATTATGCAAAGCCGCCAATATCGAAAAAATAGATGCCGGTGACAAAGGGTTTTTAGTTACTTTTTATAACAACATTTTCCGCTCGCCGGATAAACTGGTGGAACTGGTGGCACGCTCCTTCGGAAAAATAAAAGTACGCCCCGATCAACGGTTGCTGATTGAGGGAGAATTGAGTCGTTATGCCGTTCGGCTCGAAACCATAAAAAATTGGGTTGGCAAAATCAATCGGCTGTAATTTTGTTTCGCTCAAACGTTCACACAGCTGTAAACGTTTTTGATGATCAGGCGCTATTTGACAAGCCCGATGACATCTCTCGGCATATTGCCGTTTTAGTTTACAAAGCTTTCTTACACAAACAGACTAAAGGCGGTTAATGTCGGTAGATACAAAACAATCCCCGAAAAAACATTTTTCGGGGATTGTTTGCGATAACAGACAGTTGTTATTTATTTTTCGGCTGCCACTTCTTCTTGAGCCGGAGCTTCTTCTTTAACCGGTTCTGCTTTTTCGGCGGCAGCAGTTTCTTCTTTAACTTCTTCTTTTACTGCCATTTCTTCAGTGGCTTCTTCTTTGACAATCGGCGTTTCTGCCGGAGCCGGTTCTACCTCAATTTTGTCGGTCATTTCCGGTTCCGGCTTGTTTTCTTCGGCTACCGCTTCAACCTGAGGCTGTTCTTTGATGTCGCCCGCGGTTGCTTTTTCGGATACCGTCTCAACTTCCGCAGCGGCTTTGGGGGCAGAGAACAGTTTATACTCTACCATATCGCCGATTTTAATTCCTTTAGCCTTGGCATCACCGGCATTAACTTCCAGCACGGCGGCGGCGGGGTAGGGAGCAACAATCATTTTCACGGAATCCGGTTCGGCATTTTCAAAGATCCAGTAGATCATCCCGTCTTGGTCTATAAACAACATATCAAGCGCAATTTTGGTGTCTTTCATCCACATGGCCGTAGGCACATTGTTGAAACCGGACAGATCAAAGATCATGCCGGCATCGGCATCAAGCGCGGTTCTGTTCATCAGACCGGTAACTAGTTGTTCTTTCGACTGTGCCAGTTCTACTTTGTAAACGGTTTTGTTACCCTCGGAATCGGTAATGGTCAGTTCTTCCCGATTATCCTTTTCGGAACAGGCGGCCACGAGCAGAAGCATCATAAAAAGTTTTAATATTTTTGACATTGTTTGTTCCTCCGTTTTCAGCTATCCAAAATAGTATACCAATATTTTTAAAAAGACAAACTGATTTTTAAAAAGTTTTTTATTTTCCCACTTTTGTCCTTGAGTTCTCGCCATTCTTAAGTTAAAAAAGTTATAGTTTAAATTGTCGGATTTTGGGAACAACCGACATTGGAGAAAAAAACACCTTGGACATTGATTTTGAAAACAGCCTGTCTTTAGGCGGCAATATTTGGAAATTTGCCGCTTACCGTGAAGATGTTGCGGAGCGGCTTGCCATGCTTTATGGCTTGCCGCTGCCCATTGCCGCCGTCATGGACGCCAGAGGGCTTGCCGACGACCAAGTCGATAACTTTTTACAGCCCAAAATGCAAAACCTGATGCCCGATCCTTTTTCTCTGAAAGATATGCAAAAAGCAGCTTTAAGAATGGCCGACGCCGTTAAGGAAAACACGCCGATTGCCATTATCGGAGACTATGATGTCGACGGGGCAACCTCATCTTCTTTGCTGAAATTGTTTTTGCTCTCCGTCGGCAGCGAAGCCCCCATTCATATTCCCGAAAGAGAGGAGGGCTACGGGCCAAGCAAAACGGCCATCGACAAATTTGCCGATATGGGGATTAAGCTGCTGATAACCACCGATTGCGGCACCACGGCTTTTGAAACTTTGGAATATGCAAAAGACAAAGGCATGGATGTGATTGTGCTCGATCACCACGAGGCGGAAACTCGCTTGCCCGATATATATGCGGTGGTCAATCCCAAGCGGCTGGACGAAAGTGACGAATATCCCCATTTGAAATATCTGGCAGCCGTCGGGGTTGTCTTTCTGACCGTGGTGGCGGTTAATCGCGAATTGAGAAAAAGCGGCTTTTACCAAAACCGTCCGGAACCTGATTTGACAAAATGGCTTGATCTGGTGGCACTGGGCACGGTTTGCGACGTGGTGCCGCTGCTTGGGCTGAACCGTGCTTTTGTTCGTCAGGGGTTGAAAGTGATGGCAAAACGGCAAAATCGCGGACTGAAGGCTCTGGCAGACAAGGCTATGTTGCAAGAGGCGCCGTCCGCCTATCATCTGGGCTTTGTGCTGGGGCCGCGGATCAATGCCGGCGGGCGTGTCGGCAAGGCTTCCACCGGTTGCCGTCTATTGTGCGCAACCGATGATTTGCAAGCAGCGTTGTTGGCCGAAAATCTCAATGAATTTAACGACCGACGCAAGGAAATTGAGGCCTATGTTTTGCTGCAAGCCATTGAACTTCTCGAAGGATCGCCGCAACCTTATCCGATTGCTTTCGTTTATGGAAATGACTGGCACCAAGGGGTGATCGGTATTGTGGCAGGAAAGCTCAAAGAGCGTTACAACCTGCCGGCGTTTGTGATGTCGGTTGAAGATGACGAAGTTAAAGGCTCGGCCAGATCGGTATCGGGGCTCAATATCGGTGCTTTGGTTATGGCTGCCAAAGAAAAAGGGCTGCTGACCAAAGGCGGTGGACACAATATGGCGGCAGGTTTTTCTTTGGAAGAAAAAAACATTGAGGCTTTTCGGCGTTTTGCCGGAGAATATGCGGAGCAGGCCTTGGGGAAAGAAAAAATCGTCCCCACGCTTAAGATTGACGGGGTGATCGGCATGGCGGCAGCCACCCCGGAGTTTGCCGACAAACTCTCGTTGCTGGAACCCTTCGGCGCCGGCAATCCCGAACCGCGGCTGATGCTCGGCGGGGTAAGGATCATTCGCTCCGATATTGTGGGCAGCGGGCATGTGCGTTGCATTCTCGGCGCTTTTGCCGGTGGCAGCCTCAAGGCAATCGCTTTTAGAGCTGCCGATTCAGAACTGGGCAAAGCTCTGCTCAATCATCGGGGGGAGCTTTTCAACTTGGCGGGAACTTTGAGAAAAGATACGTGGAAAGGGCGCACGCAGGCGCAGTTTATTATTGAAGATGCCATGAAAGGATAAATGACCGATGTCAAGAAAACGCAAACACAAAAACAGCGAACTGAAGGCAAGAGCCGCAAACATCAGACATCTTCAAGAAAAAGAGCACCGCGTGTTTATGAAACTCGGCGCCAAGCTGCGCGCCTATTTCTTTACGGGTATTTTGGTTACCGCACCGGTTTCCATCACCTTTTACATGGCTTATAAAGTTATTTTTTGGATTGACGACGGTGTCGGGCGTCTGCTGCCGCCGCAGTTAAAATCGTATTATGAAGATTTGCCGTTTACCATTCCGGGGTTGGGCGTGGTTATCCTTATTGTTTCGCTGATTTTGATCGGTATGTTTGCCGCTGGCTTCATCGGCAGCTTTTTTGTGCGCCTCGGAGATTGGATGGTCAAAAAAATGCCGGTCATTTCCGGTATTTATTCTTTACTGAAACAAGTTTTTGAGACTTTTCTTTCAAACAAAAGTCAGGCCTTCAGCAAAGTGGTGCTGCTCGAATATCCGCGCAAGGGGATCTGGATTTTGGGATTTGTCAGTACCGCTACCGGCGGCGAAGTTAAGCGCATTCTTGATCGGAATATGGTTAATGTTTTTATCCCGACCACGCCTAACCCGACTTCCGGTTTTTTGATTTTTGTACCCAAAGAAGATTTGGTGTTTTTGGAAATGACGGTTGAGGAAGGTTTAAAATTTGTCATCTCCGGCGGTATTGTAACGCCCAAAGAACTCCAAGAGATAAAAAAATATTGACTTTATAGGTCGCGCCCGTATATTTAAAAGAAGTTTTAATAATTATTAATCTTTATTGTTTCATCTTTAAAATATGAATTTATGGAAAAGAAAATCAACGAGATGGCGCAGACAAAAGATCTGAATCATCAGCCATTGGCACAAAAAAAAGCACTAAAAGAATATCTGGATTGCCGTGAACAAGAATTTTCCCGCGAAGAACTGTTGTTTCTTGCCAGAAACATCAAACCTGTTTGCCGTTTTGACGGTGGGCATTTCAACGCCATATTCTGCGGCGAACCGGAAACCGACGGATTGTTTTTTATCGAACCGCTGCCGGTTGACAGTCGTAGTTTCTATTTCTGCCCGCAAAAAAATCTTCAGGCAAAAGGACTGCGCTATCTTTGTTCGGCAGATACCTATCACAGCTATTCTTACCCGACGATTGTCAAACCGACGGTTAAGGAAGTGTTGTGTCAGCTGCCCGAAGAAGTGCGCCGTCACCTAAAAGAGGTGGTCGCTTTTGAAGTTGTGTTGCCGTCGCTGGATTTGTCGCTGGCCGATCCGATATTGAAACGTCATGTGTTGGTAACACATTTTTTTACCGGTCAGCTGCCGGAAAGTGTGCGCAACCAGCCGGTTTATATCGGTGATCAATCTTATTTCTAAATGCTGCTCGAAAAAGCAAAAAGGCTTCGGATTTTCCGGAGCCTTTTTGCATAAGATAATGCTTGATTTTTCTTTCGTTTTATATTAAATTGCACTCACTTCCGGAAAAGAGGGCCGTTTTTTCTGCCCCGCCCAAATGTTTGTTTGGGACTACCGGGACAATAACATAAATAAATTTAAGGATAAACTTTAATGAAAAGTATTGTAAAAGCAAAGAAAAAAACAAACCGCAGCTTGCATGCCAACCTGTGGGGCGATCCCAAAAGCCCGCTGCTGAAGCGTGAATATGGTCCGGGACAACACGGTGCCCGCCGGAAAAAACTGACCGACTACGGTGTACAGTTGCAGGCAAAGCAGAGATTGAAAACCTATTACGGCAACGTTTCTGAAAAACAGTTCCACAAATATTATGTTGAAGCAATCAGAAGACGTGGCGACGCCGCAGAAAACCTGATCGGCATTCTGGAATCTCGTTTGGATAACTTGGTATACAAGTCTAAGTTCGTACCGACTATTTTTGCTGCTCGTCAGTTTGTCAACCACGGACATATTCTTGTTAACGGTAAAAAAGTGAACATTCCTTCCTACATGGTTAAAGTTGGCGATGTTATCTCGATTAAAGAAAAATCTCGCGAGATGCCGATGGTAACTGCTGCGCTGGAATCTAACCTGCACGAAGTTCCTTCCTATCTGGAAGCCGATTCTAAGTTCGGCGTTAAATATGCTTTTGTTCCGAAGTTTGATGATGTTCCTTATGCATCGGTT
This sequence comes from Alphaproteobacteria bacterium, assembly GCA_020025875.1. Classification (GTDB taxonomy): domain Bacteria; phylum Pseudomonadota; class Alphaproteobacteria; order RF32; family CAG-239; genus JAFUYI01. The sequence goes on along the minus strand of JAHHRI010000003.1, from coordinate 5,120 downwards.
ATGGAACCAAACTTGGTTATCGAATTTTACTCCAGATAATTCGATATTCAAAAAAAATGCCGAAAAACCTCAGGATTGTGCAATCTTGGGGTTTTTTGCTTTAAATATTGTTATGAGTATGTTTATATACTTCCATATTAACAAAATGTTGTGCAAGGAAGCGACCGATGGATGATGTTATTATGGATAAACGTATCGAAGAAATGCCGATGCAAGACGTGCGCCTTAAAACGCGAAAAAATAAGAAAAAAAACGCTAACAGCTCTTTTTTAAACTATCTGTTTATGTTTTTTGCCTGCTGCCTGATTACCATTTCCGTTTTAGGGATCGATCTGGTTCTTTTTGCTTCTTCGGGGCCGTTTACCATCTTTAGCGGCAACAACTTGCGGCCGGAAGTTCTTTACCTGTTGATAGGTGTTGCCGGTGCGGTGATTGCGCTTTATTTCTGTTTGTCGTTTCTTAGCATTATCTTATATTTGCTGACAGGACTTGCAACCGGCTTTTGCACTTATGCCGTCATCAATCAGTTTGCCAATTTTAACATGGACGGTGCCGTTGGCAGTTCGGGAACTTTGGGCGCGGTGGCTGCCGGAGTGTCGGTGTTTGCCGTTTTGGCGCTTACGCCCAAAAGATACAAAGCCCTTTTGGTGATGGTATCGGTTTTTTGCTTTGGTGCCGTTTTGATTAATCAAAATATGGAAAGAAGCGAGTTTGTTACTGATCCGGATATGAAAACGGCGGTTGCCGAAAGCAAAAACAGCGGCGAAAAAATGGTAACAATCATGATTGCCAATGCTCCGTCCTATAGCTACATCAATAGTTTGGACAATACCGAAGCCGCCGAATTGTATAAAAAACAGCTGATGCAGATTATGCTTGCTTTTTATGCCAAAAATGATTTTCGCCTATATCCAAATGCTTATGTCACCAATGGCAACCGATTTATCAACGCGGCACGCAGTTTGAACTATACGGCTGACGAAAAAATTTCTTTTCTGCAAAATCAGGTTTTGAAAGCAGGCTATTGGCAATTCAAAAATCGGGAAGATTTTGAAGCTTATTTGAAAGATAACCACGTTTATGAGCAATTAAAGAAAAAAGGCTTTAAAATCAGCGCTTATCAATCTCACGGCATCAATTTGTGCAAGCAAAACAATGCCAATGTTGTCGATCGCTGTATAAGCAAAATCAACTTTCCGGCAAATATTGATCAGCCCAAACTGACAACCGCAGAAAAAATGCAGATGTTGTTTGCGCAGTGGCTGGAAAGCACGGGGTGGTTTAACAATGAAGCCTTTATGGGAAAAATATACGGATATCTGAAGCCGTTATATAATCCGTCAAAAACACCGTTGATCGGCACCAGTTACAAAAAGCTTTATGTTCTTAATTCTTTCAAAAATTTGGACTTGATGCTCGACGATATGGCGAAAGACAAAGGCAACAACGCATATTTCGTTTATCTTGACTTGCCGGCAGATATGTTTGTCTATGATGATATGTGCCGTTTGAAGCCGATGGCGGAATGGCTGCCGAAACACTATCAGCCGTGGGTTGACAACAAAGGCTTGCTCGAAAAGCGAAACGCCAATATCAAGCAAACCATGTGCTTGTTCGGACAGTTGGAAAAAATGATGCAGGCAATCGATAAAATGCCCGACGGCGAAAAAACAACGGTCATCATTGAAGGGTTGTCAGGCATGGACGATCTGGTCGGAACGGACAACCAAAATCTTTCCGATCGCTTCCGCAACGCGCAGATGGTTGCTTTGGCTGTCAGAGCGTCCGAAAGCAAAAGATTTGTCATCAACAAGTCTATCTGTCCGGTGGAGGAAATTTTGAACAACCTGTTTAACCAAGGTCCGAAATGTACGGAATTTGGGCGGACAAAATTGTCAAAAAGCACCAAGAAGGCGATTAAACAATCCGTTGAAAATGTTCGCTTTACCAACAACATTGCTCAGAAATCTTTGCAGGAATTTAATCAGTGGTACAAAAAATGGAACAAAGCCAACTATCATGCTCCGCTTGTTTCGCCGTTGACAACTTCCTTGCTGCCGCTTAAAGCTTCGGAAACGCCGGTTGCTGCCGCGGCTCCGGTTTTGCAACCGCTTGAAGAAAAAAAAGTTTTGCAGCAAAAAGTAACCGATAAGGAAATTCAACTCGGCGAGGAACAGAAAACAGAACCGCTGGCCGCAACCATAAGCGAGGGATCTCTTGCGGCAGAATAATCAAAGCGGGGCAGGGGTGTCAATTTCCAAATGGCGTGTGTTTTGTTGCAATCGGCGTGCAAAAATCTCGCTGATTGTGTTTTTGGCAATCCTTGCCATCAGTATGATGGCCAACATTTTAGCCAACGACAAACCGCTTCTGGTTAAATATCGGGGAGAATTCTATTTTCCTTTGCTAAAAACTTATACCGATCTTGATTTTGGCGGAGATTTTCCGACGCCTGCCGATTATGCCGATCCCTATCTGCGCCAAAACATTGAAAATAACGGCTGGCTGTTTATGCCGCCGATACCTTTTTCGTTTAATACCATCGACATGGAAATGGACAAACCGACGCCTGCCGCTCCGTCGCGGCGGCACTGGCTCGGCACGGATGACGAAGGGCGAGATATTTTGGCGCGCATTTTATACGGTTTGCGTTTGTCTATGGTGTTTGCCTTTTTGCTTACCTTTTTTTCTTCGTTGATAGGGATTGCAGCCGGTGCAATACAAGGATATTTTGGCGGCAAGCCGGATATTTTGATGCAGCGGTTTATAGAAATCTGGGATTCTTTGCCGCAGCTGTTTATTTTAATCATTGTTTCAAGCATTTTTCAGCCATCATTTTGGACGTTGTTGACCATCTTGCTGTTTTTTTCTTGGACGGCGCTGACGGGGATGGTGCGTGCCGAGTTTATGCGAGCCAGAAATTTTGAGTTTGTCAAAGCGGCGAGGGTGCTTGGCGTCGGCAATTTGCGAATTATCTATCGGCATATTTTGCCCAATGCTTTAGTTTCTGCCGTTACCTTTATCCCGTTTATTCTTTCAGATGCCGTTGTCGCACTGACGGCGCTTGATTTTTTGGGACTGGGACTATCGCACGAATATCCCTCTTTGGGCGATCTGGTACGGCAAGGAAAGGACAATCTGCAAGCCCCATGGATCGGCATTTCGATCTTTTTGGTGTTGTCCCTTTTGTTGACTTTGCTGATATTTATCGGCGAAGGCGTGCGTGATGCTTTTGATACAAGGAAAAACCATCGATGAGCGGCATTCTTGAGGTAAAACATCTGTCTGTCGGGTTTAATCGCGGAGAAAGCGGCTACCATCAGGTTGTCAACGATATCTCGTTTTCTCTTGCGCGAGGAGAAGTGTTGGGTATTGTCGGCGAGTCTGGTTCGGGAAAATCCGTGACCACGCTTTCCATACTCGGTTTGTTGCCTTATCCCAAGGCACAATTAGGCAAACAAACTTCCATTCGTTTTGAAAATCGGGAATTGGTCGGATTAGATGATGAAAACTATCGCAAGATCAGAGGCAACCGCATTGCCTATATTTTTCAGGAGCCGATGTCATCGCTCAACCCCTTGCATACGATTGAAAAACAAATTGCCGAAAGTTTGATACAACATCGCGGCTTTAATAAAAAAGAAGCAGAAAAGGAAGTTTTGCGGCTATTGAAACTCACCGGCATCCAAAATGCAGCCAAAAGAATGAAGGCTTATCCGTTTGAGCTTTCCGGCGGACAACGACAAAGAGTGATGATTGCCATGGCCATTGCCAACCGACCAGATATTTTACTGGCGGACGAGCCCACGACCGCACTTGATGTAACGGTTCAGGAACAAATAATTAACCTGTTGAATAAGCTAAAGAAAAAACTAAATATGGCAATCGTATTCATCAGTCACGATTTGTCTGTTATCAAAAAAATAGCCGATCGGGTTTTGGTGATGAAAGACGGCAAAATTGTAGAAAACGGATCTGTCCGACAGATTTTTGAACACTCCGCCAACCCTTATACACGAGATTTGGTTAATGCGCATATGTTGATGAAAAAGCCCCGTAAAGCAGGTAAGATTCTGCTTAAGGCAAAAAAACTAAAAGTTTGTTTTCCCATAAAGAAAAACTGGTTGGGGCAGGTGGTTGAAGAGCTGAAAGCCGTTGATAACGTTTCGTTTGAATTGGCACAAGGGACAACGCTGGGTATTGTCGGTGAATCCGGTTCGGGAAAAACGACTTTGGGTTCGGCAATCGTGGGTTTAACCCGTTTTCAAGGGAGTATTTGTTTTGACGGTCAAGAATTGGGGGCTTTGAGCACTCAGGCACGGCGAAAATTGAGCAAAGACATCCAGATTGTATTTCAAGATCCGTACAACTCTTTGAATCCGCGTATGAATATTGAAGAAATTGTCAGCGAAGGACTGCTGATACATTTTCCGCATTTAAGCCACGAAGAACATCAAAAGCGTGTTTTGCAAGTTTTTGCAGAAACCGGACTGCAAGCCGACGATCGTTTTAAATATCCACATGAATTTTCCGGAGGGCAAAGACAACGGATTGCCATAGCCAGAGCGTTGATTTTAGAACCGCGGTTATTAATTTTAGACGAACCGACATCGGCGCTAGATGTTACGATTCAGGCGCAAATTATAAAATTATTGCTGGAAATTCAGCAAAAAAGGAATCTGAGTTACCTTTTTATCTCGCATGATATGAACGCTGTGCGTGCCATGTCCGACCAAATTATGGTGATGAAAGACGGAAAATCGGTTGAAATCGGTTGTTGTGAAAATATTTTTAACCAGCCGAAACATAGCTATACGCAACAACTGATCAATGCTGCCGTTTGAGCTTGTCGTCTGAATAAATTAATAACATTTAAGAAATATATTGATGAAAGAGTGTTAAAAGCTCAAAGATCGGAGATTTGTCCGAGAGAGTTTGATTTGTGCTTTAAAGTAAAATTTTTATCAGCATTCAAAAAGCTTTTTATCAAAATTGACAGTTGGCTGTTTACAAACAAGTCGGCAGTTGAATTTTATCTAAAATAGACTGTTGTTTTTCCATATTTGCGATACTTTATTTATATATTACAACAAGTTGCGACAAATGATATAACTATACAT